>CAYSQO010000001.1:0-125149 GCA_964433315.1 uncultured Rubrivivax sp.
GCTGGTGGGGCGGCGACGGGACTGCCAGGTCGGCAACGGCAGCAGGGGGCGGTGCCGGGGTCTGTGACACCGGCGGCGGCGGGGATGTGCGAGCTGCCGGTGATGTGGCCATGTCGGTGGCGTCGAGCAATGAGAACTGGGTGCCGGGCGGCGGTGCGGGGGCTGGCGCCGGTGCAGGCGTTGGCGCCTTCTGGGTGGCCCGCGTGGCGCCAGGTGGGCAGACCAACGAGATGGCCAGAGGCTCGGCCGGCGGCGCGACACCGTGCAGCAGGATCGCCGGCGATGCCAGCTTCACCGCCTCCGCGGCGGTCTTCAACTCCGGCGGCAGGACGAACCAGGTCGAGGCGCCGTCCGGCTGCCGCGCGAAGACTCCGGCCTCCAGCAGCAGATCGAGCATCGTCTCAGGCGCCTTGGGGATGCCGGCCAACTGATCGGCCTCCAGCAGCGCCTGAACATCGTGGGCCGCCTGCGGCCACAGCAGGAACAGCCCGTCAGGCCCCAGCCAGGACCGCGACTTCTCTCGGTTCGGGAACCAGCTGGGACTACCGGAGGCCAGACGGCGCATGGCGTCGACCAGGTACCGCTCGAGGTGTGAGCCGAACTGCGGCACGCCGTAGCGATCAGCGTTGGCCTGCAGGTTCCGGTCGATCACCAGCGCAAGTGAGCGGCGGACCAGCGCGTCGAGGACGTTGTGGTCACGGTAGACCGGCTGCCCGCTGATGCTGGACAGGAGGTGCGGGACGATGACACTGTTTTCCTGCGCCAAGTACTGGAGCGTGGCTCCCGGAACGACCAGGGGAAGCGCAAACACGCCCAGGCCACGCGACTCGGTGGCGTTCGGCCGCCAGCGAACGAAGTAGCGAGCGGCACTGCGCGATGCCAGCCAGTCGCCCAGGGGGACGAGGAACTGCGGCCACTCGCCACCCGCCTCGTCGGTCACGATCAGGTGGCTGAGCACCCGGTGCAGTTCGCAACACAGGCCACCGATGAAGGTGGCCAGGCGCCAGCGCGGTTCAAGCTGGCGGCGCGCTGAGATCGTCGACCGTCCGGAGAAGATGTGCGCGTCGGTGCCTTGCAGGCTGTAGAACGCGACCTCCAGCCCGAGGTTCAGCAGACCGGCAGGTGAGCTGAAGTAGTTGTCGGCGGTAGCGGGCAGGAGGTGGACGTAGCTGGCATAGCGCTGCAGCAGCGGTTGCACCTCCGCGTCGAAGGTGTCACGGGACAGGCCGAAACACAGGCGGATGCGGCTGACGAGGCCGTCGGCCGCTGCGAGCACGTCAGGGACGGGCAGGGCGGCGAAGCCCGGGTCGGACGCTGGAAAGGATCCGTGGGAAGCTGACGAAAGCATGGCGATTGCAGGCGAGCACCCGCGGCCATGTTGATGGACACGGTTGAACGCCGACACCTGAAAGGATCACTCTCGGGCACGGCTTTCGACACCAAGCGTCGGCGGCAGGCCTGATCCGACATCGCTGGCGGTCTATATCGGGCGTACGTCGTCCGCGTTCATACACCGCCATGGCGGGCTGCTGTCGGGCTGCTGTCGTGGTCAGCGCCGTCGGTGCTTTCGATACTGCATGCCATCGATGTCCTACCATGGAGAAGCTTGTGATTGACACCGCCGAAAGAGTGACGACCGCTCGCCTGCTGACCCCGGCCGAACTCGGCCTGTGCGTGCGGCTCTTCCGGGAGATGCGCCAGTGGTCTCAGGAGCAGTTGGCTGAAATCTCCGGGCTCAACGTCCGCACGATCCAGCGGGTCGAACAGGGCCTGGCGGCCAGCCTGGACACGCGAAGGGCTCTGGCCGGTGCGTTCGAGTTCGAGGATCTGGATGTACTGAACAAGCCTTTCGCGATCCCGACGGAAGAGGAACTCAAGGCACAGAAGGCAAAGTTCGATCGCGAACACGTCACATTGACTGCACTCCCGCTGACGACGGGGAAGCAGTTGGCCAGGCTCGCCGAAGCTCACCTGATGGATCTGTCGGAGCCTGGGTTCGAACTCGAGCGGGAGGCAGACGAGGCGTTCGCCGGACTGGTGGACTACTTCAGGGAGTACCGTGACTGCGCGGACCTCTACACCGAGTCGACGAAGTTCGAGGTGTATGACGAACTGCAGTCCCGCATCGATGGCCTGAAGGCGCTCGGCGTGTCATTGCGCTATGCCGAACGCAAGATGCAGGTGAAGTGGGGAACCGACCCCGATGCCAAGCCGATGCCGGTGAGCGTTCTGTACGTTGTCGCTTTCCCGCTGGGCAAGGAGCCGGACCAGTTTGCGACACCGAAGTCCGGCGGCATTCACTTCTGATGCAAGTGGGACGCTGTGCCGTCCACGCCAGATCGGAGTTGCTTCCTCTGTATCTCGCATCGCCATCCGACAGTGAAGGTCCTGCTGCGAACCGATTGGCTCACGGCTGGCTTTCGCTCGCCGAGGACGTTCCAACCTGCCCCGTCGATGAGCCAAAAGAACGCTGCAGCAGGACGAGCATTCCCAGTTGTTCCGCGCTCGGCGCAGCCAACGGCTGCACCGGAAACGCCCCCTGCACCCGCGGGTCCGTGCCGTACCGCTGTACCAGCTTGCAGAACGGGCAGTGGTCGTTCGAGCGGGCCACGGAGCCGTAGGCCGCCAGGAACTCGCTGTGGCAGGTCGGGCAGGTGACGAGCGAGAAGCTCCTCGTATCGGTGAGCCACAGGCCGTCCGTGTGCGCGGCCAGATCGAAGGCGCGGTCGAAGCTGATGCGGTGCGGCGGCTGGCAGATGCCGACGTAGTGGCGGTAGGCACCGACGAGAGCCTCACCCGCAGGGAAGTCGGCGTCGCGCAGACGGCGGTACAGGGCAACGACGATCGAGGCCTCGGCGCGATGGAGCAGGTTGGCGCCGTGGTACCACTCCGGCGAGTCCGGCGAGCGCCCTCGAGGTACGGCCATTCGGTCCGGGAAGAGCAGGCGCAGCGCCTCGCGGGGTGGCAGGCCCGTCAGATGGCCGATGGTGCGCACACGTGCGCCGCAGGCCGCGCAGGCTTTGGCCAGCGCGAGGGCGCGCAACTGGCGATCGACCCGCGACTGCATGGCCAATGACCCGGCAACTGAGAGTCAGGCGGCCGAACTGGCCGTCACATGGCGGGGGGCGTGGACCGCGGCCAGCGGTCGAACCAGCGGCAGCGGGGTGTCGAGCAGGCTGACCAGGTCGCGGCGCGGCGGGAAGAGCGTCGCGTCACCCAGGTTGGCCACGATGGCCATCAACTGCTGGACGCTCATCGTGCCGAGCCGCTCGGCCTGCATGGCGTCGAGCGAGAAGCGGCAGCACGCCGACGTTCGGTCGTGGAGGATGCCGTCGCGGATGGTGAGCAGCAGGGTCAGGTTGGCGATCTGCACATCGGAGAGCTGGACCTGGTTCATGGTGCGTCCTCGCGTGGGGACCACGAGCCCGTGCAGGGCAGGGTGGAGGAGTTGGTCGGTGGATGCGGGTCGTGTTGCGGTGGCTGAAGGCGGGTTCCGGCGCTGTGCGGCCAGCATAGGGTGGGCGACGGTTCGACTTCAATGGGCGGCGCGGGCCTGTGCATCTGCTTACCGAATTGCCACTCGCAAGCCCTGGCGAATTCCGGCGAATGTGTGAGCGCGACCGCATGAAGCGATGTGCGGCGTGAACGACGCCCTTGTCGGGGCGCCGTGCAACGTCGGCGCCGGCGCGGTCGGCGAATGGGGTTGCCCCCGCTCGCCGCCATGCCGGACTGCCTGCTCAGGCCGTGCTCAGATCGCTTCGGCCAGGCCCTTCCACTCGGCGGTGCCGAGCTCGATCAGCTTGCCGCCCAGCGCCTCGAACTCCGTGGCGCGGTCGTAGTCGTCGATCTCCTGGCTGTAGTGCGTCACCGCATTGACCAGCCCGTAGCCCGAGAGCTCGCCCTCGGTGATCAGATGCCGCAGCACGCCCGAGCGCTCGACATCGTTGAGCGTGTAGCGCTGGGCCAGCACCTCAACCGTCTTCACCGGGTCGCCGACGAGGGGGATCTTCAGCGTCTTCTGCAGCTTCTGCGCCGTCTGCCGGAAGCTCGCCTCCGACACCGCCGCCTGCACCACGTCGCGCACCTTCAGGAAGAAGGCCTTGTCGTCGGCACGCAGGGTGTCGTCCTGGTAGACCTGCAGGCCCTCGTCCTCGGTGCCGAGCGAGCGGCCCACGTGCGTCTTGCGCAGCGACCGGTCCGCCGCGATCAGGCCGTTGCGGCAGACCAGCCGGTACAGCAGCGGCTGCACCGACAGCGTGCCCTGGCCGACCTCGGAGTTCGAGATCACCACGCCGGCCTGCACCACGTCGCCCGGCGCCATCTCGTAGGTCAGGCGCGAGGTGATGCACTTCAGGTACATGCGCGTCTCGGTCAGCTCGACCGACTCGAAACGCACGTCGGGAAGCTGCTGCAGGATGGGCAGCACGCTCTCGGCGAGGTCGAAGTTGTCGAGCCGGCGGTAACGGTCCGACAGCACGGCGCGCACCTGGCCGTCCAGGGTGCGCAGCATGCGCCGGTCGTCCTCGCTCTGCAGCCAGGTGTTGACGTTGCGGTCCAGCAGCACCGGTTGCTCCTCGCGCATGCGCTCGAAGTACGCGTGCGGGATCTTCAGCTTGTCGGCCAGCTGGCGGCGCGCCAGCGGCGTGACGCCGTAGCGCACCGGGTTGCCGGCTTCGTTGACGATGATGTGTGTCTGGCCGTCGTCGCCGGTGCTGTGATGCACCAGCTGCGACGGCACGATCAGGTCCTTCTTCGAGTGCAGCTGGCGCTCCAGTTCCTGGGCCAGGCTCACGAGGGTACGTCCGCTCTTCATGACTTTCTCCAATCGGGTTGGGATGGGTGAGAAGCGGGGACGGCACGGCCCACGTCGGGGCACGGGTCCCCGCAGTGGGTTGACGACGACAACTCGCCGCATGCAGCGCTTCCTGGGTGGATTGGCGATGCATCGGCGTGGCAGGGGCGCGACGTCGGTGACACGGGTGTCGCCATCGGTCGCGATGGATCTCCAGGGCTGCCTTCGTGGCGCCGGGAGGCGTCACCTGGTCTGGCAGCTACCAGTCGGGAAACGACGGGGGGAGCGCGCCGGCCGCATGGCCGACGGCACCTGACCTTTTCGCCGGCACCGGCAGGTCGTGGCGCAGGGCATGCGCCGACCCGTCCAGTGCCGCTGAAAAAGCGGGTGCGGCCCGCCGTGGCTTGCCGCACCCAAAACTCCATGACCTCTGCCTCAGCCACCGAGGGCCACCCGGTTGCCCGAGGCCCGGTCGGCCGACGACGATGCGCTCGCTTGCCCCCGGCCCTGGTCGGGGCCGGTGGCACGCTGGCACCACACATCGGCCCAGTCCGTGCCCGCATGGCGCGGCACGAACACCCGCACCTGGCGCGGGCCGGTGGTCTTCTCCTCCCGCTTCAGCCGCCGCGCGAGCGCGTAGGCGAAGCACTGGCCGGCGAAGTCGCCGCCGGCGTCGTTGTCCGCGTAGATGCAGACCTCGCGCACGGTGTCCGGCACCCAGAGCTTCTCCAGGTTGCCGGCGCTGATGCCGGCCCACACGGGCTTGCCGGTGGCCAGGTGCACCGCCAGGGCGGTCTCGATGCCTTCGCACAGCGCGAGCTGTGCGCCGGCATCGAACAGACGCACGGCGGCGCCGTGGATGCCCGCGGAGAGCACCTTCTTCGCGTCGGCGGCGTCGAGCTTTCGGCCGTCGCGCAGGTAGGTCCGGTGCAGCGTCACGGCCTGACCGTCCGGCGCCTGGATCAGCGCCAGCATGGCTGGGTAGGCCGCGATCTGCCGCGACTTGCCGTCAGCACCCTTCTCGAAGTAGCCGAGCGACGGGTGGAACCGCAGCACCGGCGGATGCCGATGCAGGGTCAGCCCGCGTCCGCGCAGGTAGCGGTCGACTTCGTCGCCGGCCACCACCGGCCGCGCCTCGTCCCAGATGCGCTGCACCAGCCGGCGCATGCGCTCCCCCGATGCCGCTGGGGCACCGGCTTCGCAGGCGGCCGCCGCCGGCAGCATGCCCAGGCAACGTTCCACCTCGCACAGGGCGGCATGGAAGTCCACGCCCCGCACAGCCTGGAGCAGCTTGAAGCCGCCACCCGGGCCGCACTGCCGGCAGTGGTAGTTGCCCTCGCCGAACTTGTCGGTGTACTGGAAGCGGTCGGTCCCGCCGCAGGACGGGCAGGGCCCGTTGCGATGCCGGAGGATGCGCTCCTCGACGCCGGCCGCAGCCAGCACCTCGCTCCAGCGCCCGTGCGCGCGCTGCTTCACGGCGTTGATGCGGGCCGCGTAGTCAGCGTCCTGCATGCGATCCTCCGCCCGCCGCTGCGTGGTCGACCAGATCGACGGTGTGCCCGGGCGCGAGACCCACGCCCACCGTCAGCTGGAAGGTCTTGCCGTGCAGCAGCGGGTACTTGCCCAGCCGCAGGGACTGCAGCAGCGAGTCCAGCGTCTGCACCGGGTCCACCGCCCGCAGCAGGCGCAGCAGATCGGCCAGCGCGTCACGGTCGGCGTCGCGGTCGGCATCGAGGAACTGGTCGTGCTCGTCGGTGAACGAGGACAGCTGTTCCACCGGCGCGCCCGTCGTCTCGCCGTCGGGGATGTACAGATTGCCGTCGTGGCAGACCCCGGCGTCGCCGACCAGCGTCTCGTCGTCGCCGACGCGCAGGCGAACCTTCTCGCAAAGGATGACCGTGGGCCAGACCCAGCGGCCCTCCAGCGCCGTGCGCAGCTTCTCGCCCACCGGCGTCACGCGCTGACCCTCTTCCTCGAGGAAGCGGACGTGGCGCATCACCCAGTGGTCGGCATGCACGCCGATCCAGTCGAACACCAGCCACCCGCGGGCGCGCGCCATCATCCAGCGCGGCGCGTTGTCGTCGCCCACGTCGTCCAGGGCCACCAGCTGCACGGCCCCCGACTCGATGGCCTCGCGCGAGGGCGCGGTCGGCACCGGCGCCAGATGGCGGCGCTCGCCATGCTCCACCTGCACCGGGTAGCCCGACACCAGGCTGCACAGCTCCGCCGGCAGGGTGCCGAGGTCGTTCAGCAGGTCGAGGTGCCCCCAGCCGCGCATGACGCCGTAGTAGGTGTCGATGAAGTGGCGCGGTGGCAGTTCGGCTTTCGCGATCGCCAGCGTGCGCCGCCAGCAGGCCTTCAGCTCGGTGTCGATGCGCTGGCGCTGCACGTCCTCGTCGATCAGGCGGTCGCGGTCCGGCAGGCGCGCCATGAACTGGCGCGAGTCCAGGTGCACGACGTTCACGTCCTCACGTGTGGACCAGGCCGGCCGCAGCACGCAGAAGCCCTGCAGGAACACCCAGGTGTCGTGGGTGTACCGGCCGTCGCGCGTGCCCGCGAGGTGCACGGCGCCGATGGCGCTGGCCTGGGTGGCCAGGTGGGCCTCGGCCATGGCGCGCTTGAGCGGCTCGCCGTTGAACCACACCGGCACCGGAAACCCGGCGCACAGTTCCTCGACGCGCTGCGCAAGGTCCGGCAGGTCGACGCCGTGCAACTCGACCCGGGTGCCTGTCACCGCGTCACCTTCGACACACTCTTCGACCTCGACGAGTGCCTTGGCCAGTGCGGCCGCGGTGTCGATGTCGACGCGGCGCCGGCCCGAGGCCACCACGCAGCGCGAGGCGGCGTACAGGCACTTCGAGAACCCGACGCCGAAGGGGCGCTCCTGCGTGCAGGTGTCGGCGTCCCATCCCGACTCGTGGAAGCTGAGCAGCTTCTGGAAGTCGTCCAGGCCGTGGCCGTCGTCCTGCACGGTCAGGATCTGTGCCTGCGGATCGTGGTCGATCCGGATCAGGCGGGCGCCGGCACGGCGCGCGTTCTGCAGCAGCTCGGACACCAGGGTGAACCGGTTGCTGAAGGCATGGCGCTGGTTGCGCAGCGCGCCTTCTTCGTTGATTCGGACTTGGATCTTCATCGTTGACTCCTTGGGGGGCATCCCGATCGGGGGAAGAACCGGCGGAAGCACCCCTGGCGGGATGCACCCGCCGGGGTGTGTGGGCCGGTCAGCGCGGATCGGTGCCCATCAGGGCGTCGTGCGGACCGGAGGGGTGAACAGTTGGCCGGCGGCCTGCGCCTCGACGAGGCTGTGCTCCAGGAACTCCCAGAGCTGCAGGTGCTGGCGACTCAGGACCTCGCCGTCGTGGCCGAGGCGCTCGACCACAGGCCCGGCGGCATGGCCACCGGATTCGGTGAGCGGCTGCCAGTGGACGCGGTAGACGAGCCGGTCGGCACCGGCGATGACGAAGGTGCGGCCGGACCGACCGGTCAGCACTTCGCTCTCCTTGACGAGGTACTCGATGTCCTCGGGCGCCTGCACGGACAGCAGGCGCACGCGGCCGGGAACCAGGCGTGCATCGGTGTGCATGGCGGCTCCCCTCAGTGCCGGGTCAGCCGCATGGGCTGGTCCGACGCAGCGTCCGGGACGCAGGGCGCCTCCGGACGGGTGCCCTCGATGGGGCGGGCCACCGGCGGGTGCCCGGTGGGTCCCACTTCCGGGAGGGTGTCGTCGCCTGCGAGCGGATGGATGCAGTCGGCGCCGACCTGCGGCCGGACTTGCTCCATCAGCAGGGCGTCTTCGTAGTCCATGCGCCCGGTGATGCCGTACATGGCAAAGATCGCGACGACGATCGCCAGCAGGCAGAGGGCTTCCTTGAACGTGAGCATGGTGGGTTCCTTCGAACGGATGGGCGCGTGCCGGCGCGGCCTGACCGGATCGGTCGGCGCGGCCCGGGGCACGGCGCCCGGGGTGGGCGTGATCACGCGAACAGGTCGCCCTGCACGGACATCTGCTTGAGCTGCTCGTTGATCCACTGGGGATTGCGGGTCAGCCGGGCCTCGATCCACTCGGGGTGGGTCGCCACGGCCTCGCGCACCCATTCGGGGTAGCGGGCCAGCGTCGCGTGCAGCCAGGGCCGCAGCCCATGGCGGATGCGCTCGCGAACCTCCTCGGCGTCGACGAGTCCGCAGTACGGAATCGGCGACAGCGGGCTGCAGCCGACCACGCGCAGGCAGTTCACGAACGAGAACGGCAGGCCGTCCTTCTCGCGTTCGGTGAACACCCAGCGCAGGGTGTCGAGCTTCTCCTCCAGCGGCGTGGCCGGGTCGGCCAGGTGCCGGATCTCCTGAAGCAGGCGCCAGTGCAGCAGGACGATGTCGTCCTCGCTCCACTCCTCCACCCACTCCTCGCGGGTGCTGCCCGGTGCGCCGGTGGCGCTGTCTGCGCCGGCATCGTCCTGGAGATCCAGGCCGGCCGGAATGTCGAACGTGGCGTCGATGACGAACGGGGTCGTCGTCGAGCCGAGTCGGGCTCGGTCTGCGTCGAGGCTTGCCGTGTGTGGCGAGCCGACAGGGGCGCCGGCCTGACGGCAGGCACTGGTGCTGTGCATCGTGGACTCCTTGGATGCGAAGGGAGCCCACGTGCACCCCGTGGCGGGGGCGTGGGCCCCCATGCGGGTGACGGTTGGGTGATGTGGCCCCGGCCGCCTTGCGGGCTGGGCCTGGAACTCCAGGGCTGACAGGGTTCAGTGGCGCGCGCGAGCGCGGTGATCGGTGTCAGCGTCCGATCGGGGGGGACATCGGCGAGAACGGGACGAGCCCGGGAGGCAAGGGCGCGGTCGGTGCGGCGCTCGAGCGGATGCGCTCGGCACCGGGACGCAGCCCTTGCCTCGAAGGCCCGGCCTGAGGCGAATGCCCCGGCGTGCCTGATCGCTTGCGCGGTCCTCGGCACGGCGATGCACAGGGGCACCTGACGGAGCGACACCGCAACGGGTGTCCCCCATCGGTGGGGCGTGCATCACCGCGATTCGATCGTCCCCACGGGTGCCTGTGCGACCTGCACGGGCACCCACGCGGGGGATCAGTTCAGGAAATCTCCAAGGCTTGCCGGGTCTGGATGCAGGGCCAGCTGCTGCATGGCGCAAAGGTAGGTCGCCGGTTCCGCCCGGTCAATGGGCCGATGCCCGTCGCCACGCAACTGATCGCGAAAGCGCCCCGAGGTGCCGGGGCTTTCGCGTGGCAAAGGGCCGTGCACGTTCGGAAGATGCCATCGACCCCGTTGTCGACCCCGTTGTCAACACAAGGAGCCGCGGGCATGGCCAATGTCGAGATCGTGAAGGTGGACCAGGGCGGCGCCAACGCCCGCATCCTGGCCCGCGAAGCCAAGGTCGACTTCCGACGCGTCGAGGCGGCCAGCCTCAAGATCGCCACGCGGTTCAGCAGTGCCGAGGGCAAGCGGATGTTCGTTCGCATGTTCAACACCCTGCAGCTGAACATGCATTTCATCTCGGTCATCGCCCGCACCCGGCTCGACCACGACGACATCGGCAGGATCGAGACGGCGTTGCGCGGCAGGATCGATGCCGCCACCGCCAGCCTGAACGAGGCCATCGATGGCGCCGAGGCGCTGTTCAAGGCCCATGGCATCACCAGCCTGGCGTCCTACGACACGGTGCCGCTGGACGTGGACGTGCGCGTGCTGTCGTCGATCAGCCGCCGATTCCTGGAGGTGCTGGTCAAGCTCGACCAGCTGATGCCGCTGCTGCAGACGCTGGAGATCCACGAGGTGGTGTCGGCGCAGGCGGTGGACACGCAGCGTGCGGGGCTCAAGCGCCAGGTGCGCGACATCGCCAACGGCGCGCGCAGCTTTGCGACGGGCCTGCGGCGGCGCATGAACGCGCTCGATGCCCGCGCCACGTCGCCCGACGATGCCGAAGTTCCTGACGACGCGCTCGGTACCGCCGTCGGCGAAGCCGTCGATTCGACGACCACGGCACCAGACGGACCCGCAGATCCCCCACCGACAGCGGGCCGCGACGTGGAGCCGCTACCTGCGCCAACGGCAGTCGCTGCGGTGGCGGAGTAGGCGGTGGAATTGCAGGCCGTCCGATGTCCCTCCCAAGCGGCGGCACCCACCGACGCTTGCGCGGGCAATCGGCGCGGGCGTGTTGCCCTTGAGCGGTGCAGACGCTACCGTGCGTCCAGGCCTTGGGCTGCCCGCAGAGGCAAGTCGGCGCCACCGTAGCACCGATCACCCGTTCAACGGGCGAATCGCCCGGGGCCTCCACCCGCATCGGGTGGCGTCGCAGTCGATACCTGCCTCGTCCAACGTCGGCACGCTGCCTCAGGCGTGCCGGTCAGTTCCGGCGGTCCCGCCTTGCCCCGCTCGGCGACCGAACGCACCCGGTGCCGGACTCGGCCCTCCGCGGCATCGAACGCGCGGACCCGCACCGCTTGGCGGCCGGCATGCACCCCCAAGGGGGTGGCGATCAAATGACACCGAAGAGGGCCCTCGGCAGGGGCCCTCTTCGGAAGGCATCTTCATCCACCGCGCGAACGGAACGCCCGCGGTGGTCCAGGAGTCGAGCGTTCCCGGGCGGCTGGCGCGTTTCCTGACCGAGCGCCGTCGTCGCAGAGCAGGTCATGACCTTTGCCGGCTGCATGCCGATGAGAGGCCGATCATGCCCCGCGTTTCTGTTCCCGCCACCCCGTTGGCGGATTCCCCGGCCGCAGCGCCCAGTGCTGCGCTGCCGGATACCGGCTTCCTGCGCCAGCCGCAGGTGCTGTCCTTCGTCCCCATCTCCAAGTCCACCTTGTGGCGGCGCGTGCATGCGCGCACGTTCCCAGAGCCGGTGAAGCTGTCCGAGCGCGTGACCGTCTGGCGCGCCGAGGACATCCGCCGCTGGATCGAGCAGCAGGGGGTTGCGTCATGAGACACCTGGAAAGGCGTCGGACGCATCGCGCTGCACGCGGTAACGCATCGGCAACACGCCGGCACGCGTGCACGGGCACATTGATGCTGCTACGCGGCGGGCCGAGGCGTCGCCGCGGCCGCGAACGCGACAGGGCCTGGCGTGTATCGGCCGCGAAACGACTGGTCACACGGGAGTCGCAGGTTCGCGCGTTAGACGTGGGGACGCCGTGCATGTGCTCGGGCCGTGCGTGGTCCATGCCGTCGACATCGACGAAGCGATTGGCGCGAAGCGACCACGACGCCGCGCCCCGCCAGCGTCCGTCGGTGATTCCGTCGTCCAGGGAGTAACAACAATGGAAGACGATCCGGAAGCAGCCGGCGATCGCCGGCAGACATTGCAGACGATCCAGATGCTGCGCGAGGTGATCGACGGCGATCCCTACGCGACCGTGGCGCAGCGATGGGGGCTGTCGCGTTCGGCCGTCGACCGGCGCATCAAGGGGCTGGCGGTGCAACTCACGCAGGCAGTCGGCGTCGATGGCCTGCAGGAGAGCGGCGCCGCCTTCGTGAAGCGCCTGCGCATGCACCGGGACGCGATCCTCCAGGCGCTGGAGCACTTCGACCCCACGCAGGTGAGCTCCCAACGTGAAGCCCGCGTGCTCAAGCTCGACGAGGTCGACCTCGGGGCGCGCCGCGTGCGCAGCCGATCAACGCGGCCCCTGCACGACCTGGCGCTCTACTACCTGCCTTTCGCGACCGGCCTGCGCCCGCTAGAAGTCGCGCGTCTGACGCTGGGCGACTACCTGCTGGAGGACGGCAGTGTGCGGCGAGAGTCGAGGGTACGCGCCGATGTCGCGATCAACGGCAGGGACCGGCCGCTGTTCTTCAGCCACCGTCGCCTGGACGAAGCGCTCGGCGCCTACCTCGACGAGCGGCTCCGCGCCGGCCACGGTCTTGGCGCCGCCGAGCACTGGCGGGGCCTGGATCCGCACGGCCCGTTGTTCCTGGGCGCGGAGGGCGAGGTCTATCCGATCACGCCGAACGGCGGCGAGGGCCAGAACCGCTACGTCTGCCGTCCCTTGCTGGAGATCTACCGCAAGATCTTCCGCCAGGCCGACATACCCGGTCTGTGCACGCAGTCCGCACGGCTGACCCTGATGTCCCGGATGTACGAGCGGGGCGCCGACGAGGACCAGGTCGGGCTGGTGCTGGGCATCGCCGATCGAAGTGCCGTGCGCGAGCAGCTGCCGAGGCCGCGACCCGAGCTGGCCAAGGTGCTCGAGGAGCTGGCGTGACACGGCGCGCCGGCTGAAGGGCTGCAACGGCGATGGAGCCGGGGAAGGCGTCGGGGGTGGACGGGCAACGCTTTGCGATCGGTGGGCGCGTGGTCGACGCCGACGACCCGCAGCTGCAGGACCTGCTGGCCCAGGCCTACGAGGCGCCGGGCCGGCCGCGCTGCCTGTGCGTGGCCGGCGGCGTCGAGATGTACGTCGCCTTTCATCGCCACTTCCAGATCAAGCGCATGCCCGAGACCGGGGACCGGCACCACCCCGCCTGCCCGAGCTACGAGCCGGGGCCTGCGATGTCGGGCCTGGGCGAACTGGTCGGAGAGGCCGTCGTCCAACTGGATCCGGCACGGGTGGAACTGCACGTGGACTTCCCGTGGGCGCGTGTGCCCGGGCGGCCTGGGGTGAGCCGCGAACCTGCAGAGCCGTCGGAGGTCGGCCGCACCCGTCGCCGGATGAGCCTGCGGGCGCTGATGCACTTCCTGTTCGAGCGGGCCGGTTTCAACCGCTGGTCCCCGGCCATGGCCGGGAAGCGAAACCAGGCGGTGCTTCACAAGTACCTGATGCAGGCCGCCGAGGCGATCCAGGTGAAGGGCGAGCCGCTGTCGCAGCGGCTGTACGTGCCGGAAGCCTTCAGCGAGACCGCGAAGGCCGAGCAGGCCGAACGGCGGCGTGCGAGGTTGTCGGTGCTGCAGCCGCATGACGGGCGTCAGCCGCTGGCGGTGGTTCTGGGCGAGTTCAAGGGCTGGGAGTCGGCACCCGCGGGCGCGCGCATCTGGATCCGCCACATGCCGGACGCACCCTTGCTGGCCGACGCGCGGACCTGGGCGCGGGTGCAGCGCGGCTTCGCGCCACTCTTCGAGGCGCTTGACTCGGACGGAGGGCGAGGGCTGCGTCTGATGTTGGCGGCGCTGATCCGGGCACGCCGGGAGCACACCTACGAGATCGACCTCGCCAGCCTGATGCTGACCAGCGAGGAGTGGATTCCGCTGGAAGGGGTGCACGAGGCGTCGCTGGTGCGTGCGCTGGTGTCGCAGGGGCGGCGGTTCGTGAAGCCCCTGCGGTACGACGCGCGATCGGTGGCCGGGTTCGCGAATGCCATCCTGCTGGACGTGGGCGCGGAGCCGGTCGACCTTCACGTCGTCAGCGGCTTCATGGGCGAGAGCGAACAGCAAGCCAAGCGCCGAGCGATCGAGTCGGCACGATCTCGTTCCTGGCTCTGGGCTCTGGGGGAACGGATGCCGGTGCTTCCTGAGGCAGGTGGCCGATGACGGCACTCCGATGTACTGCTAGTTTGTCAGGACTATGCTGCGATTGCTAATCGAGAGTCGCAGCATTCGGCGCTCTACGATCAACCAACACAGTGAAAGCATGCCAACTCCGCCGTCGCCAGAAGAGCTTCCGCCTGAGAAAGCCCTGCATCTGATTGCCCAGGCCATCGACGATGCGGCGGACCGAGCTGACGACGATCTCAACTCGCAAGCATTGAAGTGGTGCGATCAGATCGAATCGCGCCTCGGCTCCGACGCGCAGCGTAGCCTGCTGGACTACTTTCGTGCCAATGGGTGGGCCAACCGCGCGGTCGCCCGGCGAGGTGACCAGGCCGGGGTCTGGGCCTGGGACCTGGAGGAGCTGGGTCAACAGATCTTTCTGCTCAGGCGAGCAGTCGCCAATCCAGCCTTCGGGCAACTCGACCCGGTGCGGCGCTGCCAGATGCTCACCAACCTGGCCAACCAACTCGACACGGCGGGCCGATTTGTCGAGTCGCGGCAGATCTGGTCTAGGGCTCTCGACCTGCTGCCGACGTTCTGGATGGCACGCGCGAACCGCGGCCGCAGTCTCATGCACTACGCCCACGCGCTGTACGACCCAGGACACACGGCCGTGTTCGCGATGGTCGGTCATCGCGATCTCACGGAAGCACTGGATCACATCACCAGCAATCCAGAGCTCGGCGACGCACGGCTGAAATCCGTCTTTGCCGCACATGCGCGTGCCATCGAGAGTCACTTCGATCTGGCTGGCATTCGCGACAACTATCGCCCAGATGGATTTGCACTCGGGCGCAGCAAGGAAGAGCGAACCTACCGCCGCTGGTGCCTCAACGCGGGTCTGTTCCTCAACGTTCTGAACGACCTGGGACCGGATCCCATCGCGGCGCACGACGTGTTGACCCTGCCCGACTTCGTGACACCCATTCACGAGCCGCCGGTTCTCGTTGGCTTCTTCAATCAACTTAAGCAGGAGTTCGTGTCCGCGCGCTGGCTGTACTTCGAGGGGGTCACCTCCGAGGGCGTCCATGTCTCCGACCGCGGCGTCCTTCTGTACAACACCCTGGACTATCCGGCACTGGGCCTGGCCGTCGAGAAGGTGAAGGCGGCATACCGGCTGTGCTACTCACTGTTCGACAAGATCGCGTTCTTTCTGAATCACTACATGAAGCTCGGCATCCCGGAGAGGCGGATCAGCTTCAGGCATGTCTGGCGCGACAAGGATTCGGGCCCGGTGCGGCAGTCGTTCCTCACGTCGGAGAACTGGCCCTGGCGCGGGTTGTATTGGCTCAGCAAGGACCTGTATGAGAGTGACCTCTGCAACGTCCTGGAACCTGACGCGAGGGCGCTTCACGACCTGCGGAATCACCTGGAACACAAGTACGTCAAGGTGGTGGCGCCGCCGGGTAGCGCTTCCGGCGAACTGCCTGCCGGCGCCTCGGGCGACACCCTGGCGCATGTCATCTCCTCTGCCGACCTTGAAAGAAGAACACTCAAGGTGCTGCAGCTATGCAGGGCGGCATTGATCTATCTTTCGCTTGGCATGCATCGTGAGGAGGCGCGACGTCGCGAGTCAGATCCCACCGGAGTCCTGTTGATGCCCATGCCCCTGGACCAGTGGAGCGACGAATGGAAGCGCCGCTGGTAGTGCTTCTCGGTCGCTGCCGTCGGCTCCCGAAGCCTTTCCTGTCAACGCGATGGAGGGGGCATGCAGGCAGCATGCTTGGACGACAAGCGACCTACCGTGCCGCGCAGGCTGAGTTCCTGACTGACGATCACGATGACGTTGGCCAGCATCAGCGAGAGCAGGTTGCGGTTCTGCAGCACGGACGTCAGCTTTCCTGCCGGGTAGCCGCGCAGCGCCTGGACGACCAGGTGGACACCACCGTGCACGAACGAGTGCATCACCTTGACGGTGCCATGCAGTCGCTTCAGTTCGGTGGCCGCCGGGCCGGCGACCGCACCGATGGCGTCGATCATGGCGGGGATCGGTGGCCCCATCTGGGGTTCCGAGAGTTCGCCGTCCGGCACCGGCGCGGAGAACTTGTCCAGCCAGTCCTCCTTGGCGGCGTGAAGCACCCAGGCGGCACGGACAACCGCCTCGAACTGCAGGCGGATCAGGCTGAGTGCGGTCCCCGTCAAGCCGGCTTCGATCAGGACCCGCTGCGCGATCGCATGCTCGATCGCCGAACGACAGAAGGCCAGGCAGATGGTCGAGCGTCGGGACGACGTGTTCCAGCCGGCTCGAAGCAGTGCGAGCAGATCATCGTCGAACGCCTCGGAGGCGGCGAGTACCCGCCGCAGTTCGTCGTCTCTGTCTGCGCTGTCTTGTGGGCTTGAGGGCGACTCGGCTTGCATGGAGGGGGCGGGTTCGGGAGATGCGACTGCACGGGACCATGGCGTGCGGACCGAGTCGCATCATGGCATCCGGACGGCACCCGGGGTTGAAAGCACGGGTCGAGGCGGGACGATGGTTCGTCGGAATCCCCCGACGCCCACCGAGGAACGCCGATGGCCTCTTCACCGTCCCCCGATCCCCGGCCCGCCGTCGTGCTGCACGGCGGGCCCACCGCTCTGCCCACCCTGCTGGGCAACGCTACGAACGGAACACCCCGCCTGCCCACGGGCGGCAAGATCCGCGCGGGTATCAAGGCCCTGACCCGCCGTGCTGCCGAGGTGCCGCGTGCGCAGGCGATCTACGAACAGGGCCTGAACCAGGGCCAGACGTTCGACCAGATCGAGCGTGCGCTGGCCGAGGCCTGCCCTGAGCTCAAGAGCCCGCTCGTGCCGCGCAACGTGCCGTGGTTCACCGTGCGCGCCCAGGACTTCCCGAACCCCGAACTGGCGACACAGATCCTCGACCTCCATGGCGAGGACCGCGGCGAGGGCCGGCGCCTCTACCGCTTCCCGGTGGTGTTCCCGACCGATCGCTGGCAGAGCGTGATGCCGCATGAACTGGCGACCTGGGGTGCGCAGGACAAGCGCTTCTGGTCCGAGTATTCGACCGACGGACGGTGGCGCCACTGCATGACGCACGCACCGGTGCCGGTTGACGCGACGGGGCGCCGCACGGTGCGGCTGTTCGGCGGACGCAAGGCGATGCCGCGCGAGGACAACGGCGGCCTGTGCCAGCCGGAGTGCTGCCCGGAGTACCAGCAGCGGCAGTGCAACCTCACCGGACGCTTCCTGTTCTTCATTCCCGGCATCCGCTCGATCAGCGCCTTCGAGCTGCACACGCGCAGCTTCTACGCGATGAATGCGGCGATCCGCACCTTCGAGACCGTGGCGTTCCTGCGGGGCGGCCGGCTCGCCGGGTTCCTGGACCGCCAGGGCACGCCGTTCTACCTGACCAAGCGGCTGATGGAGGTGGCGCACATCGATGACCAGGGGCGGCCTGTCCGGGTGCCGCAGTGGATCATCGAACTGGAAGCGCCGGTCGACGTGGCGACGCTGATGCGGGAGCAGGACGATCAGGACACCGTGCTCCTGCAGGCCGATGCTGCCGCCCGCGTGCTCCAGGGGCACCGGGAGAGCGCTTCCTCGACGCCAGGGAAGGGGCCGGAGTCCGTCGACGAACCTGTGGCTGCGAGCGACTCCACGGCAGACGGCATGCCGCCCACGCTGGAGCATGTGCTCGGGCGGCTGGCCTCGATGGGCGTGCCTGCGCAGACCTGGCTGAGCTATGCGGCCACGCGCTGGGGTCCTGGGTGGAAGCTCAATCCGCACGGGCGGCAGCGGGCCTTCGGCGAGCTGGAGCGCTTCCGGAACGATCCGAAGGGCTACACGGACAAGGTCAACGCCGAACTGCAGCAGGTGGCATCGTGAGCGCGCCGGGACGACTGCCAGGCGGAAGCGGTGCCCAACGCGCGGAGGTGCCGCGCATCCCGGAAGGGCGTCCGCGAGCGCACGGTTCGCACCTTCAGGCGCATCGCTTGCGGGTGGCGCATCTGTCCGACCTGCACTACGGGCCGCGCCACCTGGAGGAGGCCGATCGCTGCTTCTCGGCGGCCGTGGATCGCGCGATCGAACTCGCCGTCGATGTGGCCGTGATTTCCGGGGATGCCACCGATCACGCCCTGGACCTGCATGCGCCCGCGGCATTGCGGCTGCTGGCGCAGGTGCGGCGGCTGGCCGACCATTGCCCGGTGCTGATGCTCCAGGGCACGTGGTCGCACGAGCCGCCCGGCACGCTGTCCGTGTTCAGGATGCTGGGAAGCCGCCATCGGGTCTTCGTCGCGGACCGGATCGGTCAGGTAGCGTTGATGGGCAGCGCATCGCCCCGGGACCTGTCGGTGACCGATGCGTCTGCCGCCGACCTTTGGCTCGCGTCCGAAGGCCCGCGATTCGCAGAGGTGCCGCCTGGCGCCAGGGCAGTCTTCACCTGCATTCCCTCGATCAACAAGGCGGCCGTCGCGGCAGCGGTCGGCGCCACCGCTGCCGCCGAGGCCCAGGGCGAGCAGCTGGCCCGGCTGCTGCAGGGTTACGCCGGGATCCACGGCGTAGCCCGTGCTGCCGGCGTGCCGACGCTCGCGGTGTCGCATGGCACGGTCTTCGGCTGCGTGACCGAGCACGGCGTGCCGATGGCCGGGTTCGACCACGAGTTCACCACGGGAGCGCTGTTCAGCACGGCCGCGCAGGCCACCCTGCTCGGCCACATCCATCGGCACCAGGCCTGGACGCAAGGGGAGGGCGAGCGGCGCCAGTGCATTGCCTACGCCGGGTCCATCGGTCGCTTCCACCACGGTGAGCAGGGCGACAAGGGGTTCCTGCTGTGGGAATTCGGACGCGACGGGGTGGACTGTCGCCTCGAGCCGACCCCTGCGCGACGGACGCTGGACATCGTGTTCGAAGGTCGGCCCGACCTGGACCAGTTGCGAGAGGCGGTTCGCGCGCAGGAACTGGCCGGCGTCAGCGTGCGGGTCCGATGGACGGTGGCCGACGAGGATCGGCACGAGGTGGACCGCGGTGCCATCGAGCGAGCCCTTTCCGGCGCCGCCGATGTTCAGCTCGAAGGGCGGATCGTGCCCGTGGTGCGCACCCGCGCGCCCGGCATCTCGCAACTCGTCAGTCTGGCCGACAAGGTCAGGGCCTGGGCCACGGCGAAGGACGTCCACGCGACGCCGCTGCTGGAGTGCCTGGAACGGGTGACGACGACCGAGCCCGAGGACATCGTCGCGGAGGCCCTGGCGGTCCCCGATGCCGGCGCCAAGGCACAGGGCGGCCTTGACCCGGCCGAGAAGGGTCCGAGACTGGACCTCTTCGAGGCGGCCTGAAACGGCGCCTGAACAGCGCTCGAAGGGCGCCCAGGCTGCTTCACATGCCACCTCGACCATCGCGCTGCCCAGCGGCGCTGGAGGCACGCCATGCAACCACTCTCACTCAGGCTCCGGGGCTTCCGGGGCATCCGCGACGGCCTCGGGCTGGACGAGCTGACCCTCGATCTGGAGCGGCTGGCCGATGGCGCCGCGCTGGTCGCCATCGCAGGCGCCAACGGCCGCGGCAAGTCCACGGTGATGGACAACCTGCATCCCTACCTGACCATGCCGTCGCGGGCGGCACAGGCCGGGCCGGGCGGTTTCTCGTACTACGACCAGGTCTGTCTGCCCGAGAACGAGAAGGACCTGCAGTGGGCGCACGCCGGGCGCTGCTACCGCTCGCAGGTGGTCATCCGCATGAACGGCCGCAACGGGAGCCGCCGCAGGACCGAGGCCTATTTGCTGATGCTCGATGACGCCGGCACGTGGTCTCCCGCCGCGCTGCCCGATGGCACCGTCTCCGATGGCAAGGTCGAGACCTATGCGAGATGCGTCGAGGCCATCTGCGGGCCGGCGGAGACCTTCTTCACGTCGGTCTTCTCGGCACAAGGGAAGCGGCAGCTCAGCACCTACCGCAACGGCGAGATCAAGGCCCTGCTGGCCGATCTGCTGGGCCAGGAGGACATCCGCGCGCTCGGTCAGAAGGCGGGCGAGACGGCGCGGCAGCTGAAGGCGGCGCTGGCGGCGTTGCGCGCTGAAGCGACCGCGTTCGATGCCGAGCGCCAGCGGTTGGAGGATGACGCCCGTCGATGGCAGGGCGCGGACGAGAGGGTCAAGGCGGCGCAAGCTAGCCGGCAGGCGGCCCACGAACAACGGGAGGCTGCGCGGACGCAAGAGGCGTCGTTGATGGCCCTGCAGGAGCAGGCGAAGGCTGTCGAGAGCCGGCGAGCGCAGCTGGTGGAGGAACTGGCGGGCGCCCGTGCCGAAGGTGATCGCACCCTGCAGGACCTGCGCACGCAGGACCGGGAGGCAACGGAGCAACTCGCACGGCTCGACGGTCGTGTGGCGCAGCGCGTCGCGCAGGCCAGGGCGCAGCGCGAACGACTGGAGGCCCGCATCCGGTCCCTGCAGCGGGTGCTGGCGGACGAGGGCGCGGTGGCTCGAGCCGGCCGCCGTCTGCCGCTGGCGACAGAGGTGGTGCGTCGCCGCGAGGCCCGCGTACTGGCGCTTCGCGATGCCGTCCAGGACCTTGCGCGTCGTCGCGATGCCGTCGCAGGGCTCGGGCAGCGGCTGGCATCGCTCGAGCGCGAGGCGGGCCAGGCCGCGCTCCAGGCGGAAGACCTGAGCCGCCGCCTGGCCCTGAGCAACCGCGTGCCGTGCAGCGGCATGCCCATGCAGGGTCAATGCACCTTGCTGTCGGACGCACGCGAAGCGGCCGCGCTAGCGCCGAGCGCCCAGCAGCGCATCCGTCAACTCGCTGCGGAGCGGGACAGTCTTCGGCTTGAACTGCAAGCCCTGCAAGAGGCGGCAAGCCTCAACGTCGGCGCACCGCAGAGCCTGAGCCGGGCCGAGTGCCAGTCGAGGCGAGCCCTGGCCCGTCAGACGGCCTATGCCGCCTTGGCTGCGCGCGGGGCGGAGATGCGCCATGCGCGCGCGGGTCTTGTCGAAGCGGAGGGCGAACTCGCCGCTCTTCCTCCCGCTCCAGACCCGTCGGCCGGGGCGGACATCGCGATCGACACCGACTCCGAAGCGGCCGAGCGTAAGCAGATCATCGCCAGCCGGATGCGCGTTGCCGAGCGTCTCTCGCTGCTGGAAGCTCAGACCCAGGCGGCCATCCAGCGACTCCAGACGGCGATCGACGCGCTGCCGTCGCCGCTGGACGCCGCGCTGCTCGCACAGGCCCGAGCCCAGGTGGAGCGCTGGCAGGGTGTCCTGGATGAGGCGGAGCGCTCGCATCTGGCCGCTGTCCGCGACGCGCAGGCGCTTGCCGCCCTGTCGACCCAGATGGAGGAGCATGGCCGGAGGCGCGACGCAGCCGCGGCCCGCACGGCACGGGTGGAACAGGAACTCGCGAACTGGCTGCTGTTCGCCCGCTGCATGGGAAACGATGGCCTGATCGCGCTGGCCATCGACGATGCGGGGCCGACCTTGTCCGGCCTGGTGAACGATCTGCTGCTGGCCTGCTATGGCCCGCGCTTCACGGTGGCCATCGAGACCCTGCAGGAGACGGCCAAGGGCGAGCAGCGCGAGGGCTTCGACATCCGCGTCTACGACGCAGAGTCGGGCGAGGACAAGAGCGTCACGGCGATGAGCGGCGGCGAGAGGGTCTGGATCAATGAGTGCCTGGTGCGGGCCGTGGCGCTGTACCTGGCGCAGAACACGGGCCGGCGCTACGACACCCTGTTCTCCGACGAGACCGACGGACCGCTGGACCCGGAGCGCAAGCGCATGTTCATGGCGATGAAGCGGCGGGTGCTGGAGCTGGGTGGCTACGCGCGGGAATTCTTCGTGTCGCAGACGCCGGAGCTGACAGCGATGGCGGATGCGGTGATCGATCTGGATGTGATGAGCGTCCGGAGCTGCTCTTGCAAACCATCGTAGCAAAGCATGTCCTGCCAAGTGGACTTATCAGGACGTCATTTGACGAATCGAAAATTGTGACTCAAGCAGCTGGCCTTCGAGGTCACTCGTAGAAGCTGTTGCACGCCGTTCGCACCCCTTGGCGTTGCCCATCGACGGGAGTGGATGGGACGACAAGGTGTTGGATGGCCGACCGCTGGCTCAAATCGACGCGCCCCGTCTGCAGCGAGGGAACAACGCCTGGGCCCGAGGCAGGCGACGACAGCAGCGGTGCCGGAACCACTTCGCGCTGGGAATCGCCGAACGGGTGAACGCCTGATGACAGTTCTGCGGCGATCAGCGTTCGTCTTGGGCCGTGGCCACCGGCCACAGCGGACCGAGGGCGTCCAGCGAGTTCTTGAGCAGGAGGCCAAGCTCCGTGTCACCTTCCATCATCAGCACGCGATCGAAGAACAAGCGATCGGGATCGTCCAGGCCGCGAGCCAGCCGCCACCAGCCTGAGGTCCGGGAGGCGATGCGAAGCGCCGCCACCGCCTGCTCGCCAGCCGCTGAGAAGCCCTGCGGGCCCGCGCAGAGCCTCACGCGCACGCCCAGGTCGGTGATTTCCAGTGCCACGACGCGACCCGCCAACCCGTCACGCAACTCGGGCGGGAAGCGCGGCCACAACGCCCGGTTGATGGCCGCGGCCACCAGTGCCGACGGCGGCGCGCTGGGCAATTGAGTGACGCCTCCGGCCAGCTTGGCGATCGCGCGCGCCAGCAAGGGTGGCGGTGGTGCCAAGCGGTCCAAGTGGGCAGCGGCCGCATCGACCCGGGCGGACAACCACCGCGGTGGCCGGCGAATGGAGATCATGCGTCTACTCCCGCCAATTCCACATGGACCGCGTTCATGCCCGCGCCGCCGAAGGCGTACCCGGTCACGAGTGGCTGAGGGACGCCGGCGTCGGCCCAGCCGGCCAGTCGTCCCTCGGCCGGCTGGTCGCCGTTCAAGACAGCGTCGAAGTCCTCGATCACTTTCGTGAAGCCGGATGCCTGCGGTGACAGGCGCACGCGGGTAGCCCCGCAGGATGCCAGCGCCGCGCCATGCTCCAGCAGATTGTGTACGCCGGCCGATTGAATCTGGGTGCCGTTGAGCACCAGGAACGACTGGCCTTCGGTACTGCGGACCAGGCGGCCATCAGGGTCGTCCATGCAGGGGTAGCCGCACTGATCCTTGGGAACGCCGGCATGGCGCGCAGTGAAGCAACGCGCCGAGAACGACAGAGGCAATCGGCCAAAGGCCCACACCTCGGTGGCTATGGCGCCGCCGTCGGGTCCGCGCACGGGCTGTCCCGCCGGGTTGATATGGGCGACCGCAGAGAGCGACAGCTCCAGTGGCGGCACCCAGCGCAGCACGCCCAGATCGGCATGCTCGCGCAGTGCGGCCTGGCTGTAGACGTTGACGTGCGGACCCAGCACCAGCGGCACGCGGCCGTGCAGCAAGGCCAGTGCCGACGCATCGCCTGCCTCCACGGCATGGCAGGCGAGATCGGCGTGGCGCTCGATCAGGCGCAGATCGGCCTCGGTTTCCACCAGCGCCTGCGTGGCCAGGATGACCTGCTTGCCGGCCTGGGTGAGCTCGCGCGCCAGCGCCAGCCAGTCGTCCAGGCGCAACTCGCGGCGGCGCGCGCACACCACTTCGCCCAGGACCACGCAGTCGGCGGGCGATTCGGCGATCCCGGCGTAGAAGTCCAACAGGCGTGCACGCGACCAGAGGTACAGCACGGGTCCTACGGTCAGGCCGAAGCGTAGGGACTTCGATTCGGATAGATGGGACAGCGCCGGGGCCTGAGCGACGGACGTGTCGCGAGTAGCGTGGTGAGGGGCATCCATGGGCGGTTCCTTCATCGCCAGGGGCGCTCGAACGCACCCAGCGTGGTCTGCGCCCCTTCCGCATGACGCGACAGCGCCTGGGTCCATGCCGGCTGGGGCTGGAAAGCCTGGCTTTGCGCGGCGGCAGCGCAGGCAGCGTCGATCGCCGCGCGCCAGGTACGTGTGACATCGCCCACATAGGCGGCGCTGCGCTGACGGCCCTCGATCTTGAAAGCGCGCACGCCCATGGCGATGAGCTGCGGCAGGATCGCCATGGTGTTGAGGCTCGTGGGTTCTTCCAGCGCATGCGAGCGTTGGCCATCCACATCGAAACGGCCCTTGCACAATGTCGGGTAGCCGCGCGGCTCATCTGGCGCGTAATGGTCGATCAGTACACCGCCCAGCCGGGCGCGCACGCCGTCGTCCCCCTCCTGCCATCTCACGGCCGATGCCGGAGAACAGACTCCGGCCGTGTTGGGCGACTGTCCGGTGGCATAGGACGACAGCGCGCAGCGGCCCTCGACCATCACGCACAGGCTGCCGAAGGCGAAGACCTCGATCTCCACCGAGGTTCCTTCGATGATCTTGGCAATCTGATCAGCCGCCACCACGCGTGGCAGCACGGCCCGCTGCACACCGTAGCGCTGGCGGTAGAACTCGATGGCCGCATGGCTGGTGGCCGAGGCCTGCACCGACAGGTGCAGGCGCAGGCTCGGCAGATGACGCGCGCAGTAGCCCATCACCGCGGTGTCGGCCACGATCAGCGCGTCCGCGCCCAGTTCGGCGGCCTTGTCGGCCGCGGCGAACCACGGCTCGGGGTGACGCGCGTCGGCAAAGGTGTTCAGCGCCATCAGCACCTGAGCGCCACGCCGATGCGCGTAGGCGATGCCTTCGCGGATCTGTGCCTCGTCGAAGTTCAGGCCGGCGAAGTTGCGGGCGTTGGTCGCGTCCTTCAGGCCCAGGTAGACGGCATCGGCGCCGGCATCCACGGCCACGGTGAGGGCTCGCAGGCTGCCGGCTGGGCAGACAAGTTGGGGGCTTGAGGGCAGGTTGGTGTGCGTGGCCAGCATGGGAGAAGTGGGGCCGGCGCGCGATGCTGGCCTCGGATGGCAGGCAAAACGGAGGAGTCTGGAAACGCGCGGCAAGTATGGTCTTGTGCTAACGCAAAGAGATATCCAGAGGCCACTGGCTGTGATCGCCCAAGAGCATGCGCTGGATCAAATCCACTTCGACTGATCGCCTAGGACACTACATATAGCGTTATTGTCCAGTACCAAACACTATAGGTAGCGCATGCAGCATCAACTCCAGGTGAACCCGTTCGCGCCCGTGGCGGTCATCAAGCGCGAAGGCCAGAGCGCGCCGTTCCAAGTCGGCAAGATCGCCGACGCGCTGGCACGCGCGGGTGTCGCCACCGGCGAGTTCGACGTCGTGCGTGCGCAGGGCCTGGCACAACGTGTCACCGCGCGGCTGGCCGGCCGCGTGGCGCACATCGAGCGCATCCAGGACGAAGCCGAGGCCGTGCTGATCGAGTCCGGCCATCTCGAAACGGCGCGTGCCTACATCGCCTACCGCGAGCAGCACCGCCTGTTGCGTGCCGACCGCGGCTGCATGGTCGATGTGGGTCGATCGGTCAACGAATATCTGGCCCGCGAGGACTGGCGCGTCAACGCCAACGCCAATCAGGGCTATTCTCTGGGCGGGCTGATCTTGAACGTGGCGGGCAAGGTGACGGCCAACTACTGGCTGGAACATGTGTACCCGCCGGCCGTGGGGCAGGCCCACCGCGAGGCCGACCTTCACCTTCACGACCTCGACATGCTTTCGGGCTATTGCGCCGGCTGGTCGCTGCGAACGCTGCTGCACGAGGGCTTGAACGGGATCCCGGGCAAGGTGGACTCGGCGCCGCCCAAACACCTGTCGAGCGCAATCGGGCAGATCGTCAACTTTCTGGGCACGCTGCAGAACGAATGGGCCGGCGCCCAGGCGTTCAGCTCCTTCGACACTTACTTGGCGCCCTACGTACGCGTCGATTCACTGGGCTACGAACAGGTGCGCCAGTGCCTGCAGGAGTTGGTGCACAACCTCAACGTGCCCTCTCGCTGGGGGACCCAGACGCCATTCACCAATCTCACCTTCGACTGGACTTGCCCGGAAGACCTGCGCGAGCAGGTGCCGGTGATCGCCGGGCGTGAGATGCCCTTTGCCTACGGCGACCTGCAGGCTGAGATGGACCTGATCAACCGCGCCTACATCGACGTGATGTGCGCCGGCGATGCCAAGGGCCGCGCCTTCACCTTTCCCATCCCCACCTACAACATCACACGCGACTTCGACTGGGACCATCCCAACTGCGATGCGCTGTTCGAGATGACGGCGCGCTACGGCTTGCCGTACTTCCAGAACTTCCTCAACAGCGATCTGCAGCCGCACATGGTGCGCAGCATGTGCTGCCGGCTGCAGCTCGACCTGCGCGAACTGCTCAAGCGTGGCAACGGCCTGTTCGGCTCGGCCGAGCAGACCGGCTCGGTCGGTGTCGTCACGCTCAATGGGGCCCGTCTGGGTTACCTGTATGCCGGCGACGAGGCCGCGCTGCTGGCGCGCACCGACGAGCTGCTGGACCTGGCGCGCGACAGCCTCGAGATCAAGCGCAAGGTGATCCAGGGCTACATCGACGGTGGCCTGTACCCCTACACCAAGCGCTACCTCGGCACGCTGCGCAACCACTTCTCGACCATCGGGGTGAACGGCGTCAACGAGATGATCCGCAACTTCAGCGGCGGCACCGAAGACATCACCACGCCCTGGGGTGAGGCCT
The DNA here is from genome assembly GCA_964433315.1 of uncultured Rubrivivax sp. Classification (GTDB taxonomy): domain Bacteria; phylum Pseudomonadota; class Gammaproteobacteria; order Burkholderiales; family Burkholderiaceae_C; genus Aquariibacter. The sequence continues at coordinate 26,760 of CAYSQO010000001.1, forward strand.
TCGCCCTGCGCTGGCTGCAGCACATCCGCGCGCGCATGACCGAGTTCCAGGAGGGCACGGGCCACCTCTTCAACCTGGAGGCCACGCCGGCCGAGGGCACGACCTACCGCTTCGCCAAGGAGGACCGGCGGCGCTACCCCGGCATCCTGCAGGCCGGAAGCGAGCGCCAGCCCTACTACACCAACTCCACCCAGCTGCCGGTGGGCTTCACCAGCGATCCGTTCGAGGCCCTGGCTCGCCAGGAGCCGCTGCAGCGCCTGTACACCGGCGGCACGGTGCTGCACCTCTACCTGGGCGAGCGCTTGCCGGATGCCCAGGCCTGCCGCAGCCTGGTGCGGCGTGCGCTGGAGAACTTCCGCCTGCCCTACATCACCGTCACGCCCACGTTCTCGATCTGCCCGGTTCACGGCTACCTGTCGGGCGAACACCACTTCTGTCCGCAGTGCGACGAGCTGGCGTTGCAGCGCAAGCGCAGCGCGCAAGCCGAAGCGGCAGCCACCTGAGCCCAAACCGCCGGCGCAGGGTGCGCCGGGCGCCCGCTCCATGTATCAACCCAGCCCCTGAAAGGATCTTCATGAGCCACAGCCAGACCGCCATCCACCACCCGGAACTCGCCATCCACGAACGCCAGCCCTGCGAGGTCTGGACCCGCGTGATGGGCTACCACCGGCCGGTGGCCTCGTTCAACATCGGCAAGCAAGGCGAGCATGCCGAGCGCCTGAGCTTCGTGGCCACGGACTGCGCGATGGTGACCGAGGGTCTTGCCGAGGCCTCGCAGCAGCTTCCGGCCTGCGCCTGAGTGTCATCCATGGTGGCCGCCGATGCCTTGTCGGTGGGCGGCTTCGAGCCATTCTCTACGCAGGACTGGCCGGGCCGTTTGGCGGCCGTCGTCTTCGTGCAAGGCTGCCCCTGGCGCTGCAGCTACTGTCACAACCCGGGTTTGCAGTCTCAGTGCGCGCCCCAGGCCGGGCTTCGCTGGGCTGACCTGCGCGCGCGCTGGCGGACCCGCATCGGCCTGCTCGACGGACTGGTGTTCAGCGGCGGTGAACCCACGCTGGACCCGGCGCTGCCGTCGGCCCTGGCCGAAGTGCGCGAGGCAGGCTTGGCCACGGCGCTGCACACGGCTGGCGTCTCGGCCGCGCACTTGAGCCGCGTGCTGCCGCTGCTGGACTGGTTGGCGCTGGACATCAAGGCCGCGCCGCCCCAACTGCCGGCGCTGACGGGCGCGCCGGGCAGCGTGCGGGAAACCGCGCGGGCGCTGCAGCTGGTGCAGCAGTCAGGCGTGGCGTACGAACTGCGCACCACATGGCATCCGCGGTGGCTGCCCGAGCCTGCGTTGCTGATGCTGGCCGATTGGCTGGCGTCGCACGGCGTGCAGCGCTGGGTGTTGCAGGCGGGACGCCCGCCCGGCGGCGGCCCGGCCGCGGCGCTCGCCGCGTCATGGCGCGAGGCGCTGAAGGCGCGGGTCCCGCAACTCAGCTTTCGTTGATCGTCGGGCCGCACACGGCCCTGCGACGTCGACCGAGACTTCTCGGCCGTCAACGCTTCTCGATTGCGGCAATGATCGGTGACTGGGACGAGCGCGAGCGGGCTCTGGGCGGTTGGCCCAGCCAGCGGCCATGCCGCAGCAGCCAGACCGCGGTCACGAAGCTCCAGGCCACGGCGGCTGCAGGCAGCCAAACCGAAGCGGCCTGCGGCCAGAGCAAGGCGCATAGCCGGGCGAGCACGGCGGTCTGAAGCACCATATAGAGCAGGCGGGCGACACCGTCGATCGCGCGGGCGATTCCCTGGTGCGCGGCGCTCACGCGTGTCGCCATGGTCAGCAAGGTGCCGCCCAGGTAACCCATGCCCAAGGCGTGCACGCCGGCGAGTCCGAGCCGCCTGGCGCTCTCATCGGACAACGTGGGGAGCGCCGCAGCCGTCAACAGCAGCAACGCCAGCAGCCACCACAAGGCCGCGCCGAAGAGCATCCTCAGCATGGGCGTGCGCATCGCGGGGTGTCCCACCCAGCGAAGTGTGAGGCCAGCACTGGCGACGCACACGACGACCAGATGGCCGAAGCCAACGAACCGCAGCCACGGGGGCAGCGGGGCCATGTTGGGCAACAACGCACCGACCGCCTGGACAGGGACGAGCGATACCAGCAGCCACAGCGGCCAATGGGGCCAGCCTCGATCCAGCGCCGGCCACAGGCCATCGCCGAGGAATGGAAGCATGCGATGCGAGGCTGCCACGAACACCAAGACGGGTCCGCACCACAACCCGGCCTGTGCCAGAGGCTGCAGCCACTCCACGCGACCGGTGGCCAAGGCCAGCGCTGCGGCCAGGAGTGTCAGCGCCATGGCTGCCATGGCGATGGTGATCAGAGCGACGTGCACGCGCTCTCCGGAGCGACCCGTGCGCAGCAGGGCCAGCACCCGTTCGACCAGAAGCGACTGGCCAATCGCAGCCGCGAGCAACATGGCCGCAACGGCTCGAGCGTCCACCCCGGCAAGCGGCAGTGCCAGCAGCCAGCCTGCCGAAAACGATCCCACTCCCACGCAAAGCTGGCGCGTGTCGATGGGGGTGGTATGTAGCCACCGCGGACCTGCGGTGAACACGAAGCCGGCCACGAACAGGGGCATGGCGCCCAGGCTGAACCAGAGTCCGTGCCACGCCACCAAAGGCACCAGGTGCTGAGAATCGCCGGCGCGTGGCCCAGCGAGCAACTCGGCTGCCCACCAGCCGGCGCTGACCGCCCATTGCACGCCGGCCCAGAAGAAGCACAGCCGATGGGGCGAGCTGAGCAGCCGTTGGGCACGCCAGCTTTGCGCGCGTGTCGACTCGGCGCCGGCGACCTCAGGGGTGCGATGACTCATTCAGCAGACGCCAGACCCACCCCGGCCAGCCAGCGCCGCCAGGCCAGGGCCGCCTGCCGAGCCAGTGTGCCGGACCGGGCCGCCGTCTCGGCGCGCAACGCGGGCACGTCGACGCCGGTCTGGGCAAGTTCCAGCGCGTGGCCGACCAGCCAGCGCTCGAACGTGGCACCGTCCAGTTCGGGATGGCATTGCAGGCCCAGCACATGCTGCTGCCACTGGTAGGCCTGATGGCGGTACGAGGCCGTGCTGGCCAGCAGCTGAGCGCCTTCGGGCAGGTCGAAGGTGTCGCCGTGCCAGTGCAGCATCGAGGTCAACTCCCCGTCCAGCGGAGCCAGGGCCGAAGCGCGTCCTGCGGCGCTCAGTTGCAGCGGCATCCAGCCGAGTTCCTTCGACGGGCCGGGGTACACGCGAGCGCCCAGCGCGGCGGCGATCAGCTGGGCCCCCAGGCAGATGCCGAGCGTGGGTCGACCGGCCAGCATACGCGTTCGCAGCCATCCGATCTCGTGCGCGAGCCAGGGGTAGGCGGCGACCTCGTAGACACCGATGGGGCCGCCCAACACCACGACCAGGTCCGGGGCGACGGGATCGACATGGGCCAGATCCGGACTCCAGCCGTCCAGATAGCGGGGCGCGATGCCGGATTGGTCCAGAACGGGAGCGAGGGTGCCGAGGTCCTCGAATGCGACGTGCCGGATGGCGAGGCTGCGTGTCACGATGAAACCGGCTCCCGAGGTCTGGGGGCTGAGGAGGGCATGGCACCGCCGCCTGCCGCGTGCGGCCCAGAAACCCCGAAACCAGCCCAAGAAGCGCCGTGCACCAGGCCGCCACCGCGATCGAGAGGAACATGCGCGGAACGGCATCGAGGAACCCGATCCCCATTGCCTCGATCATGCGCTCCGTGCTCGCAGCGTACCTGCTGAGCGGGAGCAACGCGCCCCAGTAGAACGTACATAGCGCAGCGGAAGGCGCCGGTAGGCACGGCGCCACAGCGCCGTGCCCGTGGTGAAGCGTCGTGGGAGTGACTCGCCATGTTTCAACGACGCCGGCTCAGGTCGACTTGACCGTCTGAAGTGACGATTGCGAGCGGTACAAGGCGGCCACCAGGTCCGACTGGGTCACCATGCCGGAGAGCCGGCGCTGCGCGTCGACGACGGGCAAGTGGTGCATGCCCTCGTCGGACAGCCTGGGCACCAGCTCGACCACCGCGTCTTCTTCTGTCACGGTGTGCACTGGGCTGGTCATGATCTGCCCGACGACCTCGGCCTTGTCGGAGTAGTCCCCCGGCGTGGGCGCCAGCAGCTTGCGGATGCGCTGCCCCAGGCTCAGGTGATCGCGCGGGTCCAGCCGGGCGTGCTTGAGGAAGTCCACCAGTGTGACGACGCCGATCACCCGCCGGGCACGGTCCACCACGGGCAGCGCCCGGATGCGGTGGCGGTGGAGCAAGGACCAGGCTTCCTGCAGCGGTGTGGCGAATTCAACCGTGACCAGATCGCGCGACATGATGTCGGCGCAGCGCACCTTGCCGAACTGCCGCTCCCAGGCCAGCCCCTGGGCGTGCCGCAACACCTGTTCCAGCGACTGGCTGTCGATGTCGAACAGCTCATTGAAGCTGCGCAATGCGGCGTCCAGGTCGTCGGTGGTCATGCCGATGCGGTCCTGCGGCGCAGCATCGGCCGTGCGATGGCGGTTGGCATGGACCACCGGATGCGGTGCCACGTGGTTGTGCGTCAGGCGCCGCCAGACCAGCGCGCACGCGACGAGCATTGCCGAGTTCAACGCAATCGGCGCCAGCGCGAACCCGTAGCCCAGCTGGTGCACCTCGGCGCCACCCACCACCGCCGTGAGGGCCACCGCGCCGCCTGGCGGATGCACGCAACGCAAGGGGAACATCAGCGCCAGTGCCAGGCCGGCGGCCAGCGCGGCGGCCACGGGCGAGGCGCCCATGGTGCGGTAGATGAACACACCGACCAGCGCGGCCGTGAGATTGCCCACCACCGCCGGCCAGGGCTGGGCCAGCGGGCTGCTGGGAACGGCGAACAGCAGCACCGCCGAAGCGCCCATCGGCGCGCCGAGCCACACCGAGTCGGCCCCCCACGCCCACCAGCTGAAGCCACCTGTCAGCAGAAGCCCAAGCACGGCCCCCGCAACATCGCGCGTTCGCTCGCGGGCATCGACGGTCTGCCGCTGAAAGCCCAGCCACAGCAGCCCTCGGCTGTTTTCCAGCAGATTCTTCATCGTCGCGCAGGGAGTCAGGATGGTCCAGACGCGTGACTATCCCGCGAAAGTTGTCCGGGGCCCTCTTGGACCCGATCCACGATCATCGACTTCGCGATGGCGATGCCGGATCTCAACGCGCCCGCAGCCGTCGCGTCGTCGGTCACGTACTGCGCCGACTGTTCATGAGGAGCGTTGGCGGGTGCATGGACCACCACCTGCACGTAGCTTCCAGAACCATCGGCAAAGGTTCTGGCCCTGACCTCGAAAACGCAGCCCGCATGAGCAGACTGTGCGTACGCATGCTGGGCCGCGTCCGACGCGAGGCACTCGTCTGTGCGAGGGCTCATTGCTCGGGAGGGGGCTCGGTCCCCGCTACAGCACCCTGCACAGGGACAGTCTCGGCGCCAGCGCCTGCTGGCGGCTGCGGGTGGGCTCCCCAACTCTCCCAGTCCGCTCCGAAGAGTTCGGACGGATGAAGAGTGGCCACGCTCCCGTTCCCGCACATCATCGAATCGGCCGCACAGTACCGGTCGCATCCCCAGCAGATCCGCTCAGGATGCGCAGGCTTCACCGGGAACGGCTTGCTCATCGCGCGGCCGCTACCCTTGCCGTGCAAGCGAACTGTCGAACTGCGGGAACAGCACCGTGTTCTCCAGTTGAATATGCTTCTGCAGGTCTTCGGCAAAAGTCTTCGTTGCCGTGCAGAGCCGAACCCATGTTCTGCAGGCGCCCGCCGGCGGCGTGGCTTGCCGCGTCAGTGCCATCAGCTGCGTCAGCCGGCGGGCGTGCTCCTCATGCTCCGACATCATCACGCAGATGGGGTGGGTCACGAAAGAGCTTCCGCCTCGCGCCAGCATCGGAAAGAGCACGCCTTCTTCCTTGGCCATGTGATCCAGCAATTCCGAGTGCATCTGCTGCAGAAGCACGGCCAGACCCCGCGGCACGTCCGGATGATCCGCATGGACGGATTCCACCTTGGTTGCCAGCTCGATCAGTTCGGGCAGCTGCTGACGGTGGACCTCGTGGAAGCGCTGGAGGATGTAATCGATCAGCGCCGACGGCTCGGTGGGTTCGGTTTCGCCGGCCGGGCCGCCGGGTTCGGGAGTGCCGCCTTCAGAGAAACGCGACTCGACCCGCTCGATGTTCTGGCGATGGGCCTGCAGCATCGCCTCCAGGTCGGCGCGTGCTTGCGGGACATCCAGCCGGGGGATCAAGGCTTCGAGCTTGCGCACCACCCAGGCTTGACCCCGATTGAGGAACTTCAGTCGATCGTCGACGTCGGGGATCGCCATCGCCTTGCCGTGGAAGGCGCCCGTCGCGCTCGAAGGCGTGGCGCCGAGGGACTTGATCGTCCGCATCAGCATGCCGCACCAGTGCACTTCGTCCTTGTGAATGTCGGCCACCAGGGCGGCCAGCTCCTGTGAGTGGATCTCGCGGCCGGTTTCCATGGCCACGCGCGCGCCCGCACGCTCGGCTTCGAGCAATTCATTGAGCGCGGCCAGCACCTCGGCGCGGCCTGACTCCTCGAGCGAGGCCCGACTCTCCTGAGCTGATCGTGGATCCATGGCTGCTGAACCTTGCTGACTAGGGGATGAGGGCCGTCCGCGCACCCGCGGCAGCGGAGTGGCAGAACTGGGGGAACAACACCTCGTCCTCGAGGCGAATGTGTTCGGCCAGCTCGCGGGCGAAGTCGTCGACGCCTTGGATGAGCTGGATCAGCGTCTGTTGCGCCGCGCCCGTCGCATCGGTCGCGCGAAGTTGGCTTTGCAACTCCTGCACGGCCGGCAGATGCTCGCCATGCTCTCGATGCAGATCCTCGATCAGGCGCCCAATGAGCGTGTTGCCGCCCTGTTCCATCATTGGGAAGAGCCGCATCTCCTCCTTGAACATGTGCTGCTCGAGCGAGTTGCCGATCGAGGCCAGATGCTCGACCAGGCCGACCTCGAGACCGAGCGCGACGGCCTGGCTGGCCAGGGGCAGCAACAGCGCAAGCGATCGCCGATGGGTGTCGTGGTAGCGGGTCTGGATGTGCTCGATCAGTGTCGACGCCTGGGCGGCAGGATCAAGGCGAGAAACGTGTTCGAAGGGCATGGCTGGGCCAGTCTGGGCGAGCTGGCGACGTTGCGACGTTGACGCAGGTCAACGGTCCGGACAAACCCGCCCGGAGTAGTTCTTCAGAACTATGTGCCGGCGTGGCCGCATCGTTCTTCTGCCGTGCCGCCGCTAGCCACCGGTCGGATGGTCACGGACATGGGTCGGGCGGACAGTCTCGCCAACCCCGGTCGAGTCTGCATCATGGCTTCCCACACCAACCTCACCGCCACCCCAACCGCCATCCCACGCCAGGCGTGGTCCGTGCTCGTCGTGAGTACGCTGGCGTTCACCGTCTGCTTCATGGTCTGGATGATGTTCGGCGTCATCGGGATCCCCCTCAAGAAGTCCCTGGGTCTGTCCGCTACCGAGTTCGGCCTGCTGACCGCCACCCCGGTGCTCACTGGTTCGCTGATCCGCGTGCCCCTGGGCATCTGGACCGACCGCTACGGCGGCCGCGTCGTCATGGCGCTTCTGATGGCTGCGACGGTGCCGGCGATCTGGCTGATGAGCTACGCCACCGCCTACTGGCATTTCCTCGTCATCGGCCTGTTCGTGGGCCTCGCGGGGGGCTCGTTCTCGGTGGGCACACCGTATGTGGCGCGTTGGTTCCCGAAGGCCCGCCAGGGCATGGCGATGGGCGTCTACGGCGCCGGCAACTCGGGCTCGGCCGTCAACAAGTTTGCCGCGCCGGCCTTGTTGGCGATCGGCGGCTGGACGCTGGTGCCACAGGTCTATGCCGCAATCATGCTGGGCACGGTGATCGTGTTCTGGCTGGGCAGCAGCAGCGACCCGAAGCATCTGGTGCCGTCGAACGTGAAGTTCACCGACCAGCTGAAGATGCTGAAGGACCCCAAGGTGTTGAAGTACTGCCAGTACTACAGCATCGTCTTCGGCGGCTACGTCGCCTTGGCGCTGTGGATGGTGCAGTACTACGTCGGCGAATTCGGCCTGACGATCCAGACCGCCGCCTTGCTGGCCGCCTGCTTCAGCCTGCCGGGCGGCGTGCTTCGTGCGGTCGGGGGCGTGCTGTCCGACAAGTTCGGCGCGCACCACGTCACCTGGTGGGTGCTGTGGGTCAGCTGGGTCTGCTTGTTCCTGCTGAGCTATCCGCAGACCGACTTCACCATCGCGACCGTCAACGGCCCCCGAACGTTCCACGTCGGCTTGAACGTCTATGCCTTCACGGTCCTGATGCTGGTGCTCGGCGTTGCCTTCGCCTTCGGCAAGGCCAGCGTCTTCAAGTACATCGGCGACGACTACCCCACCAACATCGGCACGGTCAGCGGCATCGTGGGTCTCGCCGGCGGGCTGGGCGGCTTCGTGCTGCCGATCCTGTTCGGCGCGCTGATGGACCTGACCGGCATCCGCTCGAGCGCCTTCATGCTGCTGTACGGCGTGGTCTGGGTCTCGCTGATCTGGATGTACTGGACCGAGGTGCGCAAGACCGAAATGATGGGCCGCAACGCACCGGTTTCGCCCCTGTCGCGCAGCTTCGCGCGCTGAAGGCAAGGAGAACCTCTCATGAATGCCACCACCACGGCAACACAAGGGCCTGCCAAGCATGGCGGCTCTGCGGCCGACATCGCCGACTGGCGCCCCGAGGACAACGCCTTCTGGGAGGGCACCGGGAAGAAGGTGGCCTACCGCAACCTGTGGATCTCGATTCCCGCGCTGCTGTGCGGCTTCGCGGTCTGGGGCATGTGGGGCATCATCGCCGTGCAGATGCTCAACCTGGGCTTCCCGTTCACCCAGGACGAGCTCTTCACGCTGACCGCCATCGCCGGCATCGCCGGCGCGACGATGCGCATCCCGGCCTCGTTCCTGATCCGCCTGGCCGGCGGGCGCAACACCATCTTCCTGACCACGTCGATGCTGCTGGCGCCGGCCATCGGCACCGGCATCGTGCTGCAGCACAAGGACTGGCCGCTGTGGGCCTTCCAGCTGATGGCGCTGTGGTCGGGCGTGGGTGGCGGCAACTTCGCCAGCTCGATGTCCAACATCAGCGGCTTCTTCCCGAAGCGGCTGCAGGGCACGGCGCTGGGCCTGAACGCGGGCCTGGGCAACTTCGGCGTCACCACGATGCAGATCGTCATTCCACTGGTGATGACGGTGCCGCTGCTGGGAGCCTTCGGCGGCGAGCCGATGACGCTGCTGAAGGACAGCGGCTGGATCTTCGGGAAGATCGCCGCGGGCACGCCCACCTGGGTGCAGAACGCCGGCTTCGCCTGGGTGTTCTCGCTGGTGCCGCTGGGCGCGCTGTGCTGGTTCGGCATGAACAACCTGAAGACGGTGTCGCCGAACTCCGGCTCGCCGATCGTGGCCTTCGCCAAGATCACCTACCTGTACACGCTGGCCTTCGTGCCGACCATCTTCATGCTCTGGCTGTACCTGCCCAAGCCCACCGGACTGGGGCTGCTGAACATGTGGGTGGCGATTCCGCTGGACATCCTGATGGCGCTCACCGTGATGCGCCTGGCGGCCTTCGGCGAGATGAAGGAGGGCGTGAAGAAGCAGTTCGCGATCTTCAAGGACAAGCACACCTGGTCGCTGACCGCGCTGTACATCGTCACCTTCGGCTCGTTCATCGGCTTCTCGATGGCGCTGCCGCTGTCGATGAAGGTCATCTTCGGTGTCAGCCACGTGCCCGATGCCAACGGCGTGATGCAGCACACTCTGAACAACCCGAACGCACCCACCATCCTGGCCTACGCCTGGATCGGCCCCTTCGTCGGCGCGGCGACGCGGCCCATCGGCGGCTGGATCTCCGACAAGGTGGGCGGCTCGATCGTCACGCAGGTGATCACCGCGGTGATGGCCCTGGCCGCCGTCGCGGTCGGCTACGTGATGATGCTGGCCTACGGCTCGGCCACGCCGGAGCAGTACTTCCCGATGTTCCTCGGGCTCTTCATGGTGCTGTTCTTCGCCAGCGGCATCGGCAACGGCTCCACCTTCCGCACCATCGGCGTCATCTTCGACCGTGCCCAGGCGGGCCCGGTGCTGGGTTGGACGTCGGCGGTCGCGGCCTACGGCGCCTTCATTGCGCCGGTGCTGATCGGCCAGTACATCAAGGCAGGTGCACCGCAACTTGCGTTCTACGGTTTCGCGGTGTTCTACGCGCTGTGCCTGGTGCTCAACTGGTGGTTCTACCTGCGCGGCAACGCGTACGTGAAGAACCCCTGAGCGATCCACGGCCAGCGTTCGTCTCGAATCGCCATGTCAGCCTCGATCATCCGGCAGTGGAACCCCGAAGACCCTGTCTTCTGGAAGCGCCAGGGCGAGGTCGTGGCGCGCCGCAATCTGTGGCTGTCGATCCCAGCGCTGGCCTTGTCGTTCGCGGTGTGGATGCTCTGGTCGGTGGTGGTGGTCCATCTGCCCGCGGCCGGGTTCCGCTACAGCACCAACCAGCTGTTCTGGCTGACGGCACTGCCCGCCCTGTGCGGTGCGACGCTGCGCATCTTCTATGCCTTCGCTGTGCCGGTGATCGGCGGTCGGCGCTTCACCACGCTGGCCACCGCGAGCCTGCTACTACCGGCCGTCGGCATCGGCCTGGCGGTGCAGGATCCGTCCACGCCCTTCGAGTGGATGGTGGTGCTGGCGCTGCTGTGCGGCCTGGGTGGCGGCAATTTCGCCGGCTCGATGGCGAACATCAGCTACTTCTTCCCGAGCACCCGCCAGGGCTACGCGCTCGGCCTGAACGCGGGGCTCGGTCACCTCGGCGTGGCCGGCGTGCAGCTGCTGGTGCCGCTGGTCATCAGCGCCGGTGTCTTCGGGGTCTTCGACGGCCCTCCGCAGTCGACGGCACAGGGTCCGATGTGGCTGCAGAACGCGGGCTTCATCTGGGTGCCGCTCATCCTGGCCAGCACGGCGGCAGCCTGGTTCGGCATGGACGACCTCGCCGACCGGCACGCCGGCATGGCCGAGCAGGCGGTGGTCTTCACCCGCCGGCACAACTGGCTGATGTGCTGGCTCTACCTCGGCACCTTCGGCAGCTTCATCGGCTTCTCGGCGAGCCTGCCGATGCTGGCCCAGAGCCAGTACCAGCGCGCCGATGCGATGCACCTGGTCTGGCTGGGGCCGCTGATTGGCGCCGTGCTGCGCCCGTTGGGCGGCTGGATGGCCGATCGCTGGGGCGGCGCGCGCGTCACCTTCTGGGTCTTCGTGCTGATGGCTCTGGCCGCCTTGGTCGCTCTGCTGTGTCTGCCGACGGCGAGCGTCTCGGGCTCGGAGGTGTCGAGCAACGGCTACACCGGTTTCCTCGCGGCCTTCGGTCTCCTGTTCGCGGCGTCGGGCATCGGCAATGGCAGCACCTTCCGGATGATCTCCAGCCTGTTCGTCGCCGAGCGCCTGAAGAGGGCCGATGAACTGCCCTCGGCGCGTGCGCAGGCTGCGCGCGAAGGTGCAGTGGAGGCCGCAGCGGCGCTCGGCTTTGCCAGCGCCATCGGCGCCTACGGCGGCTTCTTCATCCCCAAGAGCGTGGGCTCGTCGCTGGCGATCACCGGCAGCGCCTCGGCGGCGCTGGTGATGTTCATCGGCTTCTACCTTTCCTGCATCGCGTTGACCTGGTGGGCGTACAGCCGCCGCAACGCGCCTTACCCCTGCTAGTTCACCTCCTGAAACCCGCACGCGGACGAGCACTTCCAAGGACGACGATATGAGCCACTTTCTGGACCGCCTCACCCACTTCTCGCTGCCCAAGGAGACGTTCGCCGGCGACCATGGCCTGACCACCGGTGAGGACCGCACCTGGGAGGACGCCTACCGCAACCGCTGGGCCCACGACAAAATCGTGCGCAGCACGCACGGCGTGAACTGCACCGGCTCGTGCTCGTGGAAGATCTACGTCAAGGGTGGCATCGTCACCTGGGAGACCCAGCAGACCGACTACCCGCGCACGCGCTGGGACATGCCCAACCACGAGCCGCGTGGCTGCGCGCGCGGCGCCAGCTACAGCTGGTACCTGTACAGCGCCAACCGCGTGAAGTACCCGATGGTGCGCGGCCGCCTGCTCGAGCGCTGGCGCGCGGCGATGAAGACCGCCAAGACGCCGGTGGACGCCTGGGCCACCATCGTCGAGAACCCCGAGGCGCGGCGCGACTACCAGAAGGTGCGCGGCATGGGTGGCTTCGTGCGCAGCAGCTGGGACGAGGTGAACCAGATCATCGCAGCCAGTAATGTCTACACGATCAAGAAGCACGGCCCCGATCGGGTGATCGGCTTCTCGCCGATTCCGGCGATGAGCATGGTCAGCTACGCCGCCGGCAGCCGCTACCTCAGCCTGATCGGCGGCGTGTGCATGAGCTTCTACGACTGGTACTGCGACCTGCCGCCCAGCAGCCCGCAGGTGTGGGGCGAGCAGACCGATGTGCCTGAATCGGCCGACTGGTACAACAGCACCTACATCATCGCCTGGGGCAGCAATGTGCCGCAGACGCGCACGCCCGATGCGCACTTCTTCACCGAGGTGCGCTACAAGGGAGCGAAGACGGTGGCCGTCACGCCTGACTACAGCGAGGTCGCCAAGCTCGCCGACATCTGGCTCCACCCCAAGCAGGGCACCGATGCTGCGCTGGCGATGGCCATGGGCCACGTTGCGCTCAACGAGTTCTACTTCAAGCAGCGCAGCCCGTATTTCGACGACTACGCGCGCCGCTACACCGACCTGCCGCTGCTGGTGATGCTGAAGGAGCACACGCTGCCCGACGGCCGCAAGACGCTGGTGCCTGACCGCTACCTGCGCGCCTCGGACTTCAACGGCAAGCTCGGCCAGCAGAACAACCCCGAGTGGAAGACGGTGGCCTTCGACACCGGCGGCCGCGCGGTGCTGCCCAACGGCAGCATCGGCTTCCGCTGGACGCCCGAGGGCGGCCCCGACCAAGGCAAGTGGAACCTCGAGAACAAGGAGGCGCGCCACGGCACCGAGGTCAAGCTGAAGCTGTCGGTCCTTGAAGACGGCGATCAGGCGCACGAGGTGGTGGACATCGGCCTGCCTTACTTCGGCGGCGTCAGCAATCCGCACTTCACGACCAATGTGCAGAACGGCGAGGTCAACTTCGTCAAGGTGCCGGCGGTGCGGCTGCGCCTGGGCAAGGAAGGCGATCACCGCGAAGCGCTGGTGGCCACGGTGTTCGACCTGCAGGCCGCGCAGTACGGCATCGACCGTGGGCTGGGCAGCGGAGCCAAGAGCTACGACGACGACGCGGCCTACACGCCGGCCTGGGCCGAGAGCGTGACCGGTACGCCGCGCGACCAGATCATCACCGTGGCGCGGCAATTCGCCGAGAACGCGCACAAGACGCATGGCAAGAGCATGGTGATCATCGGCGCGGCGATGAACCACTGGTACCACTGCGACATGAACTATCGCGGTGTCATCAACCTGCTGATGATGTGCGGCTGCATCGGCCAGAGCGGCGGCGGCTGGTCGCACTACGTGGGCCAGGAGAAGCTGCGCCCGCAGACCGGCTGGACGGCGCTGGCCTTCGCGCTGGACTGGATCCGCCCGCCTCGCCAGATGAACAGCACCAGCTTCTTTTATGCGCACACCGACCAGTGGCGCTACGAGAAGCTCGGCATGGAGGAGATCGTGTCGCCGCTTGCCGACCGCAAGGCCTTCGGCGGCAGCATGATCGACTACAACGTGCGCGCCGAGCGCATGGGCTGGCTGCCCAGCGCGCCGCAGCTCAAGACCAACCCGATGCAGGTGGTGAAGGACGCCACCGCGGCCGGCCTGGACCCGAAGGACTACGTCGTGCGGGCGCTGAAGGACGGCACGGTCGAGATGAGCTGCGAGGACCCCGACGCACCGCAGAACTGGCCGCGCGTGATGTTCGTCTGGCGCAGCAACCTGCTGGGCTCGTCGGGCAAGGGCCACGAGTACTTCTGCAAGCACCTGCTGGGCACGGAGAACGGCATCCAGGGCAAGGACCTGGGCGCCGACGACGCCAAGCCCTCTGAAGTGAAGTGGCACGCCGAGGCCCCGGTCGGCAAGCTCGACTTGGTGGTGACGCTGGACTTCCGCATGAGCACCACCTGCCTTTACAGCGACATCGTGCTGCCCACCGCCAGTTGGTACGAGAAGAACGACCTCAACACCAGCGACATGCACCCCTTCATCCACCCGCTGAGTGCCGCGGTGGATCCGGTGTGGCAAAGCCGCAGCGACTGGGAGATCTACAAGGGCTTTGCGAAGGCCTTCAGCGAAGTCTGCGTCGGTCACCTGGGCGTCGAACGCGAGGTGGTGCTGACGCCGCTGATGCACGATAGCGCCGCCGAACTGGCCCAGCCGTTCGACGTGAAGGAGTGGAAGAAGGGCCAGTGCGATCTGATCCCCGGCAAGACCGCGCCGCAGATCGGCGTGGTCGAGCGCGACTACCCGAACGTCTACAAGCGCTTCATCGCGCTCGGCCCCTTGATGGACAAGCTGGGCAACGGCGGCAAGGGCATCGGCTGGAAGACCGGTACCGAGGTGGAGCAACTCGGGCAGCTCAACGGCACGACGCTGACCGAGGGCGTGACGCAGGGCATGCCGAAGATCGTGACCGACATCGACGCCTGCGAGGTCATCCTGCAGCTCGCGCCAGAGACCAACGGCCATGTCGCGGTGAAGGCCTGGGAAGCCCTGGGCAAGCAGACGGGCCGCGACCATACCCACCTGGCGCTGTACCGCGAGGACGAGAAGATCCGCTACCGCGACGTGCAGGCGCAGCCGCGCAAGATCATCAGCAGCCCCACCTGGAGCGGCATCGAAAGCGAGACCGTCAGCTACAACGCCGGCTACACCAACGTGCACGAGCTGATTCCCTGGCGCACGCTGACTGGCCGCCAGCAGTTCTACCTCGACCACCCGTGGGTGATCGCCTTCGGCGAGGCCTTGAGCAGCTACCGCCCGCCGGTGGACCTGAAGACGACGGCCGGCATCCACAACATCAAGCCGAACGGGCACCAGGAGATCCTGCTCAACTTCATCACGCCTCACCAGAAGTGGGGCATCCACAGCACGTACAGCGACAACCTGCTGATGTTGACGCTGAACCGCGGCGGCCCGGTGGTGTGGCTGAGCGAGGATGACGCCAAGCGCTCGGGCATCGAGGACAACGACTGGGTCGAGGTCTTCAACATCAACGGCGCCATCGCGGCGCGTGCGGTGGTCAGCCAGCGCGTCAACCCCGGCATGCTGCTGATGTACCACGCGCAGGAAAAGATCATCAACACACCGGGGTCGCAGATCACCGGCGTGCGCGGTGGCATTCACAACAGCGTGACGCGCATCGTGCTCAAGCCCACGCACATGATCGGCGGCTACGCGCAGTTCAGCTACGGCTTCAACTACTACGGGACCATCGGCACCAACCGGGACGAGTTCGTCGTGGTGCGCAAGATGGCCAAGGTCGATTGGCTGGACACGCCTGCCGACGACCACCTCGCCGCCGCCTATCAAGGCCAGGGCGAGAACCCCTGAACCGGCCGATCAGACAAGGAGCATCGCAATGAAAGTACGCGCACAGATCGGCATGGTGCTGAACCTGGACAAGTGCATCGGCTGCCACACCTGCAGCGTGACCTGCAAGAACGTGTGGACCAGCCGCCCCGGCGTGGAATATGCTTGGTTCAACAACGTCGAGACCAAGCCCGGCATCGGCTACCCCAAGGAGTGGGAGAACCAGGACCGCTGGAACGGCGGCTGGGTGCGCAAGGCCGATGGTTCCATCGTGCCGCGCCAGGGCGGCAAGTGGCAGCTCTTGATGAAGATCTTCGCCAACCCCAACCTGCCGCAGATCGACGACTACTACGAGCCCTTCACCTTCGACTACGACCATCTGCAGTCGGCGCCCGAGATGCAGCATGCGCCCACCGCCCGGCCGCGCAGCCTGATCACCGGCAAGCGCATGGAGAAGATCGAGTGGGGCCCGAACTGGGAGGAGATCCTGGGCGGCGAGTTCGCGAAGCGATCGAAGGACAAGAACTTCGACGCGATCCAGAAGGACATCTACGGCCAGTTCGAGAACACCTTCATGATGTACCTGCCCAGGCTGTGCGAGCACTGCCTGAACCCGGCTTGCGTCGCATCGTGCCCGTCGGGGAGCATCTACAAGCGCGAGGAAGACGGCATCGTCCTGATCGACCAGGACAAATGCCGCGGCTGGCGCATGTGCGTCAGCGGTTGCCCGTACAAGAAGATCTACTACAACTGGAAGAGCGGCAAAGCCGAGAAGTGCATCTTCTGCTACCCGCGCATCGAGGCCGGCCAGCCCACGGTGTGCAGCGAGACCTGCGTCGGCCGCATCCGCTACCTGGGTGTGCTCCTCTATGACGCCGACCGCATCCAGGAGGCGGCCAGCGTCGAGCACGACAAGGACCTGTACCAGGCACAGCTCGACATCTTCCTGGACCCGAACGATCCGAAGGTCATCGCGCAGGCGCGGGCCGACGGCATCCCCGACAACTGGCTGGAAGCCGCGAAGAACAGCCCGGTCTACAAGATGGCGGTGGACTGGAAGGTGGCGCTGCCGCTGCACCCCGAATACCGCACGCTGCCGATGGTGTGGTACGTGCCGCCGCTGAGTCCCATCACCGCCGCGGCCAACGCCGGCCAGGTCGGCACCAATGGCGAGATCCCCGACGTCAACCAGCTGCGCATCCCGGTCAAGTACCTCGCCAACCTGCTGACCGCGGGCGACACCGTGCCAGTGGTGCGTGCGCTCGAGCGGATGCTGGCGATGCGCGCCTACCAGCGGGCCAAGCACGTCGACGGCAGCGCCAATCAGGCCGCTATCAAACAGGTGAAGCTCAGCGTGAACCAGGTCGAGGAGATGTACCGCGTGATGGCCATCGCCAACTACGAGGACCGTTTCGTCATCCCGACCACGCATCGCGAGTACGCCGAGAACGCCTTCAACGTGCGCGGCGGCTGCGGCTTCAGCTTCGGCAACGGCTGCAGCGAAGGGGTCACCGAGACCAGCCTGTTCGGCAGCGAGAAGAAGCGCACCATCCCCATCAAGGCCACCGTATGAGCAAGCCCTTTCCCCTGACGCTGCGGGTGCTGGCGCACCTGCTGAGCTATCCGGACGCTTCGCTGCGCGATCACATGGCCGAGATGACGGCAGCGCTGCAACGCGAACGGGCGCTCGGCGCTGATCGCCTGGAAGAACTGTCGGCCTTGATGCAGCACCTGCGTGGTGCGCGCGCGATGGACGTCGAAGCGCACTACGTCGAGACCTTCGACCGCGGCCGTGGCACGGCGCTGCACCTGTTCGAGCATGTGCACGGCGACAGTCGCGACCGCGGGCCGGCCATGATCGACCTGCTGCAGACCTACGAGCAGGCCGGGCTGTACCTCGCCCCGGGCGAACTGCCCGATCACCTGACGGTGGTGCTGGAGTACGCCTCCACGCAGCCGCCCGCACAGGCTCGGGCCTTCCTGCGCGAGCTGACCCACATCCTGCAGGCGATCTGCAGCGCGCTGCTGCGCCGCGAGAGTCCTTATGCCAGCGTGCTTGCAGCGGTGCTCGAACTGGCCGGGGAGAAAGCCCAGGCGGTGAAGATCCCCGACGAGCCCACCCTCGATGAATCCTGGGAAGAGCCGGCGGCCTTCGGTGGCTGCTCCACCCAGGGCCAGGCCAGCCCGGGCCAGCCGCAACCGATACAGATCGTGCGCGCAGCCGCGCGCCAGGCGTCCACCCAGCCGGGAGCATCGGCATGAACACCCTCCACACCATCGCCTTCACCGTCTACCCCTACGTCTGCCTGGCGTTCTTCCTGATGGGCAGCCTGGCCCGCTTCGACCGCGACCAGTACACGTGGAAGAGCGACAGCTCCCAGCTGCTGCGCGCCGGCCAGCTGCGCTGGGGCAGCAACCTGTTCCACGGCGGGATCCTGTTCCTTTTCTTCGGTCACCTGTTCGGCCAGCTGACCCCGCACGCGGTGTACGGCCTGGTCATGACGTCCTCGCAGAAGCAGTTGCTGGCCGTGATCGCCGGCGGCGTGGCCGGCGGCCTGTGCTTCATCGGGCTGACGATGCTGTTGCACCGCCGGCTGTTCGACCCGCGCATCCGGCTCACCAGCCACCGCACCGACATCGCGATCCTGGTGATCCTGTGGGTGCAGCTGGCCATCGGCTTGTCGACGCTGCCCTCGTCGCTGCATCACGCAGAAGAACCCACCACCATGCTGCGCCTGGCCGAATATCTGCAGGGCATCGTGCTGCTGCAGCCCAATGCGGCGCTGGTCGCGGGCGTGGAATGGCATTTCCAGCTCCACATGCTGCTGGGCATGACGATCTTCCTGCTGTTCCCCTTCAGCCGCCTCGTTCACGTGTGGAGCGGCTTCGGCACCGTTGCCTACCTGTTCCGCCCGTATCAGATGGTGCGTTCGCGCCGGCTCAACGTGCCGGCCCGCCAGAACCTGCCGCGCCGCGCCGGCTGAGCGTGTGGCCCATCGACACAGGAGTACGCCATGGATGTATCGGTTTCCGGTCTCGCGCAGGTCAACGGCGTGGTGCTGGCCTATCCCAACGAGCAGTTGACGGCCGAGGCCCTGCGCCAGCGCGCTTGCGCCGAACTGCTTCGGCAGGCGGCCATTCGCGCCGGGCTGCTGGCCGAGGACGATCCGCTCCCGCTGGGCGGTGCAATGACCGAATCGGCCAGCGCGGCCATCGAACGTCTGCTGGATCGTGAGCTCCACCTGCCCGAGCCGACGGAAGAAGCCCTGCGCCGCCACCACGCGGCCCAGCGGGGGCGCTACGCCGTCGGGGAGCGGGTGCTGATGCGCCACATCCTGTTCGCTGTCACGCCGGGCGTGGATGTGAATGCCCTGCGGCAGCGCGCCGAGGCTTGCCTGCTGGACGTGCGCTGCGCGACGCCCGACAGCCAGGATCGCTTTGCGACCGCCGCGAGATCCACCTCCAACTGCCCCAGCGGGGCCGATGGCGGCAACCTGGGCTGGCTGACCAGCCCCGAGTGCGCGCCCGAGCTGGCCGGCGAGATCTTCGGCAAGCCCGAGATCGGCGTGCTGCCGCGGCTGGTGCACAGCCGCTTTGGGTTGCATGTCGTCGAGGTGCTGGCGCGTGAACCCGGGGTCGAGCCGCCGTTCGAGGCGGTGAAGTCTGCGGTGGCTCAGGCCTTGCGGCAGCAGGCCTTCGCGACCGCGCTTCGCCAGTACCTGCAGCTGCTCGCGGCCGGGGCGACGCTGGTAGGTGTCGACCTGGACGCCGCCACGTCGCCGCTGGTGCAGTAGCCGGAGGACCGAGCATGGCGCACCGGCATGCGTCCTCGGGGGAGATCGTCGAGCTGAAGGCGCTGGGCGATGCGCTGGAGCAGCACGTCACCCACGCGCTGATCAAGTCCGCTCAGCTGGAACTGGTCAGGCTCGTGCTTCCCGCCGGCAAGGCGCTTCGCGAGCACCGTGTCGCAGGGGAAATCACCGTGCTCTGCGTGGAAGGGGTGATCGACATCCGGGTCAACGGCAGCGACCGGCGGCTGGCCTCAGGCCAGCTCATTCACCTGGGTGCCGGCGAGCCGCACGCCGTGCGTGCGGTGACGAATGCGTCCGCGCTTCTGACGATCTGCCTGGTGGCGCCGTAAGGGTCAGTCCGGCAGTGCCTTCACCCCAGCTGCACCGCGCGGCCCTGGCGATCGAAGGGGATCATCCCGCCCAGGCCACCGGCCTTCACGGATTCGACCATGCCCTGCAAGGCGCTGTCGATCTGGCTGCTGCCAGGCGGCTGCAGTCCTGTGCCGGGCAGCGCGGCCGCGAAGACCAGCACCCACGGTTGACCCATTGCGGCGGCCTCTTCGCAAAGGGCTGCGAAGTCCGCCAATTCGGCGGGATCCTTGTCCACACACATCAAGGGCGACAGTTCCCCGGACTCGCCGGCTTCGAAACTCCGGCGTTGGTCTGGGGTGGCGTCCGCCGGAAGGCTGGCCCCGGCAAACACCAGCAGCAATCGCTGCGCTTCGGGCTGATGCCGCGCCGCGGCCAGCAGGTCGTCGAAATGGCTGATGCTCATGGTCGCGAGCTTATCCCCATCCCGGACCGTGTCTGAACTGCTGCCCTGGTACCCGCATATCAAAATGGCCCACATCTCGCTGGTTGCGGCCAGCGGCATGTTGTTCGCCTGGCGCGGCGCGATGGTCCTGGCTGGGCACGCCTGGGTCATGGGCCAGCGCTGGCGGGTGCTCAGCTACGTCATCGACACGGGGTTGCTGGTCGCGGGCGTCACGCTGTGGGCCACGCTCTCCCTGAATCCGTTGATGCAGCACTGGCTGGCGGCCAAGCTCTGGCTCTTGCTTGTGTACGTGGTGCTCGGCTCGATGGCGCTCAAGCGCGCGCGGTCGCCCGTCGTCCGGCAGACCTGCTTTGTGGCCGCTCTGGCGGTCTACGGTTTCATGGCGTCCGTTGCATACATTCACGATCCGCTGGGGCTGCTTCTGCCCTGGGTGTCCCATGGCGGCTGAGACCCTGACATGGCCTGGAAGCGTCAGCGCCGAATGGGGTCTCCATTACAGTGACGACATGCCAAGGTCATGGAGTCTTTCCGCCAAGCTCGGGGCGATCGGCGCCGCGTTGCTGCTGATGGCCTTCGCCTCGATCGGGCTCACGCTGTGGGTGACCTGGCAGCTGGAAGGCGGCGCAGCGGCGGTCAACGAAGCCGGCCGCATGCGCATGCAGACCTGGCGCCTGGCGCAGACGTTGGAGCGCGCCGACGAGCGGCAGAAGGGTGCGCTGTTCGAACAGTTCGACAGCAGCATCGGGGTGCTTCGCACGGGCGACCCGGCGCGGCCGCTCTTCGTTCCGCACGATCACGCCTCCCAGGAGGCCTTTGCCTTGGTGCAGCGAGAGTGGGATGTGCTGAAAGCCGCCTGGGGCACGTCGCCCGCACCGGGTGCGGAGCGCGCGGCGCAGCAGGCCGACGCGTTCGTGAGCCGCATCGACACCTTCGTCTCCGCCATCGAAAAACACTTGTCCGGCCTGACGGCGATCCTGAACGCCGTGCAGTTCGTGATGGTGGCTCTCACCATCGGCAGTGCGATCGCCTTGCTGTACTCCGCCTACCTGTTCATCTTCAATCCACTGTCCCGGCTGCAGGCCGGGCTCTCACGGGTGGAGAAGGGTGATCTGGCGGCGCGCGTCGTACCCGGTGCCGACGACGAGTTCGGATCGCTGGCCAAGGGCTTCAATCGCATGGCGGAGACGCTTCAGGGGCTGTACCAGAACCTGGAGGGCAAGGTCCAAGAGAAGACCGAGCGCCTCGAATCCCAGCGCGCGCGGCTCGAGGCGCTGTACGAGTCGGCCGCGTTCGTGGCCCGTGCTGACACGCTGGAAGCGCTGGCGCAGGGGATTGCCCGGCAGGTCCGGCAGGTGGCGCGGGCTGACGCCTCAGCCGTGCGCTGGTCGGACGAGGCCAACCGCAAGTACCTCCTGCTGGCCTCCGACTGCCTGCCCCAGTCGGTCATCGATGAGGAGCACTGCATCCCGACCGGTGACTGCCTGTGCGGCCAGCCCCAGTCGGGTGCGATGACGCGGGTGATCCCGATTCATTCGGAAGGCACGGCGTCGCGACTGGCCCATTGCGCGCGCGAGGGCTTCGAGTCCGTTGTCAGCGTGCCCGTCCGCCTGCACGAGCGACTGGTCGGCGAGATCAACCTCTTTTACCGCGATACCCGGCCGCTGGCCGATGAAGACCGTGTCCTGCTGGAGACCATCGCCAGCCACCTGGCCGGCGCCATCGAGAGTCTTCGGGCAGCGGCCCTCCAGCGCGAGACCGCTGTCGCCGAGGAACGCAGCTTCATCGCCCGGGAGCTTCACGATTCCATCGCCCAGAGTCTGGCGTTCCTGAAGATCCAGCTGGGTCTGCTGCGCAGCGACATCCGCAGCGCCGATCCGGCCCGCATAGAGAAGACGCTGGCCGAGCTGGACGCGGGCGTGCACGAGAGCCTGGGCGACGTGCGCGAGCTGCTGGTGCACTTCCGCACCCGCACCAATGCGGAAGACATCGCGCCCGCGCTGAAGACAACCCTGCAGAAGTTCGAGCACCAGACCGGACTGACCACCCACCTCGACATCGAAGGCGAGGGCATGCCACTTCCGGCGGACGTCCAGGTGCAGGTTCTTCACGTGGTGCAGGAGGCCTTGTCGAACGTGCGCAAGCATGCCCGTGCCCGCGAGGTGTGGGTGGAGGTGCAGCAGTCACCGCAGTGGCGCGTCGAGGTGCGCGACGACGGCTGCGGTTTCGAGGCCGACGGCACCGGGCCCGACGAAACCCACGTCGGCCTGCGCATCATGCGTGAACGCGCGCAGAACATTGGCGCCTCGGTGGAGGTGGCCTCGGTGCCGGGCTCGGGTACCTGCGTGATCCTGAAGCTGCCGGAGCGGCTGGGGCTGGCGGCGTGACGCAGCCTGCAGCCATCCGGGTGCTGGTCGTCGACGACCACACGCTGTTCCGTCGTGGATTGATCTCGTTGTTGTCCGGGGATGCGCGCTTCGAGGTGGTCGGCGAAGCCGGTGACGCGAACGAGGCGCACCAACGGGCCCTCGCGACCCAGCCTGACGTGATCCTGCTGGACAACCACATGCCCGGGGTCAACGGCGTCGATGCGCTGCCGGGGTTCAAGGCCGCCGCGCCGCAGGCGCGGGTGCTGATGCTGACGGTCAGCGAAGACGAGCACGACCTGGCCGCGGCACTCCGAGGCGGTGCCCGAGGCTACCTGCTCAAGACCATGGACAGCGAGATGCTGGCGTCGGTCATCCAGCGCACGATGGCCGGGGAATCGGTGGTGAGCCCCGAGATGACCAGCAAACTGGTCAGCGCTTTCCAGGCCGGGCAGGGCGAGGCGATTCCGCCGCCTGCGATCGATCAGGATCCGATCCACAGCCTGTCGCCACGCGAACGCGAGATCCTGGCACTCATCGCCAAGGGGGCCAGCAACAAGGAAGTGGCGCGCGAACTGAGCATCGCCGAGGCGACCGTGAAGATCCACGTCCAGCACATCCTGCGCAAGCTGAACCTCAGTTCGCGCGTTCAGGCTGCGGTGTACCTGGCCGGGCGGTCCGGATGACGATGCAGGCTGTGCCTCCGGGCCCGGATCCGCTGCCGGCTTCGACTGCGCAGGCCCTGCTGCACCTGCTCGGCCAGCGCTTCTCGACCGGACCCAAGTACCTCGCGGCGCCCGGACCGACCATGGAGGCTTGGATGCGCGCGGCCCGGGTCGCGGAGCGGGCACCGGACCACGGTGCGCTTCGGCCGTTCCGGTTTGTCATCGTCGGCGACGATCAGCGGCCTGCGCTGTCGGAGTTGTTCGCGCAGGGCGCCCTGGAACGTGGCCAACCGCCCGACGACGTCGAGAAGGCCAGGGCACGCGCCTTCAACGGCCCTGGGCTGGCCGCTCTCGTAGTTCGTATCCGCCCCGATGTTCCCGACGTGCCGGTCCACGAACAGTGGATGTGCGTGGGCGCTGGACTGATGAACTTCTTGAACGCCCTGCATGTGATGGGGTTCGCGGCGAAGACCCTCAGTGGGCTCTCGGTGTCGGATGAAGCGATCAAGGCCGCCTTCTGCGACGCGAACGAGAGCCTGGCCTGCTGGATCGTTGCCGGGCGACCGCGGCAGCCAGCGCACCCCCGGCAGCCGGAGCCCGTCGCCCCTTTCCTGGAGACCTGGCGTCCGACTAAGGCCTGATCGGCTTCCGTGGACAGTCGAAGCTAGATGCTGCAGGCGTTGCCCGGCGGGGTGACTTGCCGCGTTGGCCATGTGGTCGCGCCCCCAGCAACGAAGTGACGCGCGAGGTCTGCATTGCCGAGGCGAACGTGAAGACCCATGCCAACCACATCCTACGACAGCCGATTCTGCACTCGCGCGTTCAGGCCGCGGTTTACCGCACAGGCCGTTCGGGTCGACGCGGGGCTCTACAGAGGCGGCGCAATTGGCATCCCACCGACACTTCTAGCCCGTGCTCCAAGCGCGCGGGCGCTTCATGCCGGCAATCTTGCAGGCCTGAGCGACGTAGCCGTAGGGAAACAGTTCAAAGAGCCGCTTTCGACCTTGGCCGGGGTATCGCTGTTCGAGGTGACGCATGACATGCCGGGCGTCCGGCGTGACCTGGTGCTCTTGCTGCTGTTCGCGCATGAAGCTGATCACGAACCAGTGATCGTCTGTCAATGCGATTCCCTGCTCAGCCGCGATCTGGCCAGCCCACGTTGAAGTCCAATCGGTTGGCTCCACGAGATAGCCTTCTTCGTCTTGCCGGGGCATCATGATCTCCTGCTGGAAAAGAGGTGCGCTTTCAGTTGCCGGTCGTCGCGCTCGTCCCTTGGGTGCGAATGAGAAGTCGGTTCAACGCTCAGCCACGCGAGTACGTCGGCGTCGCATCGCCATGCCGATGCGGTCCAGTTCGGTCTCGCCCAGCAGGCGTGCGGCCATGGGCAGCAGTTCGCCTTCTTCACGTCGGATGTGCGCCTCGTAGCGCTCAACGAAGGAAGAGACCAATGCGGCGTCGACGATGTGGCCAGTCGTCTCGCTGACGCTCAAGAGTTGAGGGCGCAGCGCGCCCCAGAGTTGCTCGAGCTTGCGGTGGTCGCCGCAAAGTGACGCGGTTAGTTCCCGAAGACACGCCGCGTCCGACCCTGCCATCGATTCCAACAGCGCCGGGAACAGATCGTGCTCCTCGTCTTCATGGTGGTGGCGTGCCGCTGAATCGAAGTAGCGCATGATGGCTCTGGCTGCTTCCTGCGCGTCACGGTCGGCGCCGTGACGCTGAAGGTGGGGCAACAGGCGCTGCAGGGTGGCGCACTGGTGCTGGACGCGACCGTGACAGGCTGCCAGCATCTCCAGCGGCACTTCGAAGCCAACAGCGGGTGCGCTGTGGCCTGGGATGGCGTGGGTCATCGAGTGGAGTCTCCGATCGGTCTTCGGTCTTCGGTCTTCACGCGCCGCCTCGGGGGCGGGCTACGCGGCTGGCCTCGGTCTGTCCTGTCCCCAGCGCGCGCCGGCGGCTGGCTGGTGGCGCGATCGTCCGGCTTCGGGGCAGGGTGGGGCCCTGTGTCATATCCGCCAGCGTGGCGCCGTCCAGGGCCTTGAAGTAGCCGGCCAGCGCATCGTCGAAAAGGTGCTTCAGCCGGCAGGCCGGCGATAGCGTGCACGCGTTGGTCGTGGAGTCGAAGCACTCCACCAGGCGAAAGTCGGTCTCGGTGGCCCGCACCACATCGCCGATGCGGATCTGATCGGGCTCTGCCCGCAGCCTCAGCCCGCCGCCGCGTCCGCGCGTGGTCTCGAGCAGGCCACGGTGCGCCAGGTCGTTGACCACTTTCATCAGGTGATTCCGGGACAGCCCGTGCTGCTCGGCCAGTTCACCGATCGTGACCAGGCGGTCCCGATGTGCGGCGCAGTACATCAGCACCCGCAATGTGTAGTCCGTGTATTCGGAAAGGCGCATGGGACCTCTTAAAGATGCATGCAGTGTATTGCTTTAAGGGCCGGATGTCATTAACATGCATACACCATACAGCTTTCTTTTCGGCTTCGTCGCTTCCCCGAAGCCAGGTCTCCATCATGAAGAGCCCGTCAAGCGCCATTCCTCTCGTCCCGCAGGCCGGCGTGCCGAGCGCTGACGCCAGGGCGCCGAGCATGGAGTTCCCGCTGCCTGGCTGGCCGCTGTTCCGGCTGGGCTTCCGTCCGTTCTACCTCGGCGCGGCGGCCTTCGCGGCGCTCGCGGTGCCGTACTGGGTCGCAGCCCTTCTGGGCGTGGCGGCGTTGCCGGCGACGATGCCCCCGCTGTTGTGGCACGCCCACGAGATGCTGTTCGGCTTTGCGGTCGCGGTGATCGTGGGTTTCCTGCTGACGGCCGGAAAGGCCTGGACCGGTCTGTCCACGCCGCGCGGCGCCACCCTGGCCGTGATGGCGGCAATCTGGCTGGCGGCGCGGCTGGCAGCGCTTGGTGCGCCGTACGCCGTGTACGCGTTGCTCGATGCCCTGTTGCTGCCTTGGGTGGCCGGGGTGTTGCTGCGGGTGCTCTGGAAGTCGGGGAACCGCCGCAATCTCCCGTTGGGTGCCGTGGTCGTGCTGCTGGCGTCCTCCAACCTCGCGTTTCATGCGGCGACGCTGGGATGGTTCAGCATCGACCCCCTGCGCGCGCTGCACGCTGGCCTCGCTTTGATCGTGATGATCGAGTGCGTGATCGCCGGGCGCGTCATCCCGGCCTTCACGATGTCGGCACTGCCGGGTCGGCAACTCCAGACGCCGCCTTGGCTCGAGCGTGCTGCGCTGGCCACGACCGCGTTGTCGCTGGCAGCCTGGGTGCTGTTGCCCGTCAACCCGATCACGGCTGCAGGCCTCAGCTTGGCGGCTCTGCTGCACACATTGCGGCTGTGGCACTGGCAGCCCTGGCGCACGAAGGCGCGGCCCATCCTGTGGGTGCTGCATATGGCCTACGCCTGGCTGCCCTTGGGCTTCGCGCTGCTCGCAGCCGCTCAAATGGGCTTCGTGTCGACTTCTGCCGGCATCCATGCCCTTGCCGTCGGCGCCACGGCTGGACTCATCGTTGGCATGATCACCCGGACCGCGCGCGGCCATACCGGCCGGCCGCTGAAGGCGTCACGGCTGGAAGTGACGGCCTATCTGCTGGTCCTGGCTGCAGCCGTGGTCCGCGTGGCCCTGCCGCTGCTCGCACCGGCACTCACGGCCGACGCGCTGATCGTGGCGGCAGTCGCCTGGTCACTGGCGTTCACCCTCTACCTTTGGCGCTTCGGCCCTTGGCTGATGGCCAGCCGGCTGGACGGCAAGGATGGATGACGCGACGCAGCGCGCTGACTCCTCGGCAAGCCGATCGCACCCTGAGGTTCTTCAACGCATCTCCAAGACGCGGCTGCGCTCGCGGTGATGCCCAACTTCCCCCCTGAAAGGCCCCAATGACTGCCACCCTGATCCAACCGACCCATGTGCTCGATCTGCGGACCATCCCGCCCCGCGAGCGCCACCCGCTGATCTTCGGCCGCTTCGACAGCCTGGCCGTCGGGCAGGCGCTGCAGCTGGTCAACGACCACAACCCGCAACCCTTGCACTACCAGTTCGATGACCGTTCCTACGGGCAGTTCGAGTGGACGGTGCTGGAGGCCGGCCCGTCGGTCTGGCGCATCCAGATCGCCCGCACCGCGGACGCCGCCAACGCGCAACCCATTGCGCGCGGCGATTCCTGCTGCTCGGGCGGCGCCTGCTGCGGCTGACCCCGGGCGTCGTGCGCGATGACCTTCGTCGTCACCGAGGCCTGCATCCGGTGCAAGTACACCGATTGCGTCGACGTCTGTCCGGTCGATGCATTCCGGGAGGGGCCGAACTTCCTGGTCATCGACCCGGACGAGTGCATCGACTGCGCCGTCTGCGTGCCCGAGTGCCCGGTGAATGCGATCTATGGCGAGGAAGACGTGCCCGCCGATCAACAGCACTTCACGTCGCTGAACGCCGAGCTCTCCCGGGACTGGAAGCCCATCACGAAGACCAAGCTGGCACTGCCCGATGCCGAGGAATGGAGCCGGATCGAGCGCAAGCTCGACCAGCTGAAGCGATGACTCGCGCCTCGACCTTGTACCGCCGGAATCCGCGCGAGCGCTGAGCATGTCCAAGCCTGCGAAGGTTATCCCCATCATGTCAGCAAGCGCTGAAGTGGAGGACAGCGCTCAGTTCGTCTCGATGTACCAGAAGCAACCGACGATCTACCCGCGGGCGGTGAAGGGTTGGTTTGCGAACTGGCGCTGGGTGTTCGTGTGGCTGACGCAGCTGCTGTTCTATGGGTTGCCTTGGCTGCAGTGGAGTGGCCGGCAGGCCGTGCTGTTCGACCTAGATGCCCAGCGTTTCTACATCTTCGGCCTGCTGCTCTATCCGCAGGACCTGATCTTCCTGGCGGCACTCCTGGTGCTGTCCGCCTTGGCGCTGTTCTTCTTCACCGCCGTGGCCGGCCGCCTGTGGTGCGGCTACACCTGTCCGCAGACGGTCTACACCGAGATCTTCATGTGGGCCGAGCGGAAGATCGAGGGCGACCGGGTCGCCCGCATGCGCCTGGACCAGCAACCGTGGCGGTGGAACAAGATCTGGCGCAAGGGCGCCAAGCACTCGGCGTGGCTGTCGATCGCCTTGTTCACGGGGTTCAGCTTCGTCGGCTACTTCACGCCGATCCGCGAGCTCGCAACGGACCTGGCGAGTTGGAACCTGTCGGGATGGAACGCGTTCTGGGTCCTGTTCTACGGCGCTGCCACGTACGGCAACGCGGGCTTCCTGCGCGAGCAGATGTGCAAGTACATGTGCCCTTACGCGCGTTTCCAGAGTGCATTGATCGACAAGGACTCGCTGATCATCACCTACGACGCGAAGCGAGGCGACCCGCGCGGATCGCGCTCGCGCAAGGCGGACTCGGCCGCTCACGGACTTGGTGATTGCATCGACTGCACGCTGTGCGTGCAGGTGTGTCCCACCGGCATCGACATCCGCAACGGGCTGCAGAACGAATGCATCGGCTGCGCGGCCTGCATCGACGTCTGCGACGACGTGATGGACAAGATGGGCTACGCCAAGGGGCTGATCCGCTACTCCACCGAAAACGGTGTCGTGAACGGCTGGACGCGGCTGCAGATGTTCAAACGCGCGCTGCGGCCGCGTGTGCTGGTCTACGGGGCCATGCTCTCCGCGGCTAGCATTGCCTTCGCGGCCAGCGTGGCGATGCGCAGCCCGTTCAAATTCGATGTGGTCAAGGACCGCGGCGCGTTGGCGCGTGTGGTGGAGGAGGGATCGGTTGAGAACGTCTACCGCATCCAGATCATGAATCGCATGGAGGCCCCGCAGACCTACCGGGTGGCCGCCTCCGGGGTCGATGGCTTGGAGATCCTGGCAACGCCAGCCAGCGCCGGCCCGGCTGCCGTGGCGTCGATGTCGGTGAGCCTGCGCCTGCCCTTCGCCGTGGCACAAGGGCTCGCGGGCCGGTCGGTGCCCGTGATGTTCGAGGTCACGGTCGTGGAGCCCACCTCCGGCAACAGAGCAGACCGATCGGCCCTCCAGTTCGAGAAGTCGACGTTCTTTGTTCCGCGCTGAGCCGCGACGAAAGGGGCCGCGATGGCTGTGGGAATCTTGCGCACCCCACGTTGGCATCTGCCGTTGTTCAACCCGTGCTCCAGGCGCGAGGACGCTTCATGCCCGCAATCCTGCAGGCCTGGGCCACGTAGCCATATGGAAAGAGCTCGAACATTCGCTGCCTGCCCCTGGTCTGGTAGCGCTGCTCGAGACGCCGCATGGCATGGCGGGCGTCCGGCGTCACCTGGTGTTCCTGGTACCAGTCGCGCATGAACCGGATCACGAACCAGTGGTCGTCGTCGAGACTCAGGTTCAGCAAATGGGCCTGCTGGGCGGCCCATTCCTCGGTCCATTGGTCTGGATCGAGCAGATACCCTTCATCGTCCACAGTCGGCATGGCTGATCCAAAGCGAAGCGGGATGTATAAGATACATCCTTTGTATATGTTTTGGAATGGGGTGTCTGGTCAGGTCATCGGACGAGCTTTTCGCCAAGCTCAGACCCGACCCCAATGCCGTTGACGTACTTCATTTCTGAATTGCCTCATGTCTTGGCGCGAATACCGCATGGCTTTCACTGGCCGTGGCGACGAGCTTGTCGGCGAGGTACACCTTGGACTCCTGGTTGGCCACCGTCCTGCCACGATTCAAGGGTTCGGCGATACAGACGAGCTGTCCTGAAGCGACGGGCTTGAAGTAGTTGATCTTGATCTCGATAGTGGCGCAGATCTGGCCATCACCCAGCGTCGGGTACAGGGCCGCTCCCATGCCCGTATCGGCCAGAGCAAACACCACCGCGCCATGCACGACGCCGTGTGGATTGAGGTGATCCGAGTTGACGACGAGGCTCACTCGGCTGTGGTCAGCCCGACGCTCGTCTTCAGACAGGGAGATCAACTCGGCGAAGCGATGCGATGCGACATGAGATTTGCACTCCTGAGCATTGGAGGGACATTCCCGCTGCGATGTGCAAGGCAAGGCCGCGCCAGAATGGGCACGCGGGCCCGAGTGTTGCCGTCAGAATTCGATGCTGGCTGCGACCGAGCCGTACGAATGCCGCGATGTTTGCTGCTCGAACTCGCGCGTTCGCCAGACGCGCATCCATGCTAGTTTGACTCCCCGCCCAGCGATCGGCAACTGGGTGCTGAGCCCCAGCGACGCCTGCGCGACCCAGGGCCTGCGGGAGACGCGGTGGCTGGACCGGAGCAGGTTTCCGTCAAGAGAGAAGTCATGCGCGACGGCTTTCACTTCGAGGGTGGTGAAGAGATGAATCCCGGCCTTCAATCCTCGGTCCGGTGGGCCCGCATCGGCCAGTCGAGCCGTGGGAGCCGACGACGATGGCGGACGGTTCTCTGCACCGGGGCGTATCGGGTAGGTTCCAAAGTCATTCGGGATGTTCCAGCCCACGCGCCCTTCTACGGACAGCGCCGCCGACGTCTCGATGTTGCCGACACGCAGCCCGAAGGAACGGATCGCGTCGGCCGTGAGCCCAGGCGTGATCACCGCGAGACTGCGATGCTGCTTGAACTTGCGGTCCATCGCCATCTGGAGGGCGGGCTCGTTCCTGATTTGATGGTCCCATCCGAGGAACCGGCTTGCACCGATCGCATCGTGGACGAGGTTTTGTGCCTGTCGCGCCAGCGACCAAGGTCCGATGACACCCAGCGTGATTTCACGGGTATCGAGGGTGTCGGTCGACGTGGGTTCGTCAACAGAGCGGCGATTCCATGACATGCCGACATAGAGCAAGCCTGCATAGGGCCGATCGTTGTCGATGAGGTCTACGCGCTGCGGGTCAGCCGGGGTGTACATGGACTGTCCGAACTTCACGACGACGTTCTGGCCGCCCGGCGGATGGTCGGCGTTTGCCCAGAACCCAGGATCCAGCCACTTGATCAGGCTGGCATGCCAACGCACAGCCGACGGCAAACACTCCGGACGGACGGTTTCCGCGATGTCCCGGGAGATGCCCAACAGCGCGACGCCGTTGGTGTAGCTCTGGTCGGTGCCCACGAACAGGTCGTTCTCCAGGCGGACCGTGACGCCTCGGAAGGTGATCCTGTCCTCGGTCGCGCAGGTGTTGGATGAACGGTCGGTTTGCCGCGCGCGGTCAGCCTGGATGGACTCGGCGGCGCCTGCGGCACTCCAGAGCCCCCAGGCCACCAGGACACAGGGCCACCTGCCCGGCCCGTGTCGCCTTCGTGTGTTCAGGAGGCCTCTCATGTGGCATCCGTCGTAGGTTCCGGTGGCTTGCCGCCGTAGAACGCATGCAGCCGCTCGACGATCTCCCCGGCCGTGTCGACGACAGAGAAGAGTTCCAGATCCTCTGCGTTGATGACACCTTCGCTGGCAAGGAACTCGAAGTCGACCGCCCGACGCCAGAACGCTGTTCCGACTAGCACGATCGGCAAACGGCGGACCTCTCCGGTCTGGACCAGCGTCAGGACCTCGAACAGTTCGTCCAGCGTCCCGAAACCGCCCGGAAAGGCCACCAGCGCCCGCGCCCGCAACAGGAAGTGCATCTTGCGCAGGCCGAGAAGTACTGGAAGTGCAAGCACAGTTCCGGGCTGATGAACGGGTTGCCTTCGTGCCCGGACCGAACGGTCACCAGCCCGCTGGAGCGAAGTACTCGGGGTACTGCTGCAATGCCTTGCGAATCCGCTGCAGGCCTGCCGGCCGGGTTGCAGGTGAAGCCAGTTCATCGGCCCCCGTGCTCAGATCCGCAATCATCACGTGCAGGACCGCATCGGCCTTCGGTTCAAGCTTGCAGTTGCTCACCATGAATGCGATCTGATCGCGCACGCCGTCGGCCAGGCGGCGTGCCGCTTCGTCGGATGGCGTGGACCCTTCGGGCACGGCAGCGGCGAGCTTGCGCACGCTGGACATGCCCAGTCGCAAGGGCGCATCCGTCGGCCACTTCTTGCCCTCGTTCAAGCTCAGGGCACCTTGTTGGCCAGCGTGATCGTGCCCGCCATGCAGGTGACTGCAAGCGGTCGAGCCCAGCGCGGCGGCGAGGACGGCGGCGCCGACGTGCCAGCGTTGGCGAAGCAGTGAACGAACGAGCGACATGATGTTTCCTTGTGTTGTCGGTAGTCAGATGAAACGGCAGGGTTGTTGGCGGCACGCAGGTGGCGGCCTGTCGTCGCGCAAAGGACTTGGGCTCAAGCGCCGCGCCCCGGGCGCATGCGCCCGAGCAGGCCGTCGCGGAGTACGAACTGGTGGTAAAGCGCCGCCACCACGTGCAATGCCACCAGGCCCATCGCCAGCTTGGCGACCAGGCCGTGCACCGTGCGCGGGGTGTAGGCCCTGAAGTCCGACGGCAGCACGCCGCTGCCGAACACAGCCTCGAGCAGGCCGCTTTGCAGGGCCAGCGTGGCGCCGCTGAAGGCCATCAGCAATACCGCGACGTTCAAGGCAAGGTGACCGAGTCGGACGATGCGGTCGCCGGGTTGTGCGGGCGCGATCGGATGGCGCCGGCGCAGCACGATGCGCACGATCACGAGCAGGCCGGCCAAGGCGCCGACGAGCAAGTGGATGCGCAGGTTGCCGATTTTCTGCGCATCGTTGGGCAGGGCCTCAAGCACGAAAGTGCCGGTCAACAGCAGGAAGATCACTGCCGCGGCGGCCAGCCAGTGCACGGCCACCTGGCGAGTGGTGTAGCGAAATGCGGTGTGGCGAGACGATGTCATGGTTGCACCTCAAGGGCTCGAAGGGAAACGGTGGCCTGTGCATCGGCCTGGCCATGCGCCACGGGGTCGCCGGCCAGCGCCGCGCTGAGGGCCACGGTGTCGACGAGGCGTTGGGCTTGCGCGGCGACCAGGCCACTGCGCGCCTGCAGCAGCAATTGATCGGCCACCAGCAGCTGGACCGGGCTGGCCGCACCGGCGCGGTACTGGCGCTGCGCCACCCGGTGCTGCGCTTCGGCCGCCTGCACGCTGCGAGCGAGCGCGGCCAGCGCCTGGGCATCGTGCTCCACGGCGCGCAGCGCGTCGGCGACGTTGCGCAGTGCGTCGAGCACCACGCGCTGATAGTTGGCCGTCGCGACATCGAGCGCCGCCTGCGCGGCGCGCCGCTCGGCCGGGAGGCCGGCGTTGAACAGTGGCTGGCTCAGCTGGCCGACCACGTTCCACACCGCCGCCGCGCCGCCGAACAGCGCCGATGTCGTCAGCGCCTGGCTTCCCAGGCTGGCACTCAGGTTGAGTTGCGGGTACTGGCGCGCGAAGGTCACCCCCAGTTCGGCGTGGGCCGCTCGCAACCCGGCTTCGGCAGCCAGGATGTCCGGCCGCCGACGAGCCCACTCTGACGGGACGGAGACGGGCAGGCGATCCGGCAAGCTGAACTCGGCCAGCGTGAAGGCGGGCACGCCCTGCGCCGGCGGTCGGCCTGCCAGAACGGCCAGCAGGTGCTCGGCCTGCTGCATCTGCCTGTGCATCTGGGGCAGCCCGGCGCGGGTCAGTTCGGCCTGCGCGGTGAGTGCGCTCACCTCGTCGGGCGCGGCCTGGCCCAGGCGGGTGCGCACCTCGGCCAGCCGGACCAGTTCTTCCTGCGCGCGCAGGATGGCCGTCTGGGCGTCGATCTGCGCGGACAGCCGTGCGCGCGTGATCGCCGCGGTGGCCAGGTTGGCGGCCAGCGCATGGCGGGCCGCAGCCAGTTCGTGCTGGCGAATGTCGGCGCGCGCGCCCAGCGCCTGCAGGCCGCTGTCGATGCCGCCGCCGAAGTCGAAGCGGTAGCGCACTCCGACGCTGGCGCTGTAGAGGCTGAACTCACGCGTGTCGCCCGGCAGGCCCTGGGCCGCGGGGCTGATCTGCTGGCGCTGGGCGCCGAGGCCCAGGTCCACCTGCGGCAGCTGGGTCGAACCGGCCTGGGCGGCGTGCAGTTCGCGTGACTGGGCCAGTGCGGCCTGTGCTGCGGCAAGCGTGGGGCTGGCGCGCAGCGCGTCCTCGACCAGCGCGTCGAGGGCCGGCGATCGCAGCGTGCGCCACCACTGGGCGTCGACCGTACCGTCGACCACCTGCTGGGCATTGCCGAGCGGGCTGTCTGCTCTGGTGGTGGCCGTTGGCGTAGTGCCGGCCGTGAATCCCGTCACCTCCGGTATACGGGGCGGTTGATAGGGCGGCACTGCGGCACAGCCGGCCAGCAGCCAGGCAATGGCCGCCGGCACGAGCACAGCGCGAACATTCGGGTACGGGGAGATCGTCATGACCGGGTTCCTTGCAGATGTGCGTTCGAGGTCAGGCCAGCTCGATCGCGCGTCCTTCGCCAGCCTCTTCGTGCGTGACGCCGTCGCGGATGTGGTAGATGCGCTTGAAGGTCGGGATGATTTTTTCGTCGTGGGTGACGACGATGATCGCGGTCTGGTAGCGCAGCGCCATGTCGTTGAGGATGCGGATCACCGCCATCGCGCGTTCGCTGTCCAGCGGTGCGGTGGGCTCGTCGGCCAGGATCACCGGGGGGTGGTTGACCAGCCCGCGCGCGATGGCCACGCGCTGCTGTTCGCCGCCGGACAATTGCGATGGCATGGCCTTGGCGCGGTGCTGCACGTCCAGGGCGGTAAGCAGTTCCACCGCCCGTGCCCGGGCCTGCGCGTTGGGCATGCCGGCCAGCATGGGCAGCAGGGCCACGTTGTCGGTGACATCGAGGAAGGGGATCAGGTACGGCGCCTGGAAGACGAAGCCGATGCGATCACGCCGCAGTGCGCGCAGGTCCCTGACCTGCCAGCGCTCGTCATAGATCACCTCCTGGCCCAAGGTCATGCGCCCGGCGGTGGGGTCGATCACCGCGCCCAGGCATTTCAGCAGCGTGCTCTTGCCCGAACCCGACGGCCCGATCAGGCCGACAACCTCGCCGGGCGCAACCTTCATGTTGACGCCCTTGAGCGCGTCGACTGCGGTGTCGCCGCTGCCGTAGCGCTTGCGCAGGCCTTCGATGTGGATGCCTCGGTCTTGCATCTCAACCTCCGATGGCTTCAGCGGGGTCGACCCGCAGGGCCATGCGGATCGCGATCACACTGGCCAGT
Organism: uncultured Rubrivivax sp.; assembly: GCA_964433315.1. Lineage (GTDB taxonomy): Bacteria > Pseudomonadota > Gammaproteobacteria > Burkholderiales > Burkholderiaceae_C > Aquariibacter. Next base: position 61,989 of record CAYSQO010000001.1, read on the forward strand.
GCGCAGATCACCAGCACCGCGCCGAACCCGAGCACCGAGTCCAGCGGCATCAGCAGCACGTACTTGGGGAACAGCGGCGCGGCGAAGGTGGCGGTGATCTTGCCCACCGCAAAGCCGATCACCCCGAGCGCCAGCGCCTGCTGCAGGATCATCCAGGCGATGGTGCTGTTGCGCGTGCCGATGAGCTTGAGCACCGCGATCTCGCGGATCTTGTCCATCGTGAGCGTGTAGATGATGAAGGCCACGATGGCCGCACTCACGGCGGCCAGGATGACGAGGAACATGCCGATCTGCTTGGCCGAGGTGGCAATGAGCTTGCCGATCAGGATGTCCTCCATGTCGGCGCGCGTATAGACGGTGAGCCGCCTCCAGCGGCGCACCGACTCGGCCACCTCGTCGGGGTCGGCGCCGGGGCGCAAGCGCACCAGCACGGCATTGACGGTGTTGCTGCTGGTCTGCGACGCGTTGATGGCGGGCAGCAGCCCGGGCACACCGGGCCGGTTGAAGGCCGGGTTGGCCGCCGTGCGCGCGCGGTTCTGCACGATGGCGTCGTTGTCCTTGAGGAACTGCGCTTCCTGCGCGTCGCGCAGCGGGATGAAGACCATCGGGTCGCCGCTGGACGACACCATGCGGCGCGTCAGCCCGACGACGGTGTACTCGTTGCGACGGATGCGCACCGTGTCACCGAGCCCGAAACCCGTGGCGATGTCGGCCATGGCCTCATAGTGGCCGCGCGTGACGCGCCGTCCGGCCACCAGCGCGGGCGGCCAGCCTGGGGACCCCCAGGCCTCGCCGGGCACGATGCCGACCACCATGGCCCGCACGTCGCGCCCGCCCTGGCGCACCTGCATCGTGAGGTAGGTGACGTTGGCTGCCTCGGCCACGCCGGGCATGGTGAGCAGCGCGCGCTCGGTGTCATCGGCGATGCTCGAAGGTTCGGCGTAGGGCCCGAGCGTGTCTCGCTGCACCACCCACAGGTCGGCGCCGCTGTTGTCGAGCAAGGCCTTGCCGTCGTCGACCATGCCGCGGTAGACGCCTGCCATCACCAGCGTCACGCCCAGGAGCAGCCCCAGGCCCAGGCCGGTGAAGACGAACTTGCCCCAGGCGTGGGCGATGTCGCGACCGGCCAGGCTGATCACGGCGCGACCCCGGGAATGTGGTCGACCACCTGGATCCGCGAGCGCGCGGTGAGCGGCTTCTCGCTGTGCAGCACGATGGCGTCGCCGGCTTTCAGGCCTTGGAGCACCTGCACCTGGCCGTCGAGATCGGCGCGGCCGAGCTTGACCGACACGAAAGTGAGGCTGTCGCCTTGGGTGGTCCAGACGCCCAACTGCTGGCCTTGCCGCTGCACTGCGGCATTGGGAATCACCGGCCCTGCGGGCAGCGCAGGCAGGTCGACCGTGACCTCGGCACGTTCGCCGATCGGAGGCAACTGCAGCGGCACGGCGCTGAAGGCGACCTTGGCCAGCAGTTCCTCGGTCACGGCATCCGCGCGCAGTTCGGTGCGCAGCACTTCGCCGTCCAAGGTCTGGCCGCGGCGCGAGCGCAAGGCCACGCGTGCCGGCTGCGCAGCCGCCAAGCCGCCGGCGCTGACCTGGTCGAAACGGGTGTTGACCCACAGAGACTTCGGATCGACGAGCTCGACGACCGCTTGGCCCGCCACCACGGTGGTGCCGGGCTCGACGTCGCGCGAAGTGACAACGCCTGCCGCCGGCGCCACCAGACGCAGGCTGCTGCGCTGCGCGCGCAGCGCCTGCAGGTCGGACTGGGCCCGGGACTGATCCTCACGCACGGCGGCCAGTGCGGCGGATGCGAGCTGCAAATCCTGGCGGCGGGCGGCGAGCAGTTCCTCGCTCGTGGCCCTTTCGGCAAACAACTGTTCATAGCGGCGCGCCTGTGTCTCGGCGTAGGCGTGGCGCGCCGTCGCATCGGCCAGGGTCGCGGCGGTGCGCTTGACGACGGATTCCTGCGAGCGCAGGCGGTCGTCGCTGTCAACTGGGTCCATCTCTCCGAGCACCTGGCCGGCCTTGACGGTGTCGCCCACCTCCACGCCCAGGCGCAGCAGCCGACCTGGGGCCGTTGGGCCGATGCGGTAGAGCTGTCGTGCCTCGACGTTGCCGACGCCGAACAGTGCCGGACGCAGAGTGCGCGTCTCAACCTTGACCACCGTGACGGCCACGGGGGCGAGTGGCCCGGAGCGCAGGGCGACGTAGCCGAGCAGTGCGGCCAACCCGACGAGAACGGCCACGATGGCCAACGTACGGCGGCTGATGGGTAGACGGCTCATGTCTGTCCTTGGGTGATGCCGCGCAGGAAGATGACGAAGACGCGGGGCGCATCGCGGCGGATGCGGTGCACATCGCCAGCGATCAGGGCCTGCATGACCAGGCCCTGGATCGTCCCGACGAACAGGGTGGAGGCGGCCTCGACATCCAGGCCTGGGTTGAACTCGCCTGCGTCGCGACCGCGTTCGAGAATGACGCGCAGCCGCTCGGCGTACAGGCGCAGCAGCGTGGCCGCCACCCGCTTGGGTGCCGTGGAGCCGGCGCGCTGAAGCTCGCCGAACATCATCCGGGGCACGCCGGGGTGTTCGGCAACAAAGCCGGTGTGGGCCAGAAACATCGCCTCGAGTGCGGCGGCCGAGGTCGCAGCGGCTTGCGCCGCGCGATCGACCCGGTTCAGCAGGCGGTCGGCCACCCAGGTCATCACCGCTTCGAGAATGGCGTCCTTGGTGGGGAAGTGCTTGAACAGGGCACCCTGTGTCACGCCCATGTGCTGGGCGATCGCCGTGGTCGTGATCTCGCCGGGATCATGCCCGGCTGCCAGTTCGATCACTGCTTCCACGGTCGCCGCTCGGCGCTCTTCGGCAGGCAGGTGTTTGGTTCGAATGTTCACGGGTTCAGGAGTGTCGAGAGAGGATAGTAGCTAGTAACTTATTACTATCCTAGTCCAGACTCTCATACCCGTCAAGGTATCGACGACATCGGCTCACTCCGTGCGTCCGAACCGGGGTCTCGCTGAAGCCGATCCGCCTTCGGAGGCGGAATACGCGCAGGCAGCCTTTGCGTTGGGCTGGCCAGCGCCCTGGGCATCCGCGCCATGCGGACCCCGCCGGCAGCCGACGTCGTGGCCGACACCAACACAGGCATCGTGCTGGCGACCGCCACGGCGCTGCTTGTGTCCTGCGAGCGCAGGCAGTAGCAGCAGCGCGCTGCGGTTGCCGGCGCGGTGTGTGCCGGATTCGGGTTCATCGGGGACTGGCGGACGCTTTGAGGCTGAGGCGGCTCGCCTTCAGCAACGCCGCGGAGCCAGGCTCACATGTCGTGCTGCCCTTGGTCGGCCCTGCGCCAATCGCGCGGCGCCACACCGTAGCGCTGCTTGAAGGCCTTGGACAACGCCGTGGCGCTGCCGTATCCCACCGCGTCTGCCACGGCCTTGAGCAGACCGCCCGCGCGCAGCTCGGACATGGCCAGGGTCAGTCGCCAGTCTGCGAGGTAGCCCGCTGGCGTGGCGCCGGTGGCCTGCTTGAAGGCCACGGCAAACGCCGTACGCGACATGCCGGCCTGCACCGCCATGCGCTCCAGCGGCCACTCCTCGGCGGGCGCCGCGTGCAGCGCGACGAGCAGCCTGGCCAGACGGGGATCAGCCAGCCCTGTGATGAGGCCGCTACCGACGCCGCTCGCACCCGGGTGGTCGATCAGCCAGCGCAGCAGTTGGATCAGCACGACCTCGAACAAGCGGTCGGCCAGCAGTCGCGAGCCGCAGCGCACGCGGTCGGTCTCGGCGAACAGCAGGTCGAGCGCGGGCTGCAGGCCATCGACCTGATCCAGCGGGACGAGCACCAGGGCTGGCAGCGCCACCACCAGCGGGTTGTGCTCGGCACCATCGAAGTCGAGCGTGGCACACGTGAAATCCGATCCGTCGCGCGGCGGGTTGTGGAAGGTGTGCGCCACCGGCCGGGGGTAGAGCATCAGCGTCGGCTCGTTCACGACGACGCGGCGTTTCAGGCCTTTGACATTGCCGTGCGTCACCACCAACTCGCCCCGGCGCAGCACATGCAGGAAGGCGCGGCCCGGCTTCGCGTCGAAGGCGGTCGTGCCGCACAGGGCGCCGGCATGGAACAGGTGGGCCCGGACGCGGAAACGATCCAGCAGACCGGAAAGTCGATCAATGGTGGGGGGCAGGGTCGCTGCCTCCGGTTTGAACGATGGATGGTGTTTTGAGTACTCCACAGCATCCATGGTACAGATGATGGGGACACACTGGGTGCGTTGCGCATTCACATCCGGGTCGGCGGACCCGTTCCAACCCAAGACACCAGGAGTTGTTCATGAAGATGCTGAAACTGCTGATTGCCGCCAACACGCTCGGTGTGGTGGCGGATGCCGGCGCGGCAGCGCCGCAAGGCCGTGCACCCGGCTACGCGCTGGGCCAGCCGACGCTGGCCCGCGCTCCTTACTCGATGGCCGACCTGGCGGCGCTGCAGAAGTCGATGCTGTTTGGCGCCGACGACGTGGCCGCGCTGCGCCAGAGCAAAGCCATCCTGGCCGATCAGACCGAGGCCATCCTCGATGTCTGGTACGGCTTCGTGGCCTCGACGCCCGAACTGGTGGTGTTCTTCGGCGACACGCGCAGCGGCCAGCCGGACGGCGCCTACCTGGCCGCCGTCCGCAAGCGCTTTGCGCTGTGGATCCTGGACACCGCCGACGCGAAGTACGACCAGGCTTGGCTGGACTGGCAGTACGAGATTGGCCTGCGCCACAACCGGGTCAAGAAGAACAAGACCGACGGTGCCCATGGCCCCGCACAAGTGGACTTTCGCTACCTGCCGGCGCTGACCATTCCCATCACCACGACGCTGAAGCCGTTCCTGGCCAAGACGGGGGCCTCAGCGGCGGACGTCGAGAAGATGCACGCGGCGTGGGTGAAGGCCGTGCTGTTGCAGGCCATCCTGTGGAGCCACCCCTACATCAAGGACGGGGAGTTCTGATGCCGTCGCCTGCAACGCCGGGGCGTGCGGGCTCCCCGTCGCCAGCCGGGCAGGCAACCAGCCTGCCAGGGTGGCAGGCCTCGCACTGGTTCAACACCCCGACGCCGATCGAACTGGAGGACCTGCGAGGGCGAGTCGTGCCGGTCCATGCGTTCCAAATGCTGTGCCCGGCATGTGTGTCGCACGGTCTTCCCCAGGCGCTGCGTGTACATGACGCGTTTCAGGGCGAGGCAGTGATGGTCCTCGGGCTGCACACGGTGTTCGAGCATCACGAGGTGATGGGATCACAGGCCTTGCAGGCCTTCATCCAGGAATACCGGTTGCCATTCCCGATCGGCATCGATGAAGCCGCCGAGGCGGGGCCGCTGCCTGTCTCCATGGCGCAGTGGGGCCTTCGTGGCACGCCGAGTGTCGTGCTGTTCGATCGGCAGGGCCGCGCGCGGCTGCATCGATTCGGGGTTGTCGATGATGTGGTTCTGGGGGCTGCGATTGGGCAGTTGCTGGCGGAAGGAGATGCAGTTGAGACCTCGGGATGCGGAGATCGACCATGGACGGTCGCCAAGCCTCCGGGGCGTGATGGCCCAGGGTGTGCAATCTGACGCCGCAGGTGTGATCGCATGGCTTCGTGAGTCTCAAAGAAGAGAGGCGCCGGCCCCATCCCTGGCGGGAAACGAGCGCGGCGCCGAGTCCTAACTGCAGCTTGGTTTCAGCCGGCCATCAGTGTGTCCGATGGGCCTTCAGCGAAGTGGCGGACGATGCGGTTGCCAGCGCGTCGACGGCCATCGTCCTCGACCTCGTCGACCAACTGCGCAGGCAGTCGAAGGCCGAGTTCTGGGACCTTGGCGCGCAAGGTCGCGATGTCCGTCCAGTCCAGCAGGGGCTCCTGCAGGCTGGTGTAGAGCATGTCGCTTCGCTCGTCGATGATCTGGAGAAAGTAGTCCCCCAGGCGTCGATCGAAGCCGGCCACGATCTCGACGGGGTGTCCGTCGAGCGTCGCCGTCGCGAGGTGCTGGCTCATGGTCCGGGCTCCGCGCTGTCGAACACAGGCAGCCCGTCGATGACGGCCGCCTCGCGATCGAACATCAGCCAGGCCACGCCGGCGGATTCGGCCACCTCGAACAGCATGGCCAGGTCGGGCTCCGACGGCACGCGGTACTTCGGTGCCCCGACATAGACGAACCCGCCGCAGTCGGTCGGGTAGGCGTTCACGGACAGATCGTCATCGGCGAGCTTGTTGCGCGTTGCCGAACTCAGATGCTTCAGGGACAGGCTGGCCAGCATCTCGGCCTGCTGTCGCAGGCCGGTGGCGGGCAGGGTATGCATCGTGGATTCCTCCTCGGGATGAACTCGGAGATGTGGGGGATTCGGTCGCCCGCGTCACGGTCGAGGGCGCACCGAGCGTGCGCTTCGATCGTCCGGCGCGGGCGAACGTCATGCCGCAGTCGCGGCAGCGGAACCAGTGCAGGCGACCGAGCGCGCCCAGGGGCACGCCGTGGCCGGCACAGCAGGGGCAGGTCGGGGGTCTTCTCTCCGACATGGGCATCCTTGGTTGGGGTGGGATCGGCGGGAGGGGCGCCGCCTCGGCGGCGCCCTTCTCGCGGCTGGGTCGTGCAGGGCGTGACTGCCGCACATGGCGTCAGAGCAGTCCGCGCTCCGCGAAGCTGACGCACTGGTCGCCGGCGACGACGAAGTGGTCGATCAGGCGGATGTCTACCAGCGCCAGCGCCGACTTCAGCGTCTGCGTCAGGAACTCGTCCGCGCGGCTCGGCTCGGCCTGGCCGCTCGGGTGGTTGTGGGCCACCGCGATCGCGGCGGCGTTGCGGGCCAGGGCGCTCTTGACCAGTTCCCGCGGGTATACCGACGTCTGGGTGAGCGTGCCGCGGAACACCTCCTCGTGGGCGATCAGCCGGTGGTTGGCATCCAGGTAGAGCGCGAGGAAGACCTCGTGCTGCAGGCCTGCGCAGCGCAGTCGCAGCCAGTCCCGAAGGACCTGGGGCGACGACATCACCGGCCCCTGCGCCATCCGGTCACGCAGCTCGCGCATCAGCAGCTCCCGGGCGACACGGAGTCGGCGCGTCAGGAGCTGCTGCGTGGCCGGGTCCTCGTGGGGCGTCTCCCGGTCGCTGACGCGCAGCGCGGCCGGCGTCGGGCCTGGCAATGGGTGGGCCTGCAGGCCCAGCATCTCTGCCACCAGGGCCTCCCGAGACGCATGGGCGGCATCGGGCAGGTCCGGCAGATCTTGAAGGCCCTGGAAAGGGTGGAAGTTCATGGCGTTCTCCTCTCGTGGCGAAAAGGAAGACGGGAACGCCGTTCCCGGTGGGGACTGGTGTCCCCGCAAGGGAAGGATGTGCAGACACACGACGGAACGTGGCCGGCACGGTGGCTCAGATGATCATCCGAGGCAGGTAACGACTGCGACGCCGCTGCCGCCGGTTCGGTCGGCATCGGAAACACTCCTGTCGGGAGTGGGTGTGAGCCCGGCAAGTCTGCGCCATCGGCGCCGTGGATTCAACCGGGGTGGTGCCAGCGACAGAGCCTTTGCCGCGCTTGCCCGCGCAAAGGGCGCCAGGGTCCGTGCCTTGGTCGGGCATCGGTACGCGGGGAGGTGGCACGGTTCGCGTGACCGCACTGCGCGTGGCCGCGCCGTTGTGGCTGGGCCACGGCCTGCGCGGATGTCTTGGCGGGCAGACTGCAAAAGTGACACCGCAGAGGCACTACGCTGTCACTGCAGAAATTTCTTCGTCGCGGGCCGCAGTGGATGTGCACAGACCTGCGCGGGCACGCGAAGATGCGCGGCTTCCCGACAAGGCCGACCCGACATGCTGCGCACCGGAAACCAGCTTCGACTGACCCGACCCGAACGGACGCGGCTGGCCCGCATCACCGCCATCGAGCCGGGGTCCATCCGCAGCGTCGCGGACCTGCAGGCCTACGTCCGCCGGTGCAAGGCCCATTACTGGGGCCACTCCGATGACACCCGCTTCCTGCACTGGCTGATCGAGCGTGAGGTGCAGTCCCTGACCGGACGCTGAGCGCCCGTCGCCCGGTTCGCAGTCTCGGAAACAGGAACGCCCCCGGTGCTGGACCGGGGGCGTGCTGGGTGACGGCCTGGAGTGGATCTGGATCGCGCCGACTGAAGGGTCTCGAACGTTCGACCGGACGGCTCAGCGGAACACGCGCGGCTCGACGCTTGCCCCGCGCATGAACGCGAGGTACGCACCGGCCTTGCCGATGTCGTCGAAGGTCGCCACGGGCTGCTCGTGCAGCACGACGGCCCAGGGACGGACATCGTCATCACTGGCGCGGATGCGCAGTTCCGGCGGCTGCCAGCGCGGGTGGCGGTACAGGGGCAGGCCGGTGTCCCAGGCCATCAGTGCCAGCACATGCGCACAGAGGATGGCTGTACCGGCCGCCTCGCCCGGCTCGACGAGCAGGGGCACCTTCAGCAGGCCGGTCGAGCGGCCGACCGTGCCGACCACGTCGAACTCGTCGAGCCAGCTCGCGCCGGTGCCGGTGTCGCCCAGCACCAGCCGCACCTTGCGGCCGTCCCGGCGGCAGGTCTCCAGCACCCTCGCCAGGCGAGGGTCCGTGCCGGGGTCGAAGTAGGTGCTGTGACCCTGGGCGGATTCGCCCCAGGCACGCACGGCAGCGAGGTACTTTTCGTAGCCGGTGAGGCTGGCCGCGTCGTCGGCGGTGGGCATCAGGTCGGGACGATCGAGGCGCTGCGCGATCTGCCGGGCATGGTCCCGGGCGTTGTCGAAGCCGAAGCAGGTCACGCCACCTTCGGTGGCGATCACATACAGGCGTTGCTCGGGATTCAGGGTGATGTCTCGCATGGGGAACTCTCGAAGTTGGGAGGGCGGACACCGGCCCTGGCGGGACGGGCCCGCAGGCGGTTGGATGGGGTGCCGGTCGCGCCAGGCCGCTGGACGTCAGTCCATGGCCGAGGCACGTCAGCGATCGAACCCGGTGCAGCCGATGGGGCTGCGCCGGGGCTCGGTCTTCGGATCAGCGCCGGCTGATCTGCACGGCGGGTGCGGGGTCGTCGACGGGAGGTTCCGGGGCACGCTCGGAGCCGCCTTCGGAGCCACTGACCGGCGACGCCGGGGACATGCCGGCCTGGTGCTGGAAGCGGGCGTGCGCGTCGGCGAACTCGGCATCGCCCAGCAGCTGACGAACCTGCGCGGCGGCCGGTTCGGGCCTGCTGTCGCCGTCACGGGCCGCGGCTGGGCGTGCGCCCCGCTTCGATGTTGCCGGCGAGGCCGGCGGTGCAGCGGCAATGGCCTCGTCGAGGACGTCCGCAGTGCGGTGGTACGCCTTCTGCGTGACGCCGCCGACGAAGGCTGCGGGTCGCTGCAGCGTCCACTGGACCAGCAGGCGCAGCCACTGCCCGATGCGCTTGTCGCGGGCCTGGCGCGCCTTGTGGACGCGCAGCGACTGCTTGCAGGACAGGTACAGCGCCAGGTGGCGACGCTTCATCTCGGCGTCGCCGTCGAGCTGCGCCATCACCTCGGCGGCGAGGGCGGCGTCACGGCCGACGCGTCTGTAGAAGCCGACCCAGGCGCGCTGTTCCTCGATGTCGATGGTGCTGCGGCGCGATGACGGGCTCTGGAAGGATCTGTCTGGGAAAGCATGACTCATGGGGTTCTCCAAGAATGCGAGGGAACCCCGGCCCCGACGGGAGACGGTGACTCCCGGAGGGTGGATGGCGAGGACGCCTGAAAGCCGAGGGAAACGGGGTGTCGGGTGATGGCGTCCCGATGCCATCGCTGGCGGTCGGTTCACCATCCCCGAGACCCGAGGACTCGATCGGCACGAGTTGGACCCGCCGGCGGCGCCGCGACGGGCAACTCGATGCCCGCGACCTTCAGGTCGTGAGCACGCGAGCGGCGCCTCGGCGCAGGCCCTCGGCAATGCCGATCCAGCGGTCGGCGATCCGGTCCAGGTAGACCAGGTCGTCGGCCGCGATCTCGCCCGAGGCGCGGAGCCGGGCGATGACTTCCTTGACCAGGAGGGGATCCTCCCGGGCCAGCACGATGGCCGTCGAGGCGATGCGCCTGCGGTAAGTGTCGACCGTCATGGTCAGCACACCGTCGTGCAGCGCTCGGACGCCAGAGGGTCCGCGGCCACGCACACCATGCGCATGGACGCGTGGGGCGTGCAGGGCCGGGGCCGGAGCAGCGCCGGAAGGGTGACAGGCCTCCGGGCGGGCACACGGGCAAGCCCGGTACCACCCAGCAGTGCACACACCGGCGCGACAGCGCGGTTCCAGGGAACGGGACTCATGGGGGTTCTCCTTCAGGGGTGAAGGGGAACGCCCATCCCTGGCGGGGAACTGGGGTTCCCCGTCTGGGATGCCTTGCCGGGAAGGCAAGGCGCTTCGTCGCGCACAGGTGGGTGCGCGAGGTGCAGAGGTCCGCGTCCGGGAGGACGGGGCCAGGGCAGATGCGTGCGTCAGGCCAGGCTACTGATCGAGATCAGGCCGAGCTGGTGAACGCAGGGCGCGTCACGACGCAGAGGTCGTGGTCGGCGCATGCGAGGAGGGGCCACGACACAGGGTCATGGCCGGCTCCTGGTTTCGGATCCGGATGGATCGGAATCGGCCCGGCACACCGAGGTGCCGAACGGGACACAAGGCAGGTAACGACTGCGACGCCAGCTGGGCTGGACTTCAGGGCGACCGGAGCCACCGATGAAGGCTGAGCAGACGCGATGTCCGCAGGAAGCCGGGTCAGTATGGGCCGGGGCGACTCGATCGGCAACGAGCCCGGAACACCGCCCGCGCGATGCCCGCCCAATCGGCCCGAACTGGCGGCTCTTGGGCGGGCAGATGCACATGCTGCCCGCCCTGCCGACAACAGGACCGAAGCAACGCCGGTAGGGGAGGCGACCGGGAGCTCCGCGGCCGTTCGTATAGTGACCCCACTGCCACTGTCCGTGAGGATCTCCGATCCGCCTTCCGATGACCGAGGCCCGCTATGAGTTCGATGAGATCGATGCCGTCACGTCGGCTGGCGGAGCCGTTCGCTTTCCGGCGGGGGTTCACGCTGTTGCGCGGCGCTCACTGGTGTTCCGCGTGAGGCTCGGGGGGCGGGAGGTCGATCTGACGCTTGCCGAGTTCGATCGGCTGCTGCGGGCGGGACGCATCAGGGCTATCGAGCCGGTCTGAGACCTGCCTGTCGAATGGCCAATCCTCGGCCTCGAAGACGGGCACATCGTCGATTCAGTCGAGCGTCGCAGCGCCTCAGAGGCCGGTGTCTGCCGGTGATGCGTGCCCCGCCCTGAATTTGGGCGAAGATTGCGCCAAAAGGGGAGGCATTGCCTATGCCAAGAGGCAAGAAGTCTGGATCTGGTGGAGTGCTGGCAGCGGCCTTCATCGGCGCCGTCGCGCTGCTGGCCGCCATCCCGAGGGAAGTGTGGCTGGGCGCCGCGGTGCTGCTGGCGATTGCGATTGCCGGCTACCTGTACTCGCGCAACAGGAAGTCTGACGATGTGAGCCCGGCCAGTGGGCGCGAGGAGGCGAGCGCTCCCTCGATTGCGATATCGCCACCCAAACCGCCGGCGCCCAGGCGGACCGAACCCGTGACGCGCGTTGCTCGTCCGGCCGACGAGCAGCCGATGCCGGTGCGGACGCAGGCGACCGCGCCAGCTGCCTCGTTCCGGATCCCACCGGCACCCGAAAGCTACGGCAAGGCGAGATGGATTCCGGCCGGGCAGCCCGTCGAGGTGGCGGGAACGACGATTCCGGGTGGGCTGATCTATGTCGGCACCTCGTTGCCCGCATCCAGCGGTTCGAACGACCCATGCCTGATCGATCCATCGAAGTCGGTCGCGCGCAGCGGGGACTACACCGAGCGCCAGATGAACTACTGGCCGAGCTATTCGGAAGTGTCGCCTGCAGCGCGGCGGGCCTATCTGAGCTGGCTTGCAGGCGGCCGGCAGGATCCCGAGGCCGATGTCGGCTTCGTGTTCCTGTTCTTCTACGGCCTGGAGCGCCGAGCCATCGTCGACGCTTCGAAGGACGAGGCCGCACGGGCCGACTGGCCGGCGATCGCGATCGAGCTGCGGCGCCTGCTGGGCATCTACGGTGACAGGTCAGGCTCCTTCCGACGCTACGCCAGCGAACTGCTCGACTGGGTGGCACTGGCAGAACACCCGTCGCGTCTCTACGAGAAGCCCGTACCAGACTTCCCGAGGACGTATGAACTGCCCCTCTACCTCCGGTTGGCGCTCGGTCAGGCCGCGGTCGATGGTGTTCCCGTGCCGGCGGCGCTGGCGCTGGCCTGGGTGAGGCTGGACCCGAACATCACCCTCAGGACGCCAGCAACGCGCTGTGCCGAGGAGTTCGAGCGCGTCTTCGCCGAGAAGTACGAGGAGCTCTGCGGCGCGGGCATGCTGCTGCCGCGCAACCGCACCAAGCTGAAGCTGGTCTACCAGCCGGCATCCGCCGGATTCCGGGGCTATCAGGAACTGAAGCTCACCTTCAAGGACACCCCGGACGTCACGGTCCTCACGGCGCCAGTGCGGAAACTGCAGGAGGTCGTCGAGGCAGCCACTAAGCCCCTGGAGTCGTACAGCCGGCTCTTGGGGAAGAACCCGGGTGCCCGCGCTTCCATCGATGCCTGGCTCCAGCTTCCGGCCACCCTCTGGCCGGAAGCCGGCCAGAAAGCTCTTCGAGGTCTGCAGGGACGCATCGGCGCAGGCATGGTGGCACTGTCGTTCCAGGACCTCCTCTCGTCGCTCGGTGGCTCCGGACCGTTCACCAAGGACAAGACGGCCTCGCTCGCGAGGGCGCTGGAATCGGTCGGCATCGGCTTCGAGCCCGATGTGCTGACGGGCGCCAAGATGCCCAAGCCCGAGGACAAGGTGGTGCTGTTCGCATTGCCGCCGTCCGAGCCGATCGCGAGAGCTGGAGGTCCCTACCTCGCCGCGGCGCTGACCTTGCAGCTGGCCTCGGCCGTGGCGTCAGCCGATGGGGAGTTCGGCATCAAGGAGATGGGGCATCTGCGGGAGACCGTCCTGTCCTGGAAGCACCTGCCGCCCAGTCAGACCCGGCGGCTGCTCGCTCACCTGAGGCTGCTGATGCAGGCGCCGGCTTCACTTGCAGCGCTCAAGAAGAAGTTCGAACCCCTCGATCAAGGCGTGAAAGAAACCATCGCGGCCTTCATGGCCACCGTTGCGCAGTCGGACGGAGAGGTGTCGCCCGCCGAAGTGAAGATGCTGGAGAAGGTCTACAAGGCCCTGGGCGTCGATGCCAAGAAGGTCTTCACCGATGTCCATGCCGTGGCGGCAGGCGTCAAGCCCACCGCAGCGGCCGTGGCGAAGGTCGAGGAGACCGGTTTCAAGCTGGACCCCGCCAAGATCGCGGCCCTGCAGCAGGACACGGAGCGCGTGTCGGCACTGCTCGCCAACATCTTCACCGAAGCCGAGGACACGGTCACGACGCCCGCTGACAGCCAGCAGGAGCCCGACGCTGAAGCCGAACTCGAGCCGAGCAGTTCCAGTGCTGGCCTGCTGGGCCTCGACGAGGCGCACAGCGCCCTGGCCCGCATGATGCTCTCCCGTCCCGAATGGAGTCGCGAGGAACTGCTGGACGTCGCCGCCGACCTTGACCTGATGCTCGACGGCGCGCTGGAGCGCATCAACGAGGCCGCCTTCGACGCCCACGACATGCCCCTGTGCGAAGGCGACGAACCCGTCGTCGTCAATGCCGAGTTCCTGGAGAAAGTGGAAGCATGAACACACCCGCCATCCGCCCCAAGGACCGCGACGCGGTCATCCAGTCGCTGCGCGCCGGCGTCGTGCCTCGGGCCGGGCAGCATCTGATCCAGGTTGGGCGTACGCGGGAGATCCAGACTCTGGTGACGGACATCGACCGCGTCGCCGACGGCGGCTCGGCCTTTCGTGTGGTGATTGGCGAGTACGGGGCGGGGAAGACCTTCTTCCTGAACCTCGTCCGTGCCGTCGCGATGGAGAAGAAGCTCGTCGTGGCCAGCGCCGACCTGAATCCCGATCGCCGGCTGCATGCGAGCGGCGGACAGGCCCGATCGCTCTACGCCGAGCTGATGCGCAACCTCGCCACCCGCACCAAGCCGGACGGCGGCGCACTGGGCGGCATCGTCGAGAAGTTCATCGCGACCGCGAAGGCGGACGCCAAGGCCAGTGGTGCGTCGACCGAGGCCGTCCTGCGCCAGAAGCTGGATCAGCTGACCGAACTGGTGAACGGCTACGACTTCGCCGACGTGATCGCGGCCTACTGCCGCGGTCATGACGATGGCAACGAACAGTTGAAGTCGGACGCCGTGCGCTGGCTTCGAGGCGAGTTCAGCACCAAGACCGATGCCCGTGCTGCCCTGGGCGTGCGCACCATCGTCGACGACGCTGCGGTCTACGACCAGCTCAAGCTGATGGCGCGATTCGTGAGGCTGGCCGGCTTCGGCGGCCTGCTGGTGGGGCTGGACGAACTCGTCAATCTCTACAAGCTGGCCAACACCCAGGCCCGCAACGCGAACTACGAGCAGATTCTGCGCATCCTGAACGACTCGCTGCAGGGTACGGCAGTGGGACTGGGTTTCGTGCTGGGCGGCACGCCGGAGTTTCTGCTCGACACCCGACGCGGCCTGTACAGCTACCCGGCGCTGCAGAGCCGGCTCGCACAGAACACCTTTGCCTCCGAGGGCCTGGTGGACTTCAGCGGGCCTGTCGTGCGCCTGTCCAGCCTCACCCCTGAGGACTTCTACGTGCTGCTCCAGAAGATCCGCGGCGTGTATGCCTTCGGTGATCCAGCCAAGCACCTGATTCCCGACACGGGTGTCTTCAGCTTCATGGAGCATTGCTCCAAGCGCATCGGGGACACCTACTTCCGCACGCCTCGCACGACGATCACCGCGTTCATCAACCTGCTGGCAGTGCTGGAGCAGAACCCCGGCGCCTCGTGGCAGGAACTGCTCGGCGGCATCGACGTCGCGGCGGACAACGGCGGCGCGGCCGACCAGGCGACGGAAGCCGACGGCGACGACGAGTTCGCCACCTTCAAGCTGTGAGCCTGTAGGACACGATCGCCATGTCTGCGACGGCGTCGAGCTCGTTCCATCTGCTCGATGAACGCATCCAACGGTTCATCTGGGCCGAAGGCTGGGAGTCGCTGCGCGACGCGCAGGAGACGGCGATCCCGTTGATCGTCAAGGGCGACCGCGACGTCATCGTGGCGGCAGCCACAGCGGCTGGCAAGACCGAGGCAGCGTTCCTGCCCGCCCTGACCCATCTGGTGCAGGCCGACACACCCGGCCTCGCGGTCTACATCAGCCCGCTGAAGGCGTTGATCAATGACCAGTTCGGCCGTCTGGACCGGTTGTGCGAGCAGCTCGAGGTGCCCGTCTGGCCCTGGCATGGCGACATCTCGGCATCCTCGAAGAGCCGCTTCCTGTCCCAGCGGCGGGGCGTGCTCCTGATCACGCCGGAGTCCCTTGAGGCGATGCTGTGCAACCGTGGCACGGCGATCGGCTCGACCTTCGAGCGCCTCAGCTACCTGGTGGTCGATGAGCTGCACGCCTTCATCGGGACCGAGCGCGGCAAGCAGTTGCAGGCGCTGATGCACCGCATCGAACGCGTCGTCGGCCGGCGTGTTCCACGCATCGGGCTGTCCGCGACCCTCGGCGACATGGGTCTGGCGGCGGAGTTTCTGCGGCCTGGACATGGGGCTGCCGTGGCGCTGGTCGAATCGAAGTCGTCGGGCGGCGAACTGCGCATCCTGGTCAAGGGCTATGAGGAGCCGCGCGTGGTGCGTGGCGAGCGGGAGGTCGAGGAGAGCGAGCCCGTCACGCCGGCACAGATCGCCGGGCACCTGTTCAAGGGCCTGAGGGGTTCGAACAACCTGGTCTTTCCGAACTCCCGGCGCGAGGTCGAGCGCTACACGCACCTGTTGACGCGAATGTGCGAGGCCCAGCAGGTGCCCAATGAGTTCTGGCCGCATCACGGCAGCCTGTCCAAGGAGATCCGCGCGGAGACGGAGGCAGCCTTGAAGCAGAAGGAGCGGCCGGCCACTGCCATCTGTACCAATACCCTGGAGTTGGGCATCGACATCGGTGCCGTCAGGAGCGTGGCACAGATCGGGCCACCCCCTTCAGTGGCGAGCCTGCGCCAGCGTCTCGGGCGATCGGGGCGCCGCAAAGGTGAGCCCGCGGTACTTCGTGGCTACTGTGTCGAGGACGCTCTGAGTGGACAACCGTCCATCGCGGATGAACTCAGACTGGGCACCGTGCAGATGGCGGCCATGATCTCGCTGCTGCTGGAGGGCTGGTTCGAACCTCCATCAGTGAAAGGCGCCCATCTGTCCACGCTGGTCCAGCAGGTGCTTTCCTTCATCGCACAGAACGGCGGCGCGACCATCGGGCAGCTTCATGGGCTGCTGTGCGCACCAGCGACGCCCTTTTCGGTCGTGGCCAAGGACGAGTTTGTCGAGCTGATCCGGCATCTCGGTCAGAAGGAACTGCTGGTCCAGGATTCGTCCGGCGTCCTGCTTCACGGGCGTATCGGCGAGAAGCTGGTCAACCACTACACGTTCTACGCCGCATTCACCTCCGATGAGGAGTTCCGCATCGTCGCCGGGGGCACGTCGCTCGGCACCCTGCCGGTTTCCCAGGTGCTCACGATCGGTCAACGCATCCTGTTCGCCGGCCGCACCTGGAAGGTCGAGGACATCGACGAAGAACAGAAGACGATCCATGTCAGCCGTGCGGCAGGCGGGGCGCCACCGCTGTTCTCCGGCGGGGCAGGTCGTACGCACACCCGGGTGCGGCAGCGGATGCGCCAGTTGCTCGAGGGCGACGAGCTGCCATCCTATCTGGATGAGGTCGCGAGGCGCTTCCTGGCCGAGGGCAGGGCCAACTACCGGGCACGCGGTCTTTCCGACGCCTACGTCCTGGACCAGGGGAGAGAGGTGCTCCTGCTGACGTGGCTTGGCGATGCCGCCAACGAGGCGATGGCGTGCCTGCTGCGCCGCCGCGGCTTCGTGGCGGCGCCGGCGGGCCCCGGTGTCGAGGTGCTCAAGGGGCAGGCAACGCTGGAGGACATCGTCGACGTCCTGTTCGATGCGGGTCTGGACGAGGTGCCGCCGCTGGATGTCCTTCTGGCCGATACGAGAAACCTGCAGCGGGAGAAGTGGGACTGGGCGCTGCCTGATCGTCTGCTCCGCAAGGCGTACGGCAGCCAACACCTGGACCTCGAGGAGGCCTTGGGTTGGATCCGGACCTTGCCGGGCGCAGGCCGTCTGGGCACAGCGGGATCGCTGGCGACCGGGGAGTCCCTGGGAACGGTCGTCGATCCAGCCGCACCCGATGCCGGTGGTGGAATCGCCGACGGACCTTCGGAAAGGCTTCATCTTGCACCGATGGAGGGGTTCGCTGAAGTGCGTTTGAAGCAGGCGGCTCTCGACAGCATCGGACTCCCGCAGATGAGCTACCCCGTCCCGATCCATGTCCTGCAAGGGGGGCTGGCGGATGATGGGCACCTGCCGCTCGCGGCGATGCTGCACGGTCTGCAGGTGCAGGCTCGACCAGGTGGCGCACCCTGGCGAGACATGGAGCCGGTCATGGCACGGCTCGCGTCGCTCACGTCTCCAGACGACAACCGAGCCGTGATCAGCGCATCGTCAGACGCGTGGTGGTTGGAACTCGGGCCCGTCGACCTGACCGGCCGGATCGTGACGATCCAGCGCGGAGATCACCTGATCGCGGCGGTCACGCCACGCGACGACGGCAGACTCCGCGTGTCGACCTACCGGCCGCTTGATGCGAAGAGTCTGGAGTACCTGCTCGGACTTGGGCAGGCAGCCCATCCCGTGCATGGCGTGAACATGCGCGAGAACAACTGGGAGTACGCGCTCGACTGCTCCGCCGGCAACGGGAACCACTACGCAGCCGAACGCGGCGAAGCCTATCTCTCAAGCTGGGACGGTGGTCTCGGGACCTGGTCCGACGGGAGCAGCGAACCCGAATGGTTCGCTCAACGGACGTTGTCACCCAGGCCTGCCGCGCAGGTCCTCGCAGAAATCGCAGCCCACCAGGAGTACTCGATCTTCGGCGAGACCTTGACGGGACCGGACAGCCTGTCGAGAGAGTCGACCAGCGAATCGTTCGCAAACCAAGTCTCTGATCGACAACCTGGGCAGCCGCTCGACTTGAAGGCACGCTTTGCCGGCTGTCTGTTGGGTGGGGCAGTCGGCGATGCGATGGGCGCGCCGGTGGAGTTCCTGAGGCGTTCCGAGATCCTGGCGCAGTTCGGTTCACAAGGCATCACGGACTATGCGCCGGCCTACGGATCCCTGGGTGCGATCACCGACGACACGCAGATGGCCCTCTTCACCGCCGAAGGGCTGCTGAGGACCTGGGTTCGAGGTGCGACGAAGGGAATCGCTGACCCTTCCAGCATCGTCGCCAATGCCTATCTCCGATGGCTGCGCACACAAGGTGAACGGCCTGATCGAGATCTTGAGGTTGGTGCCGACAAGCCTGGTTGGCTGTTCGAGCATCGGGCGCTCCATAGCCGACGCGCTCCGGGCAGCACCTGCCTATCGGCGCTACGGACCATGTCTGGGCTGGGCGAGCCGGCCCTCAACGACAGCAAGGGCTGCGGCGGTGTGATGCGAGTTGCGCCGGCGGGTTTGTACGCGTGGCATCTTCGATCACGGCAGACGCTGGAGGAAGTGTTCGCGCTGGGTCGCGATCTCGCCGCACTGACCCATGGGCACCCTACGGGATCGTTGGCTGGTGGTGTGCTGGCGGTGCTCGTGTTCAGGCTGGTTGCCGGGGGGCACCTGATCGAGGCGATCGGAGATGCGAAGGGGTGCCTGCGACGGTGGCCGGATCACGAGGAAACACTTCGCGCCATTGAGCAGGCCGAGACCCTCTCCCAGTCACAAAGCTCGCCCATCGAGGCGATCGCAGCTCTCGGTGAGGGTTGGACTGCGGAGGAAGCGCTTGCGATCGGTCTGTATTGCGCTCTTGTCGCCGGGAACTTCAAGGAAGGGGTGATCCTGGCCGTGAATCACGATGGCGATTCCGATTCGACGGGCGCCATCGCGGGACACCTGCTTGGATTGATGCATGGGGTCCAGGACATTCCTCGGGATTGGCTGGCACCACTCGAACTCCGCGAACTGATCGTTCAGGTGGCAGATGATTTGGCCTGCCTGGATACCGTCGATCCCAACCGTCTCGCAGAGCGGTATCCGGGATACTGAGGGGCGGGTGGCGCGAGCGTGGCCAGAACGCATCCGGGCCTGTTGACTGTGAACCGAGCGCAGGTCGGGCAAGCAAAGGCGCGAGTTCCCGCGTGCACAATTGCCCCATGCCGAACATTGCTACCGTATTGAAGGCAGAGATCGTTCGACTGGCGCGCAAGGAACTGCGCGAGCAGGTCGATCCACTGAGGAAAAGCCTTTCCGCATCCCGAGCGGAAGTCGCGGCTCTCAAGCGCAAGGTCAGCGACCTTGAGCGGCAGATCAGGCATGCGTCGCGCGTCCTGCCTGATGTCCCCGCTGTTCCGCAGGCAGAGTTGTCGAGTGCAGAAGATGTCGGCAGCTTCCGGTTTCGTGCAGGGGGCATGGCCAGCAATCGCAAGCGCCTGGGCTTGTCGGCTGCGGATTTCGGGCTGCTGGTCGGCGCGTCGGGGCAGAGCGTGTACGCCTGGGAGCAGGGCAAGGCACGCCCCAGGGGCAGGAACCTCGCGGCCATCGCTGCCTTGCGCGGGGTCGGCAAGCGCGAGGTGGTGGAGCGGTTGGCAGCCCTGAAGTCGGGCGAGCAGTCGTAGGCGAGCCGACACGCGGTCCGGCGTCCTGACCGGACCACCGGCGGGCGCTACTCGCCAGCCTTGAGGTGCACGGGCTCGATGGGATCCTGACTGCATGGTGGGCCGCCGGCCTGCCATGCAACCGATCAGGAGTCCCTCATGAAATTCTCCAAAGCCGAGGTCGACGCCATCATCGAGGCGTCCCCGCGCACTTTCGTTCCCTTCAACAAGCTGGTGCTGTCCGAGGACCACCAGGCCCGCAGTGCCACGACGCCCGCGATGTCGCTGCCGGAACTGGCCGCGTCGATCAAGGACAGCGGCGTGCTGCAGAACCTTGTCGTCGTCCAGGCGGCGCGCGGGCGCTACGAGGTCTGCGCCGGCGGGCGGCGGCTCGCCGCGCTCACGCTGCTCGTGCAGCAGGGCGACATCGCCGACAACTACCCCGTGCCGGTGCTCGTCGTGCCGGCTGACAAGGCGCTCATCGCGAGCCTTGCCGAGAACTGCTTCCACGTGCCGATGCACCCGGCCGACGAGTTCGCCGCCTTCGCCAGACTGCTCGCGCAGGGCAAGTCCGTCGAGGACGTGGCCGCAGCCTTCGGCGTGACGCCGCTCATCGTCAAGCGGCGCATGAAGCTCGCCACCGTCTCGCCCCGGCTGATGGCCTTGTACCGGGAAGGCGGCATCGGCCTAGACTGCCTCATGGTGCTGGCCTCGGTCGACGATCACCAGCGCCAGGAGCAGGCCTGGGCCGGTCTGCCGAGCTGGAACCAGCGCCCGGAGCATCTGCGGCAGCTGCTGACCCGGGGCGAGATCGAATCGGACGCCGACCCTCTGGCCCGGTTCGTCACCGTCAAGGCCTACGAGAAGGCCGGCGGACCCCTGCGCCGCGACCTGTTCAGCGACAACGACCGCAAGGCCTACCTGCTGGACCCGGCCCTGCTGGAGCGCCTCGCCGCCGACAAGCTGGGCAAGCGCGCGAAGCAACTGCTGTCTGAAGGCTGGAAGTGGGTCGACATCCGTCCGCGCTTCGCCTACGACGAGTACGTCAAGCACGGCGAACTGCGCAAGCCCCGCCGCGCTCCGACGCCCGAGGAAGCCGAGGCGCTGAAGGCGCTGGACACGCGCATCGCTGCCCTGCACGAGCAGATGGACGCGCTGGTGGACCGCGACGGAGATGGCGATGGCGATGCCGGCGAGGGCGTCAGCGGCGCCAGCGAGGCGAACGACGCCGCCGACGAGGACGACGCGTCGAGCGACCGTGCCTTCCTCGCCCTGGAGTCCGAGGCCGATGGGCTGGAGGAAGAGCGCAAGGCGAGACTGGAAGCGCTGACCGAATGGCCCGTGGCCTGGATGGCGCTCGCCGGGTGCGTGCTGCATGTGGGCGCGGACGGCCGTGCCGCGATCAAGGCAGGTCTCATCCGGCCCGAGGATCGGACCGATCTGGCGCAGGCCATCACCAAGGCTGCCGAGCAGAAGTCGGCCGTTGGAGGCGGCTCGGAAGACGGCGCGGATCCTGCGCCCGGCTCGGGGCTCCCGGCCCTGCAGTCGCATCCATCGGCAGCCGGCGCCACGGCACGGCCCGTGCACTCCGAGAAGCTCATGCGCCGCCTCACGGCACACCGCGTCGCCGCGATCCAGGCAGAGCTGCTGGACCGACCCGAGGTTGCGCTGGCGGCACTGACGACCCACCTGACACTGAAGCTGCTGGCCGACCCGCTCCATGGCGCCTACCGACTGCCCAACCTGCTGGCGATCAGCGCGACCGGCAACCAGCACGAACTGCGGGGCGCGGCCGAGGACATCGAGGCAAGCCCGGCGGCCCAGCGCATCGAAGCCGACCGGATCGCCTGGATCGAGCACCTGCCCAAGGAATCCGACGCGGTGTTCGACTGGATGCTGCGGCAGCCGCCGCAGACGGTGCAGCGGCTGCTGACCTTCCTGGTCGCGTCCACCGTGAACGGCATCACCGGCACCGACACCGGCCGACCAGTCAATGACGGTCTGGCCCGCGCCCTCGGCCTGGACATGACGCGATGGTGGTCGGCGACGGGGAAGGCCTACCTTCAGCACGTGTCCAAGGCGAGGGTGGTCGAGGTGGTGCACACCGTGGCCGGCGCCAAGGCGGCAGGCCCGCTCGCGGCGCTGAAGAAGGATGCCGCGGTGGCGCAGGCCGAACAACTGCTCGCCGGGCGTGGCTGGTTGCCCGACTGCCTGCGCGTGCAGCCGCACGCCGATGCCCCGGCGACGGGTGGCGAGAAGGTCGACGCCAACGATCCAGCACGGACCGAGGCGCCCGACTGCGCCTGAACGCAGGGCCGGCCCGGGCCGGGCCGGCTCAGGCGACCGGGGCAGCCGTGTCGCCGTCGTCCCCGATGCTTTGTGGCCCGGGCTTGCCGGTCTCGCCCTGGGCCGGGTCGCGGCTCCCTGCAGGCGAGCGCCGGATCGCACCGATGTAGGCGATATGTGCAGCTGCACATATAGCGTATTTAGGTCAGTCCGCGGTTATGCGCAGTAAGGACCGCAGTGCGGCGCCACCCAAGGAACCCGATGACCCCGCTGCGCATAACGCCTCGCAGCACCAGCCGTTGCTGGCGCTGCGAGGCGGTCCTGTCGTCGACCTACAGCGAGTGCAGCCAGTCCAGCAGCGACTTGCTCTGCTGCCAGGACGGCAGCGCCGCCGACGGCGACTCGCCGGCCACCTTCTCCAGCGCGCGTCGCTTCATCTCCAGGTTCGCCCGGGCGTAGATCTGCGTCGTCTTCACATCCACGTGCCCGAGGAAGTCGCGGATGATCTCCAGCGACACGCCGCTCTGCAGAAGGTGCATGCCCTTGGTGTGGCGCAGGCTGTGAGGGCTGATCTTCTGCGTGAAGCCGGGCACCGCCGACCGGGCTGCCTGCACGTGGCAGTGCAGCAGGTAGCGCAGTCCCGATCTCGACAAGCGCCCGCCCTGGCGGTTCTGGAACAGCGGCAGGTGGCCTCGCTCAGGCCGGTCGAGATCGTTCTCCCGCAGGTGGTCACGCAGCAGCCGAGCTGTGGCGTCCATCAGCGGCACGACGCGCACCTTGCGACCCTTGCCCAGCAGCCGAACCTGAGCCGGCGTCGTCAGGCGCACATCGTGGGCGTTCAGGTCGATCAACTCCTGCGCCCGGGCACCGGTGTCGTACAGCACGCTGAGCATCACTGCATCGCGCCTCCCGGCCGACGTGGTCGGATCGGGGTGCGCCAGCACCTGAGTCAGCTCGTCCTTCGACATGTAGGCCACCGGCACCTGGACATGGCGCCGCATTGGCATCGCCATGATCTTCTGGCACTGCAGCATCCGCTCCGGCACTTCGGACTGCACGTAGCGGAAGAACGCGTGCAGCACGGCCAGGCGCTGGTTCAGGGTGCGGATCGAGCACTTCCGCTCCTGCGCCAGGTGATCGAGGAAGGCTTCCACGAACGCCACGTCGATGTCGGCCAGGGACAGGCGCTCGACAGCAATGCCGCGACCGTCACGGCCGAAACGCAGCAGCAGCGTGAACACGTCGCGGTAGGCCTTGATGGTGTTCGGGCTGACTTTGCGCTGGCCGGCCAGGTAGCGTGTGAGGAAGTTCGTCACTTGGACGGACAGGTCGGTCGGCTTCATGATGACCTCCACGGCCGGCGCGGGATGACGTCGCTGAAGGCAGCGTCCGATCGCGCGACGATCTCCGGGTACAGCTCGGCGGTCATCTGCAGGTAGTCCTGCGTGCCGTCGATCGAGGCGTGGCCCAGGTAGGTGGCCAGCACCGGCATCCTGGCCTGCAGGTCGGCGCCCTCGCGGTACCAGCGCAACAGGGCGTGCACCGCAAAGGTGTGGCGCAGATCATGAAGGCGAGGCCCTTCTCCTCGCCCGCCATGGCCGATGCCGCATCGGTGCAGCAGATCCCGGAAGTTGCAGTAGATGCCGCTGCCGTGCAATTGCCCGCCGCGTGGTGACCGGAAGAAGTAGTCGTCGTCGGCACGTGGCCCCAGCGCGGCAGCGTACTTCTGCAACCGGACCACCAGCGGCCGGGCGGGTGGCACCAGGCGATCCTTGCGGAACTTGGTGTCGTTGATGCGCAGCACGCCCTGGACCAGGTCGACGTCGCGCATGCGCAGGCTCAGCGCCTCTTCGAGACGCAGGCCGCATCCGTACAGCACGCGGAGTAGCTCCGGCAAGACGATGTGGCGCAGGTGGGTCGACGCCATCGGCTTGATCCGGTCAGCGGTCTCCAGCAAGCGGCGAACTTCCTCGTGCGTCAACACGCGCGCCACGAACGTCCTCGACTCCTTGGCGCCGACTGCGTGATCCGGCACGTCGGCGGGATGGCCGAGCCGGCGCAGGAACAGGGCGAAGTGGCGAACCTGGTTGACACGGGCACGCTGGGTCTTGTCGGTCTCGTGCGGCTGCTTGGCCAGCCACGATGAAGTCACGGCCTTGGTCAACTCGACCTGTTGCAGGCCTTGGCGGCACAGATGGGCGTCGAGTCGGCGCAGGGCCCATGCGCCTACGTTGTAGCGATAGCCACAGGCTCGCTTCTCCTGGATGAACTGAGCCATCAGTGGGGCCAAGGGGCTGCTGCCGGTGAAGGTCGCGGGCTTACTGGACGAGGCCATGGCACACCTCCTCCGGATCGATGGCGGCCAGGCGCAACGTCTCCACGTCGGCCTTGGCGTAGATGAAGGTCGTTGCCGGCGAGGCGTGTCCCAGCACGGCAGAGATGACCGGGAACGGCGTCTGCGCACCGAGCAGTCGCGTGGCCAGGGTGTGCCGCAGCGAGTGCAGGCCCTGGCGCTGCGGCGCCTTGAACTTGATGCCGGCCAGTTCGCGCCAGTAAGCCACGACGCGGTAGAGCCGGTCGTTCTGGCAGATCGGATCGAACGGCGGCGTCAGGTTGGTGAAGAGATGCCGGTGCTCGACCGTTGGTCGCCCCGCTCGCAGGTAGTCGATGATCGCGGCGCCCACTTCCTCGATCAGCGGCAGGACCAGCGGCTCCCCCGTCTTGCTCTGCACGATCTCGATGGTGGATGTCGACCAGTGCAGGTGGTCGAGCGTCAGCACCTTGATGTCACCCAGCCGCAGTCCCAGTCGAGCTGCGAGCAGCAGGATGGCGTAGTCCCGCCGGCCCTTCGGCGAGCTGCGATCGACAGCGCCAAGCAGTTGCTCGACCAGTTCCGGCTCCCAAACCGAGGGGACCGTGGCGTTGCTTGCCAGTCGGACCGTCGGCAACGCGGCACTGAGATCGCGCGGCAGGATGCCGCGCATGAAGAGGTACTGCAGGAACAGCCGCACGCCCGACGAGACGCAAGCGACGGTCCTCGGCTTCCAGTCCGTCCGGGTCTGAATGAAGGCGCTGAGGTGCTCGGCCTGCAGCATGTCCAGCGACTCCAGGCCGCGAACACGCAGGAAGTCCAGGAAGACCGCGATGCTGTGCATGCGCTCGGCCAGACTGGTGGGCCGAAGGTGCCGGCGTTCCCTGGCGTACTGCTCGTACTCCCGCAGGGCCTTGTGCATGCCCATCGGTACGCGAAGCCCGGTGGTCTCGACCACGAAGCGGCTGATGGTGCCGGTGCGCGCGAAGTCGTCGAGCACCTTGACGCCGAAGACCAAATGGCGCCGCCAGCGCTGACCTTCCACCAGCACTTCGCCATCACGCAGCCCGAAGGCTTCCTCGAAGCGAAGCGCGAGGTCGCGCGAGTAGACCGCGGGCTGACCCTGAGCACGGGCGAAGTCGGCGAGCTGTTCCCACACCCGCTTGTAGCGGTTGACGGTTCGTATGGTGTAGCTGCGCATCAGCAGTTCCTGCGCAGCGGCCTGACACAGTGGCTCCAGCGCCAGCGCGCCGGATCCATCGGAGTTGAGCGAATCCATGATCGTCTCCTCGTTGAAGGCGGCCCCTGTGGCCACCGGGGAGGACGATCTTGGAAGCGTTATGTGCAGCCGCGCAGGCCTATGACACAGGTGGATCGCTCGGCTTGCCGCCCTTGCTGCGCATAACCGCGGACTGACCTAAATAGGCGCCGGCCGAGCGCAGGCGGGCATGGCCCGCGATACGGGCCACACGCAGACGCGCCTGGCGGTCGAGCTCCTGATCGACAGGCCCACCGCCACGCACCGGCGCGGGCGTGCCTGTCGTGTCCTGGTACTGGCCTTGAAGGTGGTCGTGCCGCGCCCCGTGCCCGGTGGTGCCGCTCTCGCGCTTTGTGAGGCCGAACTTTCGCAGCGCATAGTCCAGCCGACGGAGGTTGGACTTCAGGTCCCGATCCGGCGCCCCCATGTGTGCGTCATGGCCGCTGACCACGCTGCGGGCATGCGCGATCGCCGACTGCTGCTCCTCGGTGGCCAGCGGCAGCCAGCGCGCACGGCCTCCCTTGCCCTTCGTCCACAGATACCGATCCGCCTCCCGTTGCTCGTCGGGCAGGCCTGTCTCCTCGAACGGATGCACGTGGGCGTAGGGGCGGCACATCACCGACTCCTTGCGCCGCAGGCCGACCTTCACCATCAGGCGCATCGACGCGCCGATGCGGGCATCGTAGGCGGAGACCTGGGCCAGCAAGGCCTCCACGTCGATGCCGTTGCCGCTCCAGCTCTTGTCGCGCTGGGCGTTCTCGTGGCGCTCGTACTCGTCAGGCGTCAGGCCGTAGTGCTCGGGCCTGCGGATGAAACCCGGCTTGTTAAGCCACATCGCCAGGCCACGCAGAAAGCTCAGGTAGGTCTGGATCGTTCCCGGCGAAAGCTTCCGGCGCTGCCAGACCTTCACCATCGCCTGGACATGCCGCTGGCCCAGGTTGCGGGGATCGGGCGCCAGCTTGAAGCCGGCCTCGGTGTGCAGCTCGCGGAAGAAGCGTCGCAGGAAGTGGGCGCGCTCGTAGCGCGTCTTGTGCGACACGGTCTTCTCCAGCGCGGTGTGCAGCGGGTTGAACAGCTCGATCAGCACGTCCACCACACGGTTCACGGGCGTCCTGCCCGGCGGGTACATGTCCAGCACCTGCTGGGGCGACTTGCCGGCCCAGTTCTGGCGGCGTGGCGAGTCCTGGCCATGCAAGCGGCCTGGGCTGGCCGAGGTCATCGAGGAGTTCCTGGAAGGGCGGGTGGATGAGGAGTGCAGGGTGGAGCCTTTGCGCGGGTCGTTGCGGCGGTCGTTGAGGGAGAGCGGTGCCTGCCGGCGGCGGCGCGAGGGTTGTGCACGGCGGATACGGGACATGGTGGGCTTTCTGCAAGGTGGCGGACTGCCCGAACAGCGCGCCGGTGGATGAACGGTCGGGAGGACCGGAGTTGGAGGAATCCGTCTGGACATCCCCGGGGCCGATTCCTGGCAAGCCCACGGCGATGGAGATCGTGTGCAACGTCGGTGCGGCGGCCGATCTCTGCAGCGCCACACCCACCCATGGCTTTGCTGTCCGGGCTCCTCATGGTCTTCGGCGAGGGGCCTGGTCAGCTCGGTCAGACTTAAAAATGGAACACGTTGATCCAGGCCGTCTGCGCATTTCTGCGACGCGACGACAAGGGTGATGTCCACCCCGCTCGGGGCTGGGTGCGACATCGACGCCAGGGTCGAGCCCTGGGTCATTCGGTGGATCAGGCCTGGTGTGCAGCGCCGGCCGCTCGCATGGGTCCACCCCTGACCGAGAGTCCAGGGCGGTGTCGAGTTGATGAGCGAGGGTCGTGCGGGGAGCCTCATGGAGGCCATCACGCCGCGCGATGCGCGTCATGCGCGCGTGCTCAAGGGCTGGCGGGAACGGTGCGCGGCATCAGGTGCCGCCACGGGGTTCTGCTGCGCCGGTGCGCTTCTGGAGCGCCCAGCCGTCATCGCGGGGATGCGGCTGGCAAGGACCGGGCAGATCACTGCGGTGGTGGATGACTCGGCACGCTCGCGGCGTCGATCCTTCTGGAGGTCGAGGCCTGTCGCGCCACCCGTTCGGGACGGGAACTTCGGT
Source organism: uncultured Rubrivivax sp. (assembly GCA_964433315.1). Classification (GTDB taxonomy): domain Bacteria; phylum Pseudomonadota; class Gammaproteobacteria; order Burkholderiales; family Burkholderiaceae_C; genus Aquariibacter. Next base: position 89,708 of record CAYSQO010000001.1, read on the forward strand.
TGAAGGCACGAGGCAGGTAACGACTGCGACGCCTGCAATGCTCGTCTTCTTCGAGAGGACGGAGCGGGCCAGGAGCCCTCGGGAGCCCACAGTGGAAACCGCGACGCCATCCACGGTCAAGGCCGCATGCGCAGCGCCCGCCGCAAGACCCCTGATCGAGCGGCCCTTGGGGCAGGCAGTTGACGGCGCGAGATTCGGCGGCAGGGCCCATCTAGCGTGGCAATGGCCCGGATCGCCAGCAACGGCGCGGGGTTGACAGGCAAGGCTGCCGCCTCAGGTACCCCGACTGGGCCGGCACCGGCCTCGCTTGGCGGTGTGAGGCGCCGGCGTGCGCGCCGATGGACGGGGTTGACGAGTGACTTTGCAGTGTGACCGTGGTGACACCACGCGGCCTCCTCGTCCGTTCGGTGTCATCCAAGGGGCAGTGCAGTGCTTCTGCAGTGCCAGCGCAGTGACACCGGGACGGATCCGATGTCGAAATCGCGCCTGCAGAGGCAGGTATCCGCGTGGAGGAACAGGGTCGGTCTGTCGATCCTGAGCACTCTTTCGTTCACTCGGAGAACACCATGAACCTGATCGTGAGGGCGGTGGATGTCGGTTCCGGCAACACCAAGTTCGTCACCGGCACGGCAGACAGCGAGATCCGCTGCGCGAGCTTCCCGTCGCTGGCCTACCCGTCCAGCAACGGACAACCACTCTGGCCCGGCGGCGATGGGGCCAAGACGATGTTCATCCCGGTCGGGTCGCTCTTCTATGAAGTCGGTCCCGAGGTCAGGCTCGCGGCCGACACCTTCCGGGCGACGCAGCTGCACGACGACTACATCGAGTCGCCGGAGTACATGGCGCTGCTGCGCGGTGCGCTGCGCTCGATGCGGCAGAGCCAGATCGACCTGCTGGTCGTCGGGCTTCCGGTGGCGCTGTTCGCGGTGAAGAAGACAGCCCTGGAGCGGGTCATGACGGGCGAGCACGATGTCGGCGGCGGCAGGAAGGTCAGTGTGGTGCGCACGCTGGCCGTTGCCCAGCCTCAGGGCGCGCTGGCCTTCTACGCGCACGCCCACGGCAAGCTGGGCGAGATCGCCAAGGAGCGCAGCCTAATCATCGATCCGGGTGCGAGAACCTTCGACTGGCTCGTCGCCCAGGGCATGCGACTGGTGCAGAAGCAGAGCCACTCCGTGAATCGGGGTGTCGCCGACGTGCTGAAGCTGCTCGCCGCCGAGATCACCAAGGACATCGGCACGCCCTTCCGCGATCTGGACGCCATCGACATGGCGCTGCGGACCGGGAAGGCCCCGGTGATCTTCCAGAAGCCCTACGACCTCAAGCGGCTGCTGCCGCTGGCCGAGAGCGTGACGGAGCAGGCCGTGTCGAGCATGAAGGAGTGGATCGAGTCGCCGCACAGCCTGCAGAACATCATCCTCGTGGGCGGAGGCGCCTTCCTGTTCCGGAAGGCCGTGAAGTCGGCGTTTCCGCGCCACCGGATCCTCGAGATCAAGGAGCCTGTGTTCGCCAACGTGAGGGGATTCCAGTTGGCCGGGATGACCTACGCGCGAACCGTGCTGGCGGCCGATCGCGACAGGTCGACCGCGGCCGAGCGCGCCGCAGGAGATGCCGCATGACCGGCCCCACCAAGACCTCGGAGCCGCCGCGCATCCGGCTCGTGTTCCAGCTAGAGAGGGCGGAGCTGCCTCGTCTCTATGACGAACTCGCACGGTTCCACAAGGGCGTGAAGCGTGTCGGCAGGCTGCGCACGCTGGCCTACGAGGGACTGCTGGTCCAACAGGGCGTCTTGAAGCTCCCTGGGCAGGCATCCGGCGATGTGTCCGGGTCGATCGGTTTCGACGGCGACGGGGCGGAAGTCACGAACGGGCTCTTCGAGCCCGCGATCGACGGCCGGGATGGACCATGAGGAGTCGTGCGAGGTGCCGCCAGGGTAGGTCGGTAGGGGCCTCCGAGCTGGCGCAGATGGGCCGGTGCGAACGCCTGGTGGTTCTCGAATCCCTGCACGGCCCGCGTCGAAGCACTCCACAGGAAAAGGCGCGCCGGAAGGGCATTGCTGCCCATCTGCGCTTCGAACTGCAGGGTCGGCGCGCCACAGCGCCAGGCGAGAGGTCGACTCGACGACCGGGCGAGAGGTGCTTCATCGCCACGATGGTCTTCGGAGACGCATGGCAGACCCATGCGCTGCGTGACTTCAGGGACACGGTCCTGAGGCCACGGCCGTGGGGGCGACGCCTGGTGGCAGCCTACTATGCCGCCGGTCCGCGACTTTGCAGAGTGCTCCAGCGCTGCCCGCCGTTGCTGTGGATGACCAGGGGCACCCTGGGTTTCGTGGCGCATGGCTGGCGGCGATGGTCGGCGAGGCGTCGACCATGAGGTTCGAGCTGATGTGGCCGTGGGTGCTGCTCCTGGCTGTTGCCTTGGTGGTCACGTGGCACCTGGTCCGGCGGCACCGCGCACGCGTCGCGGAGCGGCGGGACCGACCGGCCGGGCTGCGGGACGCCGAACTGATCTGCGTGGAGTCGCAGTTCAGGTCGAAGAGCCGCTGGCCCATCGTGGCAAGGGTGGACAGGGCCTATCAACTGCCGAGCGGTCTGGTCGTGCTGGTTGAACTGAAGACGCGGTCGACTGCGGCGGTGAGGGCGTCGGATGTCATCCAGCTCTCGGCGCAGCGGGTGGCTGTGGAGGATGAACTGCGTGTCCAGGTGTCTGACGAGGCGTTCGTGATCTTTCCTGGTCGGCACTCAGCGCCGCCGACCTCACGAGCGGTCCGCTTGATGTCGCGGGAGCAAATCGAAGCCGTTGCAGCGAGGCGCCTTCGACTGATCGATGGACTCGATCGCCCGCAGTGGCCCGACAGCGAGCATGTTTGTCACGGCTGTGGGCAGCGAGCGGCCTGCGGCGCCGCTGGCGAGCGCCTGGCGGGTGCGGTCCGGAGGCGCTAGAATGTCCAAAATATTCGACAAGTCTTCAGGCCAAGCTGTGGACCTCTCCAACCTGGGCACCATCATCCGCGAGCGGCGCGAGGCGCTGGGACTGACGCAGTCCCGGCTTGCGCAGCTGAGCGGGCTTTCGCGGCAGACGCTGGTCGGCCTGGAAGCGGGCGCCCTGAGCGACCTGGGATTCAACCGGGTCGCCCAGGTGCTGGCAGTGCTGGGGCTGGACCTCGATCCGCCCAGCCAGGCAGCGCGCGCCCGGAAGCGGGGACTGTGGATGGCGGCGAAGAACGCCAGCGTGAGCTACGTCCAGGAGGTGCCGCCCGACACGCTCGGTCACGCGCTGGTCAGCGGCAGCGTACCGAAGGGCTACGCAGCCCACCTGACGCACCTGCTTGACGAGGCGCCGGTGCCACTCGTGGTGATGGCCGTCGAGGAAGCCGCCGCTAGCAAGGGCGTTGCACCCAAGGCCGTATGGCGGAACGTCGCGAAGATCGCCAGGTCTCTGGCTGTGCAGCGGCAGAGCTTATGGGTATGAGTGTCCGGCGGCGCCCCATGGACGGACTGATCTGGGTACTCAGTCTTGCCCCGAGGAGCCCATCCGGCTGTGTCAAAGCCAGCAGACTTGGCTTCCAGGTTCGTGACTTCGGTGGCCTGGCGAAGCGACCATCTGGGTGCCAACCCGGTCTTGACATGGTGCCCCGGTAAACTGCGAACAGGCCAATTGCTCGCCATGAAGCGTCGATACGCCCAGTTCAATCCCAAGCGAAGGCTGATTACGCCTGCGCAGGCGCAAGCTCGCGCGGATGAACTAAAGGCTCTTGCTGCACGTGCACGTTACGGCGGCAACCCGGAGCACAAGAAGAACCCGGGTGACTTCGGTCTGACCCCGCCCTCTGATCCTCGACAAGGCAAGTCGTTGTGTGATGCTGCCAAGGTATTCAGACGTGCCGATGCCGAGGCAATCCTCAAGGGAGGTCTTGAGCGTGGCACCGTCAGCGACAGGATGGAGGGTGAGTGGCCGAAGAACGTTTGGTCAGTCACTGAAGATGGCATCGCGATGGAGGCCCAGCTAGAGAACGCTGAACTTGGGTCGTATCACGGCTATCCCATGCCCGAGACGGATCCTCTGTCCCAGGAAGTACTTCGTCGGTGGGCACGTGTCGATGGCTGAGTTCCGCATCAACGCGAAGTGGATGGCCTCGGCTTCTGGTGAGCCAGAGGTGCGAGCGACGGCTGCGCTCGTCGACATGTATGTCGATGGTGTTTGCTTGACTCGGAACCAGGACATCTGGGCCGAGACGGTACGAGATAACGTGTTTGTGTCGGCCTACCCGCTGGCCATGTGGTTTGCGGCATCGTGGTGGCGGCTGAACTACGAGCCGCTGCCGGCTCAACAGCCTGGCCACGACTGGCGCATGGTCCACGAGCTTGGCGCAGCGAACCACGGGTTTGTCTGGCCGCGCGTCATCTTCGTCCCTGACGGCGAGTCGATCCACCTGTGGGCTGCTGCGTCGTTGACACCTGATCAATCGGTGCAGTACCTGCAGTCACTGGAGGTGCCGAGGCTGCTTCCTTTGGGCGACTTCCAGCAGGGTGTTCAGCGCTTCTTGCACAGCGTGCTTGCTCGACTTGACGCCAAGGACCTTGCGGGATCTGACCTTGCTCAGCTTTGGGGAGTGCTACAGGAAGACCTCGCCGATCCGGAGGCAGTTCGCCGAAGGAAGCTGGAAGCCGAACTGGGCTTCGACCCCGAAGAGTGTCCGGAGGATGCGCTGGACGCTGCGCTGCTTTGGGAGCAGAAGGTTGGAGACGAGGCTCTCACTGAGTTGGCTCCAGCCATCGCATCGTCAGGGGGCAGTCCTGATCTAACCTCCCTTTCGCAGCTCGAAATGGGAGATGGGGTTGTCGGAACTCCCACTGTTTCGCCCCACGCCATTGATCACCTCGATCACGGTGCGCCTTGGGAACGGGCCGTCCACGATGCGCGTGCCCTGCGCCGGGCGCTGGGCAACATCGGAGAACCACTGTCCAGCAGGACGTTGTTTGACCTCTTGGGCCTGCCCGTGGCAGATCGGGGACATCTGAGCGTGCCTGACGGCCGGGCCCCTGTTGCGGTTGCAATCCCCTTGGATGGGCAACGGATGAAGTTCGTCCCTCGCCGGCGCAATCCCGTAGGGCAGCGATTCGAGTTCGCGCGTTTCCTGGGCGAGTACCTGCGTTTTCCGGGGGATCGGAAGGGTTGGCTGGCTTCGACTGATCTGGCTACCTCGCGCCAGAAGTATCAACGCGCCTTCGCCGCTGAGTTCTTGTGCCCGCTTGATTCGCTCACGTCGTTCTTGGGCGGTGACTTCTCGTCTTATGCAATCGATGAAGCAGCCGACAAGTTCGAGGTCAGCGAGCAGGTAGTGACCAACCTGCTGCTCAACAACGGGTACATCCATCACCACTGGTCAAGGGGCCTGCCGTATCGGGTGGCAGCCTAGAGAGATGGCGCTTCTGCTTGGAGTTGATGGCAGTCGGCTCCACGGCCACAATCTGGACTCTGAAGGTCTCAGGACATCCCGGTTAGGGTAGGGGAACAGGTGGGGGAACGAATCGATCGCTTCCGCAGTTTTTCCCAATGAGATCAACAGCTTAGGTCGCCGTTTTGTATCCCATCAGCCACCCCACCGAATGCCGTTAGCGCACGCAAGGCCTTGATTCCCTACGGAATCAAGGCTTTGTTGCTTCTAGGCTAAACAGCGGTTGCAACACGGTCTGTCACACAACCTTGTGGAACAGACCATGAAAGCCATCGCCGAAAACATCTACACCCGCGGCCAGCACGGCATCCAGTACGTGCGCCGTCGCATCCCGGCCGCCATCCGTGCGGCCTATCCCGCCAAGCAGACGCACATCGTGCGCAGCCTGGGCACTGCCGACCGCCGCTTGGCCAAAGGGCTCGCCAACGCCGAGCTCGCGCGCATCGACGCCGAGTTCAAGCTCAAGAACCAACAGCTCGAACTGAGCCGGGCCTCCTTGTCGGCCAAGCGCATCGCCAAGCTCGACGACGAGCAGCTCAAGGGTATCGCCCGTTTCTGGGTGCGGCAGGTGCTGCTGGCCGACGACCAGCGGCGTCAGGCCGGCCTGGACGATGCCGAGTTCGACGAGCTGGGTGCCGAGCTGTCGGAGCAGCGCGCGCAGCTCGGTCGCATGCTGGCCCAGGGCAAGAGCATGAACATGTTCCCCGCCATGCACGGCTTCCTGCACCTGTGCGGCCTGGACTTCGCCCCCGATGAGGCGGAAGCCAAGCGTGCCGCCTACGTATTCCTTCGTGCCGTCGTCGAGTCGGTCGACCATCGCCTCGGCCGTCAGCGTGGTGACCTGGTCGATACGGAAGTGGTCGCGCCGGAGGTGCCGCATCCGCTCCCCGCCGCGGCGCCCGAGCGCGCTCCGGCGAACCTGCGCGCGCCCACCTGGGAGGCGGTCTTCGAGACGTGGCGCGACTACGTCGAGAACCGTCCCAAGCCGACGACCATTGCCTCGCAGACTGCCTGGCGTGACCTGCGGGGCTTCGCCGAGGGGCTGGGTGTTCGTCACCCTGGCGCTGTCACACCCGAACAAATGACCGCCTTCGCCGAGCGCATGCGCGAGCGTGGGCTTGCGGTGCCGACCATCAACGAACGCATTCTCAAGGTCCGAGCCATCTACAAGATTGCCGTGGGCAAGCACGTGCTGAAGGAGAACCCTGCGGCCGGCACCATCGGATTCAAGCAGGCGGCGGCTCGGCAGCGGCAGAAGCGCCGGCTGTCGTTCGACGCGGCTGACCTGGGCGCCCTGTTCGGCTCGCCCGTGTTCACCGAGCACAAGCGGTCGGTGGGCCAGTCGGGCGAGGCCAGCTACTGGCTCCCGGTGCTCATGTTCTACACGGGCGCTCGGCCCGAGGAACTGGCTGGCTTGGCCCTGAGCGACCTGCAGCACGACGAGAAGCTGGGCTGGTACCTGAACCTCATCGACCGGCCCAGCGATGAAGACGCCGACCTGTTCGAGGACGGCGACGTTCCGCAGTCGCACCGGCGGACTCTGAAGAACGCACCGTCGGTGCGTCGTGTGCCGGTGGCGCAGGAGCTCATCGACCTGGGCCTGCTGCGCTATGCGGAGTGGGTGCGCCAGCGCGGCGCCGCTGTGCTGTTCCCGACGCTGACGAAGGACAGCCACGGCAAGCTGTCCGGGTCGTTCTCCAAGTTCTTCGGCCGCTACAAGCGTGCCGTGGGCATCACGGACAGCCGCAAGGTGCTGTACTCGTTCCGGCACACCATGAAGGACATGCTGGAGGCGGCAGCCGTACCGTCCAAGTACCTGAAGCGGCTGATGGGCCACACCACCGGGGATGGAGCCATCACCGACGGCTACGGTTCCGACCTGCCTTTCGAGCTGCTGGTCGAGCAGTTCCGCAAGGTCCGCTTTCCTGCCTTGGCCGCCAAGCCGTGGCAGCCAGGGCAAGGCTACGTGAGCCTCAAGGTCGAGGCCTGATGGCAGGGCGCCGGGTCCTCCGGCGCCGCACAAAGCAAAGCGGCACCAGGCCCGATGGCTTGGTGCCGCTTTGTACGTGGGGACACGCCCCGTCATCGCTTCACTCAGACCACCGACTCGCCTCGCGCCGTAGCGCTCGCGCCTGCCGGCTGTCGCGGTGTCGGGGTATCTTCGTCGTTGACGCTCGGCGGGTTGCTGATAGCGGCCGGGGCCGGCACCAGCACCGCCTTCACGCTGTCGCCTGCGAAGCGCTGCTGTCCGCGCGTCGCGCCAGGCAACGTCAACAGTGCGGCTTTCCAGGTGCCTCGTGCCCACGCTGTGCCTTGGAACAACTGACGCGCGCCGACGTGATGCTCGGACGACGCCACCGCCAACGTCCAGGCCTCTCGCTTGCGGTCGAACAGGGCGCGCACGCCGAGCATGGCCAGGTGCTTTTCCAGCGCTGCCAGGGTGTTGCGGTCGGCGTCGCCGGACACCAGCGTCTGCAGCGCCTCGCGAACCCGGGTGTAGAGCTTGGCGGTCTTGCCGTCCGCTTCGACCCGAACCACCATCTTGCGGTCCAGCATTGCGCCGAGGCAGGCTTCGCCGTGCGACTCGTGCTCGTCCTGCGGCACCACGTTCAGCCCCCACTGCGCAATCAGCGCAGCGAGGTCGCGCAGCGCCGGCACGGTGTCGTGCTTCAGGGCAATGTAGCCGGCCAGCAGCGGGCTCCACGTGTCGGCCCGCCGGTCAGGGTGCCCGATGTCCTGCAGCATGCGGTGCACCGCTGCGCGGGCGTCGCGCATCACCTGCCAACGTGCCACCAGCAGCCGCCGCAGCCGCGCGCCCAGCTCGCCGGGCTGCACGCCGCTCGCCGGGTCCAACAGCGGGCTCTTCGTCATCCCCGCACGCTGCTTCGGCACCATCGACAGCCGCACCGAGCGGCTTTCCAGCGCCGGTTCGAGCTCGGGCAGGTGGATGCCGCAGAGCACCACACCGGCTGGCGCGTTGAAGTACTGCACCTTGCCGCCGATGACACGCGAGAACTTGCCCTTGCCCGGCGTCTTGGTGAAGCCGCTGTTGAACACCTCGGCCAGCTTCAGCATCTCGCCCTTGCTGACCTTCAGCGGCTCGAACTCGTCGCAAATCATCGCCAGCGACGAGTCCTTCACCGCGTGCAGCACCTGCGCCACCGTCGGAACGCCGTCACGCCGTACCGCCTGCCTGCCGAGCAACGCGGTCTGCAGGTCCACCCAGGTGGTCTTTCCCGAGCCGCGTTCCGCCGTGACGATGAGCGAGGGGCTGTGCGGCAGAACCGCACCCATCGCTGCGCTGGCCAGCCAACCGAGCGAGACCGCCGCGCCGTGCTGCTGCTCGAAGCCGAACGACTCGAAGGTGCTTTCGACCAAGTGCACATCGGCTGCCGATGCTGAGGGCGTCGAAGCGTCGAAGCCGAGACTCTCGCCCGCCACGTACACGCGCTGCTTGGTGGGCGTGGTGTCCACCGGCGCGCCAGCTTCGTCGTAGACCGCCAGGCCGTAATGGACGACCAGCTTGCCGTCGTCCTCGTACAGGCCCGGGCCGCGGACCGTTTCGGCCTGCGCAGGCCCGAACTCGTCGCAGCCCAGCCGGATTTCCTCGGCAAGCACGTCCGACGCGAAAACGCGTTTGCGGGTCTTCGGGTCCATCGTGCCGTAGTGGTCGAGGCAGTACGCCGCGCCGAGCTTGGTCAGCAGCGTCGCTTCGTCCAGCTTGCCGCTCAGCGTGACGAGCTGGCCGGTCTTGCGGGAGAGGACGCGGTAACTGCCGTTCAGGTCGTAGCCCGCGACATCGAAGCCGCCGCCGGGGTGAATCAGCTCAGCGCGGGAAGGCGAGGGCGGCACCGCCTTCAGTGCCGGGGCTGCCGCAGCCTTGTGGCTGCCGAACAGGGCGCTCAGGATTTTGTTGTTGCTCATGTTGAAGTCTCCAAAGACGAAAGCCCTGCCGGCGACGCCGCCGGCAAGGCTTGATGTGTGAGGGGGAGCGCCGCCGAAGATTCAGGCAGCGCAAGTCTGCAGCTCAAGGCCAGAACGGCTGGAGCATGCGGGGCACGAGGTGCCCAACGCCGAGCCCGTCGAACGGGTGGCGTCTACTGGCGCACCACGGAGCTGTGGGGCCAGGCCTTGGAAGTTGGGAGTTGGCTTGTCGGCGCCGACCCCAGGGCGCGAAGGCTAGTTAGTCTGTTCTAAGCGCGGGTCTGGGGTATGCCGACAGGCAGGGATTTTTAAAGAACACGACCCCGATGCCACCAGCTTGGGTGGGGGGAGCGTGTTCTTGCGCGGGATGTGCGCTGATGAAGTAGGAGCCGAACTGTATCGCCGCCGCGCCGCCTGGCAAGGCAATAGTTCACGGCCTGCCTTGGTGGCAGGCCGTCACCGGCCACCGTCTTGCAGACCGTCGCCAAGACCGAGACGGTAGAAGCAGACGCTTCCACCGTGGGGGAACGGGGCATCCCGGCTCACGGTCGCTAGGGCGACACGCCGTGTCTCGGGCTGGACGCCCTCGTCCCCTTGCCAATACCGCGCCCCATCCCGCTGACTCTGCACGGCAGAGCCAACGGGCGGGCAACCCGCGCGCTGCTTGCCTTTGGTGTCGCTGTTCGCGCCACCGGCAGGCGCCTCCTGGACGTCGGCCATCGCCCGGGTTGCCCGCCCGCCTTCAGCGGGTGGGGCGGGGCTTCGCCCCCACTGCGTCACCGGCCCGTGGGCGGGCCTGATTTCGCTGGGGCGAAACCTGACTTGTGGCGCCCCCTGCCGCGCGTTGACCGTGTTGGCACGGTGCAGCGCGCGGTGCTGCGGCTGGACGCCTTGCCCCACGTCCTGTGGCGTGGCACCCCCGAGATGCGCCGAACCAATCCCTATCATGGGCGCATGGATACAAAAGCAACATCGGCTCAAGCGTTCATCGAGCGCTGGCAGGGAGTTACCGCGAGCGAGCTGGCCACCGCTCAGACCTTCGTCATGGACTTGTGCGAGCTTCTGGGCGTGCCCAAGCCGCACCCGACGCCCGCGCAGGACTACATGTTCGAGCGCCCCGTCACCTTCAGCCATGGCGACGGCTCCAGCAGTGCCGGCCGCATCGACTGCTACAAGCGTGGCCACTTCGTGTTGGAGGCCAAGAAGCTCAAGGCCGGCTCGCACACCAAGGGCTTCGATGACGGCTTGTTGCGTGCCCGCAGTCAGGGCGAAAGCTACGCCCGCGCGCTCCCGGCCGATGAAGGCCGCCCGCCGTTCGTCATGGTGGTGGACGTGGGCACAGTCATTGAGGTCTACGCGGAGTTCAGCCGCAGCGGCGGCACCTACACACCTTTCCCTGACCCGCGCAGCCATCGCATCCTGCTGGCTGACTTGGCAAAGCCCGAAACGCTGGAGCGACTGCGCAAGATTTGGACCCAACCGGACGACCTGAACCCGGCACTCATCGCGGCCAAGGTCACCCGTGATGTGTCCAACAAGCTGGCATTGCTGGCGCGGTCGCTGGAACAGGCTGGCCATGCGCCACAGGTCGTGGCCGCCTACCTCTCGCGCTGCCTTTTCAGCATGTTCGCGGAGGACGTTGAGCTGCTGCCCAAGGGCTCCTTCCAGGCGCTGCTGCTGCAGCACCGCGAGAACCCCGCCACCCTGCAACTGATGCTGCGCAGCCTGTGGGCCGACATGGACCGGGGCGGCTTCTCGGTGGCGCTGGTGCAGTCGGTGCTGAAGTTCAACGGCAAGCTGTTCAAGGGCGACAGCGCCGATGGCTACAGTCTGCTTCTCACGCCCGAGCAAATCGACCTGCTGGTGCAGGCCGCTCGTGCCAACTGGCGCGAGGTCGAGCCCGCCATCTTCGGCACCCTGCTGGAACGCGCGCTGGACCCCAACGAACGCCACGCGCTGGGCGCCCACTACACCCCGCGTGCTTACGTCGAACGGCTGGTGCTGCCCACCGTCATCGAGCCCTTACGTGCCGAATGGGCCAACACCCAGGCCGCTGCGCTGCTGCTGGCCCACGAGGCCACCGAGCTGGAGGCCAACCCGCCCGCCGTGAAGACCAAGAAGGACTTCGCCGCGCTCGACCGGCACAACGCCGCAGTGCGCGCCAAATGGGCTGAGGCCCGCCGGCAGGTGAAGGACTTCCTGCACCGACTGTGCACCCTGCGCGTGCTGGACCCGGCCTGCGGCAGCGCCAACTTCCTGTACGTGACACTGGAGCACCTGAAGCGCCTGGAGGGTGAGGTGCTGAACCAGCTCAGCGCCCTGGGCGACAAGCAGGACGCGCTGGACCTGGCCGGCGAGACCGTCACGCTGCAGCAACTGCGCGGCGTGGAGCTGAACGAGCGCGCCGCCGCCCTGGCCGAGCTGGTGCTGTGGATTGGCTTCCTGCAGTGGCACATCCGAACTCAAGGGCGTGCCAACGTGGCCGAGCCCGTGGTGCACGACTACGGCAACATCGAGCACCGGGACGCCGTGCTGGCCTACGACCGCCAGGAGCCGATGACTGACGCCACCGGCAAAGTGCTGACCCGCTGGGACGGCGAGACCGTCAAGCCGCACCCCGTGACGGGCCAACCCGTGCCTGACGAGGCCGCCCAGGTGGTGCAGTGGCGTTACGTGAACCCCCGGCAGGCCGAGTGGCCCAAGGCCGACTTCATCGTCGGCAATCCGCCCTTCATCGGCAACAAGCGCATGCGGGTGGCCCTGGGCGACGGCTATGCGGACGCCCTGCGCGCCGCCTGGCCCGAGGTGCCCGACAGCGCCGACTTCGTCATGTACTGGTGGCACAAGGCCGCCGAGACGGTCCGCCAGGGCCAGGCCGAGCGCTTCGGCCTCATCACCACCAACAGCCTGACCATGATTTTCAACCGGCGGGTGATTGAGGCGCACCAGACCGCCACCCCGCCGCTGAGCCTGGCCTACGCCGTGCCCGACCACCCGTGGGTGGACAGCGCAAACGGTGCAGCGGTGCGCATTGCCATGTCCGTCGGGGTGCGTGGTGCTGTCGAGGGCAAGCTGCAGACCGTCAGTCTGGAGACGGAAGAAGAAAACGGTGAGGTCGCGGTCGAACTGGTGACCCGCCAAGGTGTCATTCACGCCGACCTGAAGGTCGGCGCCAACGTCGCAGGGGCGAAGCGGCTGCAGGCCAATGCTGGGTTGTCCAGCCGAGGGGTCATACCGCATGGGGCCGGATTTCTCGTCACGCCCACAGAGGCGCAGAACCTGGGCTTGGGCACGGTTGCCGGCTTAGATAAGTACATCCGCCCGTACCGTAACGGGCGCGACCTGACCGGCACGCCTCGTGGCGTCATGGTGATTGACCTCTTTGGCCTGCAAGCGGACGAAGTCCGGCGGCGCTTCCCGGCCGTCTATCAGTGGCTGCTGGAGCGGGTCAAGCCTGAGCGAGACGCGAACCGCGACCGGCAGTTTCGCGAGAAGTGGTGGCTCCACGGGAGGTCGCGAGGGGAGATTCGCCCGGCCCTGTCTGGACTTCCTCGCTACATCGTGACCGGTCAGGTGGCGAAGCACAGGGTGTTCCAGTGGCTCGACGCCTCCATCCTGCCGGACGACAAGCTCATCCTCGTGGCTAGCGCGGATGCCCTTCACCTTGGGGTGTTGTCCAGTTCAGTCCACATCGCCTGGGCTCTGGCGTCTGGCGGTGCCCTGGGAGTGGGCAATGACCCGGTTTACAGCAAGTCCACCTGCTTCGAGGCGTTCCCCTTCCCCGACCTTGACCCGGCCGGGGCGCTGGCCGAGCGCATCCGCACGCTGGGCGAGCAAATCGACGCCCACCGCAAGACCCAGCTTGCGGCCCAACCGGACGCCACGCTCACGGCCACCTACAACGTACTGGAGAAGCTGCGCAGCGGCGAGGTGCTGACCGCCAAGGAGAAGGTGGTTCACGAACACGGCCTGGTGGGCGTGCTCAAGAGCCTGCACGACGAGCTGGACACTGCCGTGCTGCAGGCCTACGGCTGGGCCGACCTGACCCTGCCGGCCGACACCGACACGCTGCTGCTACGGCTGGTGGAGCTGAATGCCAAGCGCGCGGCCGAGGAAGCGGCCGGCACGGTGCGGTGGCTGCGCCCGGAGTTCCAGCAGGCGGGGCAAGGCGAGCAGGCGGCCCTGGAGACAGGGGCGGAAGACGCCGACGAGGGCGAGGATGAGACCGCCGACGTGAAGCCGACCAAGGCCGCCGTTGTGCAGCGCCCGTGGCCCACGGGGCTGACCGAGCAAATCAAGGCGGTGGCCGAGGTGCTGGCCGGCGCCGGGCGCAGCCTGGACCTCGAAGGGCTGGCCGGGCACTTCAACGGCCGGGGTCGCTGGCGCGACCGCCTGCCTACGCTGCTGGACACACTGGTTGCCTTGGGCCGGGCTCGCGCGGTCGACGGCCAATGGGTCGGCGTAGGCCTTTAGCCGCAGGCCGCGAGTCGAAACACCGTCACGCTGTAACGTTACTGGGTGACCACCACCCGGTGAGCGTTACCGCGTGACCACCACCCACGAATAAACAAAGTCCTTCAGACCAGAAGCTGTTGCAAAAGCGTGTTCTGAGAACCGAAGAAGAAGCCGCCCTGCGGGCGGCTGTCGCCCGGTGAAGAGCACCCGCAAGGCAAGAGGGCCTGCGTTGCGGGCGACGCAAGGGCGGGCCTGGCCCGCCCCGTGTCAGGCAGGCTGAAGCCTGCAGAAGCGCGCGCGTGTGGCGAGCGCCAGGCCCGTCGCCGGGCTCAAGTTCCTGCCCGTCGGGCCGATACCTGCGTGACGGAAGGCATCGGCCCGACAGTCAGAAACCTCATGCACCAACGCTCGTACACCTGGTTGCTGCCCACGTTCGGCGGGGCCTTCCTGTTCTTCGGCGGTGTCCTGCTGTTTCGGGAGGGCATCCGGGTGTTCGGCCTTCGTGCCGAGCTGCTCGCCATGGGTGTAGGCGCTGTCATCTTCCTTGCAGGGGTTCTGTGGGCCGCGACGCTTGCGGTTCGGACGTTCCGCGGCCCGGGCAGTCTTGGCGAGCGCCTGGGCTGGTCGGCTCCGGCAGGCCACAGATTCGATGACGACGATGGTCACCGCCGCCGGCACGGCAGCAATGACCGCCGGGGGCCGGCGGTCAACGTCGACGGGACGCCCATGGCCACCGGCCATGTAGACGTGAACGGGAATGCCTATGGCTTCTCCGACCACCGTCACGACGCCGGTGGCTTCTCCAGCGGCGGTTCGTTCGGCGGCGGCTTCAGCAATTCACGCTGGTGACGTGCATCCGTTGCTGACTTGCGGCGAGCCTGAGCGGCGGCCTTGCGCTGCTGCTGCTCCAGCCTGTCGGCGGCCACGACGGCCGCGCCGTCCTTGATGCGCTTGCGGTCGGGGCACTGGAACAGCACCTTGTAGCCGCGACCCAGCGGCTCACGCCTGATGAGCCCGAGGGTCTCCAGCTCAACCATGTGCTTGCGCACGGCGCTCTCGTCTTTGCCCGTGAGCTTGGCGATGTGTGGCCCGGCGTAGGTCGTGTTGCCTTCGTAGTGGCACGAGGCAAGGGCGACGTACACGTACAGCGCCGCGTTGTCGATGCAGTCGACCAGGTTGAACAGCAGGGCGCGCGGCAGGCAGAAGTACCCGCCCTTGCCGTAGCGCTCGAACCAGCGGTCGTTCTCGGCGCTGGCGATGCGGTTGCGGGGGCGCTTCATGCCTGGCCCCCTTCGGTGAGCTCGCGTTCCAGCCAGGCTTCAACCTCGGCCACGTCGAAGAACGACAGCCGGCTGCCGGCCAGGTGGCGCGGGGCCGGGAAGGCGCGTTGCGCTATCCAGTTTTCCAGGGTGCGGGTCGAGACGCCTAGGGCTTCGACCAGCGCGGACTTGGGGATGAACTTGTCCATCGAGATGCTCCAGATGACGGGTGCGCCCGTCGGGCGAAGCGCGGCGAAAATGCCGGCTCGATGGAGTGAAGCCCCCCGCATTTAGCCTTCGCGCAATGACGCGCAGGCACTCGGGACGGCGGTGGCCGGCGAGATGGTGGCTAGACAGTGGACGTACCACCGGAAGCCACAATGAAAGTCTCGACCTCCGACTTGCAGGGCGTGCTGGGCGCCGCGCCCGCCGCCGTGTCAGCATCACGTGCACCTCGGCAGACCAGCAGCCGCAGCGGGCGCGAGCAGGCCCGCGCCAACGAGCTGAAGTGCATGCGTGTCGTCGCCCACCATGGACACGTCCGCGTCGCCGAGCTGGCCCGCGCCGTCTGGCCCAAGGCGCGGTACGCCGAGCAGGTCTGTCGGCGCGTCGCCGGTCGGCTGGTTGCCGAGGGCCTGCTGCTGGAACGGCGTAACGCGCTCGGCTCGCGCAGCCTGTGCCTGACCCGTGTCGGCGCCACCTGGCTGGAGGCCCGCGGCATCGAGGCGCAGCACACGCTGGACCTGTCGAGCGTGTCGGGCAGCACCTTCTTCCACCGAACGTTGGCTACGCGTTACCTCATCGAGCGCCAGGTCGAGGGCTTCCAGACCGCCGGGGAGTACCTGCTGCTGCGGCGCAAGGCGCCGTTCCCGGTGGACCGGATGGTGAAGATGCTGCGCAAGATGCCAGACGGTGCCGTCTGGCAGCGCCGGGCCGACGGGCCGGCGACGGTGGAGGTGTGCGAGGTCGAGGCCGCCCGCAAGGCGCTGCCGCAGCTCGCGGCCTGCCTGCGGTGGGCGGAGCTCGTCGGCCAGCCGTTCGACCAGGCCGGCGCCTACCGGCTCGGGGGCTTGGTCTTCGTCTACGACCGTGAGCTGAACCATGCTCGCCGCATCCTCCTGGCCGCCACGTCGCTGTGGGGTCACCGACCCTTGCAGGAACGCGTAACGCTGGAACGCCGGGTCAAGCTCGTCGCGGTCGAGCTGCGCGACCCGCTGGTGTGGGTCAGTTTCAGCGTGACGACGTTACACGAGCTGAGGCAGCGCGCCGTTTAAAACCTGGGAGCTACCCTAGGTAGACCCTCAGACGATGACCCGCAGGCAATCGGGACAAGCTGATTAGGCGCGTTCCCGCGCGCCCGTTCGTGGCCTCGGCCCCGTCCGGAAAATGCACTGTACGGCCCCGCAAGGGGGGAGAGGCGCCTTCGGGCGCCTCTCTTGTTTCTAAGGGGTCTCCCCTCGCGCCGCGCAACCGTCCGCACGCTGCAGCGTGCCCTCCGGCCTGGCATCCCCAGCTTCCTGTCGTGCAGCCGGGGTGTGCCCCTTCCAGGCCTGCGGCGGTTGCGCTCTTCTACCCCCGGTCTCGCCGACGGGCACGGGGTGCCACACGCACCCCCAGCCCTAAAGGAGCAAGACATGGAAGGCAAGAAGCAGCAGCGCGACCTCTACGCCGAGGTCACCCGTCGAATCGTCGAGGCCCTGGACAGGGGCGTCCGCCCCTGGTCGTGCCCGTGGTCCCGTGGCGCCGCCAGCGGCGACATGCTGCCCCGCCGGCATGGGGGCGAGTCGTATCGTGGCGTGAATGTCCTGCTGCTGTGGGGCGCAGCGATGGAGCGCGGCTTCACGTCGCGCACCTGGTTGACCTACCGCCAGGCCGAGGCGCTGGGCGGGCAGGTTCGCAAGGGCGAGCGCGGCACGATGGTGGTCTATGCCGGTCAGTTCAGCCCCAGCAAGGAGGGCACCGAGCCGGCCGAAGGTGAAGCCCCTGCACGGCGCTCGGTGGCCTTCCTGCGCAGTTACACGGTCTTCAACACCGAGCAGGTGGATGGGCTGGCCGCGCCAGCCGCGCCCGAAGCGCCCGAGGCTGTCCAGCCCGACGCCGACGCGCTGGCCCTCGTGGCGCGGTCAGGCGCGACGGTTTGCCATGGTGGCGACCGCGCGTTCTACGCACCGGGGCCTGACCTCGTGCAGATGCCCGAGGCTTCGCGCTTCCGCGATGCCGCCGCGTACTTCGGCACCCTGGCGCATGAGCTCGTGCACTGGACTGGCCACCCGGACCGCTTGGCGCGTCAATTCGGCCAGCGCTTCGGCGACCAGGCCTATGCGATGGAAGAGCTCGTCGCCGAGCTCGGCGCCGCCTTCGTGTGCGCCGGCAGCCAGCTCAGCCCGGAACCGCGCGAGGACCATGCCGCGTACTTGGCCGAGTGGCTGGCCGTTCTGAAGGACGACAAGCGCGCAATCTTCACCGCCGCCGCTCAGGCCCAGCGGGCGGCCGACCTGCTGGGCGGCGTCGAGCCAGGTGCCGACAACGGCGAGCGTTAGCCGCTGACCTCGGTCGGAACGTCCCTCTAATGCGATTGCGCCGTTCAGCCGGCGCTGCCAGCCGATGGCCAATCGGCTGGCCTGCCCGTTCACGCGGTAAGCTATTGCAAACCGCGCGTGCCATGTTCTTGATGCCGCTGCACGACTTCCTGTGCCGCTTCAAGAGCATGGCCGAGAGAAGAAGGCAGGGAAGGGGGCTATGTGCCTGGAACGAGGTTGAACGACACGGAGCGCGACCTGTTGCGTGCTTGGCAAGCAGAGCGCTTGGGACGATTTCCATTGCTGAAGTCGTTGGCGATTTCAGCTCCAGCGGGTCGGGGACTTCGCGGGATTCGCAGCCTCAACGCAGAGTTGCGCTATCCGGTCACCTTCTTTTCTGGACAGAACGGTTCAGGAAAGTCGACCCTGCTTTCGCTGGCAGCCCTCGCATTCCACGGCATTGCCGGTCACTTTCCATCGAACTCACGCCGAAGAGCCGGCACTGGTGCGACGGCGTTCGGCTACTACACATTTCAGGACTTCTTCCATCGCGGGCCCGGCGACGCCGACGTCTCAGGGGTTCAAATCAGCTGGGGCTTTTCTGGGCGGCCCGAGGTCTCCATATCGAAGCAGTCCGACAAGTGGATGCGATATGAGCGTCGCCCGGCTCGGCCCGTCGAGTTCCTCGGCCTTTCTCGCGCGGTTCCGGCCATCGAGCTGCCCTCGTTGCGTAACCAATTCGGACTTACCGCGACGCCCAGAGTTGCGCCTTTGACCGCCGAGGCGCGCGGCCACCTAGAGCGTGTTCTTGGTCGGCAGTATCCGAGTGCCGAAGTCCTTAGCGGTAGTCGCTATGCAATCCGCCGAAGCGCTGCTGCGGGTGGATACACGAGCTTCAACATGGGCACGGGCGAAGACGCGTTGATTGGGCTACTGGCACGGCTGGAGGCGGTTCCCCAAGGTGCGTTGGTCGTCATCGAAGAGCTGGAGACCGGTCTTCACCCCGCAGCTCAACGGCGGGCCGCGCAGGCGCTGATTGAGATTGCTTGGTCCCGGAAGCTGCAAGTCATTGGGTCGACTCACTCGCACCATGTCTTGGACCAGCTTCCCCGCGAGGCGCGAGTTCTGGTCGTCAGAGAGGGGGATACACACCGCGTTGTTTCCTCGCCTTCCACGCAGTTCGCACTCTCCGAAATTGCGGATACGACCGAGTGTGAACTTCTGGTCTTGTGCGAAGACGAGTTCGCCGTCGGGCTGCTGCAACAAATGCTTCCGAAGTCAATCCGGCGTCGCGTGCTGGTGAAGAGTTGCGGCGCCAAAACGGAGCTTGCTTTGCAGGCACAGAGCCATCTGCGACTGGCCGACCGTGCTCGCTGTTTGGTTCTTTGGGATGGCGACGTTACCGACACCGAGGCGGAAGAGTACGTCCGAGCAGCGCGAACCCGCTTTCCGCTTCCTGGCGCAGAGCGACGACTCTCCTGGGCGCGTTTGCCGGGTACCACCTGCCCCGAACGATGGTCGCTGGACATCGCGCGTACTGTCGGGCTGGCGGAAGCCCGGGCGCTTTTCAACTTTGACTCCGATGCTGAAGCCGCTGCTGCACTCGCAAGGTGCGGCCTCGGCGACCCGCACGCTGTCGCGCACGAGCTCGCGCAGCAGGTTGGGCTCTCGGAGGCGGTGGTCGCGACTGGCCTCGCAACTTGTGTCGCGCGGGCTGCTGGCGAGGCGCGACAGAGCATGATTGATGCTGTTCAGGCGGCCCTTGATGGGCAAGTGTTGAATGCGGGTCGGGTGCAGGTGCCCGCTGCCGCATAGCCCAGCCGCGAGCATCCGTTGCGTAGGGTTCCGACCTGTCACACAATCTGCGTCACAGACCTGTGTTGCGCCGGCTCTAAGTGCCTATGAGAGCTGGGGTTTCGCGGTGGCCAATGGTCTCCCATCAGCCACCCCACCCAACACCGCTAGCGCGCAAGGCCTTGCGTCCGAAAGGACCAAGGCCTTTTTGTTTGCGCAGCGGCCCGGCGGCCGAGCGGCCTTGAAGGCCGCCCCGGCGCTTCACAGCGCCTCGGCCTCCGTGGCGCTCGCCAGCCGCTCGGCGTCGCGGCGGCCGAAGCGCCAGAACAGCGTGGGCGTGAGGAAGGTGTCGAGCAGGGTCGAGCTGATCAGGCCCGAGAAGATGACCACCGCCACCGGGTGCAGCAGCTCGGTGCCCGGCTGCTCGGCCTCGAAGAGCAGGGGCGCCAGCGCAAAGGCCGTGACCAGCGCCGTCATCAGCACCGGGGCCAGCCGCTCCAGCGAGCCCCGCACGACCATGGCCTGGGTGAAGGTCTCGCCCTCGAAGCGCATCAGGTTGAGGTAGTGGCTAACCTTGAGGATGCCGTTGCGCACCGAGATGCCGGCCAGCGTGACGAAGCCCACCAGCGCGGCGACGCTGAGCGGCTGGCCTGAAAGCCACAGGCCGATCACTGCACCGACCAGCGCGAGCGGGATGTTCGCCATGATCAGCAGCGAGAGCGTCACGGACGGGTAGCGGCTGTAGAGCACCACGAACATCAGCCCCAGGGACACGATCGACAGCAGGCCGATCCACCGCGAGGCCTCCTCCTGCGCCTGGAACTGCCCGCCCAGGGTGATGAAGCTGCCCTCGGGCTGCGGGGTCTCGGCGATCACCCGGCGGAGGTCTGCGACGACCTCGGACAGGGCGCGGCCGGAGGCGTTGGCCGACAGCACGATGCGCCGCCGGCCGTCGTCGCGGCTGATCTGGTTCGGTCCGTCGCTTTCCTCGATCGAAGCCAGCCTGGACAGGGGCACCCGGCCGTTGGGCGTCTCGATCAGGAGCCGGCCCAGGCCTTCGACCGATCGCGCCGCCTCGGGCAGCTTCACCACCAGCGCGAAGCGCCGGCCGCCCTCGACGATCTGGGTGATCTTCTCGCCGGCCACCAGGCTCTGCAGCGTGGCCAGCACCTGGGGCGCGGGCACGCCGTACTGCGCCGCGGCGGCCGGATCGAGGCGCACCTTGACCTGCGGCGCCAGCACCTGCTTCTCGACGGCCAGGTCGACCAGACCGGGCACCGCGGCCAGGCGCTGCCGCAGCGCCTCGGCCTGGGCGCGCAGGGCGTCCAGGTCCTCGCCGTAGATCTTGAGCGCGATCTGCGAGCGCACGCCCGAGAGCATGTGGTCGATGCGGTGCGAGATGGGCTGGCCGATCTCGACGGCCGCGGGCAGGCTGGAAAGCCGCGCGCGGAGATCGGCCTTGATCGCGTCCAGGCTGCGCCCGAGCTTGTCCGCCGGCAGCAGGCCCACGTCCAGCTCGCTGACGTGCACGCCCTCGGCATGCTCGTCGAGCTCGGCCCGTCCGCTGCGCCGGCCGACGTGCGTGACCCCCGGCACCTGGCGGACCAGCTGCTCGGCCTGCCGGGCCAGGGCCGAGCTTTCGCCCAGGGTCACGCCGGGGTTCAGGCGCAGGCCGATCAGCAGCGAGCCCTCGTTGAAGGGTGGCAGGAAGGTCGTCGGGAAGAAGGGCAGGGCCGTGGCGGCAGCCAGCACCGCGAGGCCTGCTGCCGCCAGGGCGGTCTTCGGGCGGTTCAGCACGCCGCGCAGGCCCTGGCCGTAGCGGGCCTTGAGCCAGGCGAGCAGCCGGGTGTCGCCGTGGTCGAGCGTCTTCATCCGCGGCAGCAGGTAGACGCTGAGCACCGGCGTGACCGTCACCGACACCGCCAGCGAGGCCAGCGTCGAGACGATGAAGGCGATGCCCAGGGGCACGAACAGCCGCCCCTCCAGCCCGGGCAGGGCGAACAGCGGCAGGAAGACCAGCACGATGATCGCCGTGGCGTACAGGATGCCCGAACGCACCTCCATCGAGGCCTGCGCCACCAGGCGCAGCAGGGGCTGGCGCTGGGCCGGGGGCCGGGCGCGATCGGCCTTCAGGCGCCGCAGGATGTTCTCCACATCGACCACCGCATCGTCCACCAGCCCGCCGATGGCGATGGCCAGGCCGCCCAGGGTCATCGTGTTGATCGACAGCCCGAAGTAGCGGAACACCAGCACCGTGACGCCAAGGGAGACCGGGATCGCGGTGAGCGCGATGACGGTCGGCCGCAGCGTGCCGAGGAAGAGGAAGAGCACCCCGGCGACCAGCACCGAGGCGCCGATCAGCTTGCCTTGCAGGGTGTGGATCGAGGCCTCGATGAAGCTGGCCTGGCGGAAGGTCACGCGCGGGGCCGCCATGCCGGCGGGCCGCGTGGCGGCCAGCTCGTCCAGGGCGGCCTCCAGGCTGCGGGTGAGTCGGAGGGTGTCGGCGCCGGGCTGCTTCTGGAGGCCCAGGATGACGGCCGGCCCGCCCTCGAAGCCGGCCTCCCCGCGCTTGACCGCGGGCGCGAAGGTGACCTCGGCGATCTGGTGCAGCAGGATGGGCTGGCCCTGCCGCGCGGTGAGGGCCAGCATGCGCAGGTCCTCCAGCCGCGCGGTGCGGCCCAGGTGGCGGATCAGCACCTCGCGCCCGTTGCGCTCCAGGAAGCCGCCGGACGTGTTGGCCGAGAAGCCCCGCAGCGCCGCCTCCAGCTGGTCGTGGCCGATGCCCAGCTCCGCCATGCGCACCGTGTCGGGCTGCACCTGGAACTCGCGCACCTCGCCGCCGATGGGAATGACCTGCGCGACCCCCGGCACCGACAGCAGCCGCGGCCGCAGCACCCAGTCCGCGTACTCGCGCACGGCCATCGGGCTGATCTGCTGCGGATCGACGGGGATCGCGATCTGCAGGATCTCGCCCATGATCGAGCTGATCGGGCCCATGCGCGGCACCGCCCCCTCGGCCAGCCCGCCCGCCATCGCCGCCAGCCGTTCGGCGACCAGCTGGCGGGCGCGGAAGATGTCGGTCTGCCAGTCGAAGGTGAGGTAGAGGAAGGACAGGCCAGCCGTGGAGGTGGAGCGCAGCGACTCCATGCCGGGCAGGCCGTTCATCGTCGTCTCCAGCGGGACGGTGATGAGCTGCTCCACCTCCTCGGCGGCCATGCCGCCGGCCTCGGTCATGACCGTGACCGTGGGCTTGTTGAGATCGGGAAACACGTCCACCGGCGTGCGCGACAGCGTGAACGCGCCGCCGACCATCAACGCGACGCTGGCCAGCATCACCAGCAGCCGGTGGGCCAGGCTGGACTCGAGCAGCAGCTTGAACATGGCGCGCCCCTCAGCGGATCTGGTTGATCAGCGTGGCGCCCTGCGTCGCCACGCGGTCTCCGGCCTGCAGGCCCGAGGTGACGGCCACGCGCACGCCGTCCAGGGCCTCCACCGTCACGCTGCGCGGCGCGAAGTGCTCGGGCGCGGTCTTCACCCAGACGATGGTCTGGTTGGCCGGGTTCTTCATCAGCGCGGCGGCCGGCACCGCGATCCCGCGGATCGTCTGCCTGCGCTGCACGAAGACCCGCACCGGCTGGCCCAGCGCCAGCGCCGCCAGCGCCTGGCCCTCGGCGCGGAAGACCAGCGGCAGGGCCTGCTCGCGCAGGCTGCGGGCCGCGCCGACGAAGCGCAGCGGCACGCGCGTCTCGCCCAGCGCCAGGCTGGCGCCGCCGAGGTCCGCGGTGATCCCCGGCTCGTAGGCCAGCGCCTCGATGCGCAGCCGGGTCGGGTCGACGATCTCGAAGACCAGCGCCCGCGCGTCGACCACCTGGCCCGCCAGCGCCTGCGCCGAGGCGATGACGCCTGCCACCGGCGCGACCAGCGCCTCGCGTGCGGCCAGGCCGTCGCCCACGGCGGCCACGCGCTCGGCCAGGCTGCGGGCCTCGCTCTCCGCGGCCTCCAGGTCCTTGCGCGGTACCGTGTCGGCCAGCTCGCGGAGCCGGGCCACGCGCTGCTCGGCCAGCGACCGGGCGGCCCGCAGCTCGGCCAGCTGGGCGGCCTGGTTGGCGCGCTCGATCGGCGCGGTCGAAGGCCGGACATAGGCCAGCACCTCGCCCTTGCACACCGCCTGGCCGATGTTCGGCAGACCGCGCGGGCCGGGCTCGATGCGGCCGGCGTTCAGGGGCTGCACCGTGCCGCCGGCGTTGGGGTCCATCGCCACCTTGCCGTTGAGCTCGAGCACGCGCGGCAGCTCGCCCGCTTCGGCCAGCTGCGTGCGTACGCCCAGCTGGCGCTGGGCCGGCTTGGGCAGGAAGACGCTGCCGTCGGGCAGTCGCCTCGGGCTGCTGGACGGGGGCGGAGCGGCCGCGGCGCCATGCGCGTGCCCGTGGTCCTCACCGGCCCGGACCGGGCCCGGCAGGCCCAGCCCGAGGCCGAGCAGCAGGGGGAGCAGCATGGGGGGCGACAGGACGTGCATCGGGGCGAAGGGCAGGCGGACGAACAGGCGGAGGCGGGGGCTCATGCGACACCTCCGGCACGGCGCAGGCGGGCGGCCGCCGCGCGGCGGCCCCGGACGATCGCGGCCGCCCCGATCGCCAGCAGGGTGGCCAGCAGGGCGGCCAGCAGGGCGGCCGAGCCAACGGCGTAGGCCGTCCAGCGGCGCGCGGGCCCGGCCGGGTGGGGGGCTGCGGCCTCGTGCAGGTCCAGCTCGGCGGCCAGCTGCTCGGTGTCTCCGTCCACCGTCACGGTGGCCAGGATGGGCAGCAGCCCGGCCTGCGGCTCGGCCGGCAGCTCGGCCTCGTAGAGCTCCTCATGGGCCTCGGCCCGCAGCCGCAGGCCCGCGATCTCCAGCTCGATCTGCGCCTCGCGCACCGGCGCGTTGTCGGTGGCGCGGTCGAGGTAGAGGGTGATCTGCCGGCCCTGGAGCACGCCGACGAGCTCGAAGCGCTCGGCGACCGCGGCAAAGCGCGGCGGGGCCGGATCGGCGGCGGCCGGCGCGGCGTCGCCGTGCGCGTGGCCTTCGCCGGCCCGTGCCGCGGGGTGCAGCAGCAGGGCCGCGAGAAGGCCGAGGGTGACCGGGAACAGGGGGTGGGGCATGGGGTCGCTCCGGAAGCAGGGTGGGGGCGGTGGGCGGCTCACTGGGGCAGCAGGCCCAGGGCCTGTCGCCAGGCCGAGATCGCGGCGGCGAGTTCGA
The DNA here is from genome assembly GCA_964433315.1 of uncultured Rubrivivax sp. Taxonomy (GTDB): domain Bacteria; phylum Pseudomonadota; class Gammaproteobacteria; order Burkholderiales; family Burkholderiaceae_C; genus Aquariibacter. The sequence continues at coordinate 114,350 of CAYSQO010000001.1, forward strand.
GGCGGCTGCGCACGGCCTGCCGTTCGGCCTCGGCGGCCTCGGCCTCGATGCGCAGTCGCGTGGGCAGGTCGGTCTCGCCCAGCCGGAAGGACTTCTCGAAGAAGCCGCGGGTCTCGCCGGCCAGCGCGGCACGCCGCTCGGCGGCGGCCTGCTGGCGGCGCGCGGCGTCAACGCGGGCCCGGGCCGCCTCGCGCTCTGCCGCAAGGCGGGCGCGGTCGAGCTCGAGCCGAGCCTGCGCCTCGGCCGCTTCCGCAAGCGCCGTGGCGACCCGGCGGTCGTGGCGCGGTCCGTCATCCAGGGGCAGGCGCAGCGCGAGGTTCAGGGTCTGGCCGTAGCGCTCGCCGGCCGCGCCGCGGTCGCGGGTGGTCGAGAGGCTCAGCTCGGGATGCGCCCGCGAGCGGCGCGCCGCCAGCGCCGCCGTGCGCTCGGCCACGGTGGCGCGGTCCTGCAGCGCCGTCAGGGCCGGATGCGGGAGGGCATCGGGGGACGCCGGCTCGGGCTCGGCCTGCGGCTCCGCCGCGGGTGCTCCGGCCCCGTCCAGCCCGGTCCCGCCCAGGGCCTGCAGCCGCAGCCAGGCGGCCGTGGCGCCCGCCTCGGCCTGGGCCAGGCGGGCCTCCGCCGCGGCCACCGCGCCTTCGGCCTGGTGCTGGTCGGCCCGGGCCAGCTCGCCCGCCCGGGTGCGCCGGGCCACGTCGCGGGCCAGCTGCCGGGCGCTGTCGAGCTGGGCCCGGCCCATGGCCTCGTCCATGCGCGCCTGTTGCCAGGCCCACCAGGCCTCGCGCACGCTGGCGGCAAGCCGCAGCCGGGCCGCGGCCAGCTGGCTCTCGACCGCCGCGGCCTCGGCCTCGGCCAGCGCGCCGGCACGGTCCTGTTCGCCGGGCAGCCACAGGGGCAGGGCCAGGCCGACTTCCAGTTCCCGGGCGCCCTTGCGGCCGGTGAGGCGGTCGGTCTTGTGCGCAGCCTCCAGGGCCGGCGCCTCGGGCAAGCCGCGCGAGGCGGCGCGGCGCTGGGCCTCGGCGGCCGCGCGGCGCGCCTGCAGGGCCCGGGCTTCGGGCTGCTGCGCCCAGGCCGCGTCGAAGAGCGGCTTCAGCGCCGGGGCGCCGGCGACGGCCGGCCCCGCGACGGGTTCGGCCCCGGCGGGTGCCGCGGGGGCGGTGAGGGCCGCCGACAAGGCGGCAGCCTCCAGGGCGCGCCGACCGGCGCGCGCGAGGGTTTGTTTCGGGGGCATCCGAGGCTCCAGGGGTGGGGACCACACACGGGAGATCGGCGAGCCGCGACGCCAGGGTCGCACCGGGCCCCACGCCCCCCACCGGCTCGGCCGGCAGGGCGCACGCAGGCGCCGTCGGAGTTCAGGCGATGAGAGAACCCGCCTCGCCGATCAGGCGAGGGCCGGCCACTGCGGCCGTTCGGGCGGACTGGCGGCAAGCGCCATGTGCGGGCGGGGCCCTGCCGGGCGCTGCACGCCGGCCGGATGGTCGAGCCGCGGCGCCTCGACCCAGGCCAGCACGCCCAGGCACTGCCCGTGGCAGTGGCCGCAGTCGGCGTCGGCCGCCGGGGGGGCGTCGCGGTCGGCATCGGCCCGTCCGGGCTCGGCGGCGCCATGCCCATGCGCGGCATGGTCGTGGTGCCCGACATGGCTCGCCCCCGCACCCTGCCCGTGGTGGCAGTAGCCGGCAGCCGCTGCCCACACCATCTGGAGCGGCAGCAGCACGAGCAGGAGGACGAGGAGCCAGCGGCGCATGGGCGCGGAGTGTAGGGTTGCGTCAAGAGCCCCCACGCCGTTGTCGCGTGGCGGCAGTGGCCCCTTCACTCGCGGGGGGAGGGCGGGAGGGCCGCGGGGCCGCCTCTGTTGGAGATCTGTCGGTCAGGAAGCCGGGATCCCTTCCCGATTGACCAGCCCGGCAGCGCCCGCCCGAGCGGTGATCTGTTGCATGAAGAAACCTCGCGAATTCCCATTCGCAAAGGGTTTTAGCCAGGCCCTTTGAAAGGGTATCAATCCTCGGCAATCAGGGCCCAGCAGGCGCTTGCGTAAATCACCGCGCCATCCTCGCTGCCAAACTCGGCATAGGCCGGGTCGCGCGGGCTGCCAAACCAGCTGCCCGGGGTTTTGCCCTCGCGGTAGATGCGGGGGTGGAAGCGGCCATGGGCATCCTGGACGAGGATGGGCCGGCCGGGACGCGGCGGCTGGTCGCGGCGCCAGACCATCACCGTGCCCGCCGGGCGTTCGGGGGCCAGAGCGTCGTCTTCCAGCACGGTCTTGAACGTGGATGGACCCCTCCCTGGGTCGGTCATCAGCGTCTCCCGGGTCATCTGGACGGGGCGGTTGAAGGCCTCGGGCAGCAGGGCCGGATCCGGGGTCTTCGGGTGGACCCCTGGGGCGCGACCCGGCCGCGCGGGCCGCGAAGGGCCACCGTGCGGCTCCTCGTTCGAGGGCAGCTCACCGTAGCGGCGGGCCCACTCCGAGGCCGCGACCGACTCGTCGTAGACGGCCAGCACGTCCAGGCCGAAGTGGTCGGCGATGCGGCGGGCCGTCTCGTGCGAGGGGCTGCGCACGCGACCGCTGCAGATCTTGTGCAGGGTCGGCTGGAAGCCCGGGGTGCCCATGGCCTTGGCCACGGGCAAGGTACCGCCTGCATCCTCGACGAGACGCTTGATGAGCTTGTGCGGCGACATGCCCTGACTATGCACCAGGGGCAAATTCGGCCATGCATTGAAAAGGCGGGGCACATCCCGTCGATCCATTCCCCATGGCATAAATCACAGAGGGTTCCGGCGGCGGCCGAAAGGGGAGGGGCAGGGTATTGGCTGGGGAAGATCATTCGCTGGGCTGGGCTGGGCCGCGCAATTCGTCGAAGCATAATCGTGTGCGCCGGCGGCCAGGTCTTGCACGCGGGGCTCCGCGGCATCGCCCATGCAGGCCGTCCAGGCCTTGTCAGGCTGGGGGGCTGACGCTGCGGCCGGCGCGTTCTTCTCGGTCAGGGTTGGCCCCAAGTCCAGCCCCTAGGCTCAGGGGGACGGTCTTCTGAAGCTTTCCTGCCACGCCAAGCTTAAGATCAGCTTCAGTCAACTTGTAACACCGCGTATCATTACGGCGGGCTGACGCTGTGTTGACGTTTCGCTGCGGCCCGCATCCCCCTGTGGTCTCGTCTGTCCCGCCCCGCAAGCCGGGGTCGGCGTGCTGCTGTTCGAGGGTTCGGGATGCATGAACCTGGGTTGTTGAAGCGGCTTCGAATCCTTGCGCGCCGTCTGGGGCGGTATGGGTCCGGAGCCTCGCGTTGGGCGGCGCCCGCCGAGCGTCGAAATCAGAAGGAGTTGGATTTCATGGGTCAGAAGGCTGAGGTCAGCCCGGACGTGTCGTCCCTTTTCTCGCGTCTGGGCCTGGGCGGCGTCGAGTCGTATCAGCATTTTTCGCCCCGCCACCTCGGGAATCTGACCCCACCTTTCCGGGCGCCGGCCCGTCCGTCGCTTGCCGTGCCGCGAAGCCCGTCCGAGGCGATGGCCGAGCCGACCCTCGCGGTCGAGCCGATCGAGCCCGCAGCCGCCGATCCGACGCCGACCCTGGCGGCCCGCCCGCAGTCGGCGGAGCCGCTGCCGGTCGCGCTGCAGTCGCCGGCCGAGGACGTCGGGGCCCTCCTGCTGCCCCCCGCCGTCGAGCCACCGCGGGCCGGCGCCAGCCCGCTGGCCCGTGCGGCGGCCGGCGCGACGCCGGCGCCTGCGGTGGACGGCCCCGCGCGGGGCGCGTCGATCGACGACAGCCTGTCCACCTTCACCTCCAGCACGCTGCCGACCCCCGGCCCGGCCGAGGGTCCGGGCGGGCTGCTCACCCCGCCGCCCGGCGCCCTGTTCGAGCTGCCGGGCCTCGGCGCGGTCAACCTGGAGATGCGTCCGGCCCTGCCGCCCACGGCACGCAGCCAGCCCGAGCGCACGCCGCGGGTGGTCTTCCACTCGATCCAGGGCGGTGCCGGCGTCAGCACCCTGGCCACCGGGCTGGCGGCCCAGCTGGCCCAGGCCGGCTGGGCGCCGCGCATCCTGGATCTCAAGGGCACGGCCGAGGCCAGCCTGTTCTTCCCGCAGACGCGCCCGGTGCCCGGGGCCGACGCCCTGGTACTGGGACGCGAGGACGGCGCCCGCGCGGTGGGCCTGCTCTGCCCCTCGACCCTGGACATCCCGGGCCACGGGGTCTGGCCGGTGTCGCTGATCGAGCGCTGCGAGCCGCAGTGCCGCGAGCTGTTCGCCGGCCTGGCCGGCCAGGCCTTCCTGATCTGCGACCTGCCCTCGGGCCACCACGAGCTGTGGCGCCGCTCGCTGGCCGACGCCGACCTCAACGTCATCCCGCTGCGGCCCGATGCCTTCGCGCTGCGCGCGGCCGAGGCCATGCTGCGGGTGCTGGAGAACGAGCCGGGCCAGGCGCTCTTCGTGCTCAACACCTTCGATCCGCAGGACGCCGTGCACCGCCAGGTCGAGGCCTCGCTGCGCGAGCTGCTCGGCCCGCGGCTCGCGCCGCTGCCGGTGCTGCGCGATGCCGGGCTGGCGGCCAGCATGCTGCGGGGCGAGCCCTTCGGTGCCGAGCTGTTCCGCGGCGCCGGCTTCCAGGCGCTCTACGCCAGCTGTGCCCTCGCGGCCCTGCAGCGTCTTCACCAGGCTTGAGCGATGGGCCTGGACACGCGCAAGCCCCTGCGGGGGCTGGGGAGCAGCTTTGCCTTCGGCGTGACGCTGCTGCTGGTGCTGGCGGTGATGCTGCCGCTGGTGGCCGTGCCGCTGGACTGGCAGGGCCAGACCCTGGTCTCGCTGCTGCTGTTCGCCTTTGCCTGGATCACCGCGCGGCGCATGCAGGGCCGGCGCTGGGCCACGCTGGTGCTGATCGGCCTGTCGATCTTCCTGACCTCGCGCTACGCCTACTGGCGCTTCACCGAGACCCTGGGCTTCGGCGATCCGCGCTACGGCTGGGTGGACCACGTGGCCACCTTCGCCCTGCTGGGCGCCGAGGTCTACGCCTGGATCATCCTCTTCCTCGGCTACATCCAGACGGCGCGGCCGCTCAACCGCAAGCCCGTGCCCATCGAGCGGCCGCTTGAAGACTGGCCGCATGTCGACGTCTACATCCCCACCTACAACGAGCCGCTGTCGGTGGTGGAGCCGACCATCATCGCCGCGCTGCACATCGACTGGCCGCGCGACAAGCTGCATGTCCACGTGCTCGACGACGGCACGCGCGAGGAGTTCCGCGCCTTCGCCGAGCGGGTCGGCGCGGGCTACATCATCCGCGCGCAGCACACCCACGCGAAGGCCGGCAACCTCAACCACGCGATGACGCAGACCAAGGGCGAGTTCATCGCCATCTTCGACTGCGACCACGTGCCGGCCCGCTCCTTCCTGCAGGTCACCATGGGCTGGATGCTGCGCGACCCGAAGATCGCGCTGCTGCAGACGCCCCACCACTTCTATTCGCCCGACCCCTTCGAGCGCAACCTCGGCCTCTTCCACGTCGTGCCCAACGAGGGCGAGCTGTTCTACGGCATCGTGCAGGACGGCAACGACCTCTGGGACGCCACCTTCTTCTGCGGCTCCTGCGCCGTCATGCGCCGCGACGCGCTGGAAGGCATCGGCGGCATCGCCGTGGAGACCGTCACCGAGGACGCCCACACCGCGCTGAAGCTGCAGCGCCTGGGCTGGCGCACGGCCTACCTGAACATCCCGCAGGCCGCCGGCCTGGCCACCGAGAACCTCGCCAGCCACGTGGGCCAGCGCATCCGCTGGGCGCGCGGCATGACGCAGATCTTCCGCATCGACAACCCGCTGTTCGGCCGCGGGCTGTCGATCTGGCAGCGCCTGTGCTACCTCAACGCCATGGCGCACTTCCTGTTCTCGATCCCGCGCCTGGTCTTCCTCACCGCGCCGCTGGCCTTCCTGCTGCTCGACCTGCGGGTGCTGAGCGCCTATGCGCTGACCTTCGCCGCCTACTCGCTGCCCCACCTGGTGCTGGCCAACATGACCAACTCCATCATCCAGGGCAGCCACCGCCACTCCTTCTGGAGCGAGGTCTACGAGACCGTGCTGGCGCCCTACATCCTGCTGCCGACGCTGCTGGCGCTCATCAACCCCAAGCTCGGCAAGTTCAACGTCACCGCCAAGGGCGGCCTGATCGAGAAGGCCTACTTCGACCGCCGCATCGCGCGGCCCTACATGATCCTGTGGGGCCTGAACTTCGCTGGCCTGGTGGCAGCCGCGGTGCGCCTGGGCCTGGGGGCCGGCGAGGAGACCGCCACCGTCTGGATGACGGCCCTCTGGACCGTCTACAACATGGTGATCATCGGCGCCGTGCTGGCCGTGGCGCGCGAGCAGCGCCAGCTGCGCGAGCACGTGCGCGTGCCGCTCGCGGTGCCGGTGGCCCTGAGCGGCCCGGGCGGCCTGCAGCCGGCCCGCACCCTGGACATGTCCGACGGCGGCCTCAGCCTGCGCAGCCTGGACCCGCAGCGGCCGCTGGCCTTCGAGGAGGGCAGCGAGCTGGTGCTCGACTGGAGCGGCGAGACCCACCACCTGCCCGTGCGCTGGGTGGCCGGCGACGGCGCCTCCGCCCCCATGCGCCTGGCCTTCCGAGATCTGCAACTTCCGGAGCGTGTGAACGTGGTCCGACTCCTCTACACCCGCGCCGACGCCTGGTTGGGCCTGGGCGAATCGCGCGAGCCGGACCGGCCGCTCGCCAGCCTGGGCCTGCTGGCGCGCCTGGCCTGGCGCGGCAGCCGGGGCATGGTGGCCAGCCTCTTCGGCGGGCGCAGCACGCGCCCGGCCGCCGCCCTGCTGGCCGTCGGCCTGGCCGGCCTGGCCGGCGGACCGGCCCCGGTCGAAGCCGCCCCGGCCCGCCGGTCGGCCCCGCCGGTGGAGATCGTCGAGCCGGCCCCGCCGCCCGGCCCCGGCTTCACCGGCCAGTGGACGCTGGCGCAGATGGGCCTGCGGCAGGGGCTGCGGCTGACCGGCGTCAACGGCCAGCAGGCGCTGTACTTCGACGTGCCGCAGGAGAAGCTGGTGCGCTCGGCCAGCGTGACCGTGCGGCTGCGCCACTCGCCCGCGCTGCTGGCCAAGCTCAGCCAGATCAACGTCTACCTCAACGGCTCGCTGCAGGCCACTTACGCCGTCCCCGCGTCCGCCGAAGGCGCCGCCGCGGCCAGCGGCAAGCTCGACACCCGCGTGTTCGAGGTGCCGCTCGACGTGTACGCCCTCAAGGGCAGCAACAGCCTGTCCTTCCAGCTGCTGGGCCACTACACCCTGACCTGCGAAGACCCGGCGCACAGCGCGCTGTGGGCCGAGATCCTGCCCGACACCCTGCTGCGCCTGGAGGGCAGCCTGCTGCGCCTGAGCGACCGCCTGCGCCGCCTGCCCGCTCCCTTCCTGCAGCGCTGGGGCCAGGGCCAGCCCGATCCGGTCCAGGTGCAGCTGCCGGCCAACCCGGGCGGACCGGTGCTGGAAGCCGCGGGCATCGTCGCCTCCTGGATCGGCACCACCGCGCGCAATGCCACGCCGCGCTTCCGCGTGGCCGAGGGCGCCGGCCTGCCGCGCGGCCATGTCATCGCCCTGCTCAGCAGCGCCGCCGGCCTGCCCGCCTGGGCCGAGGCCATGGGCCTGCCGCAGGCCACCGGGCCGATGCTGCTCGTGCGCGATCACCCCAGCGACGGCGGCAGCTCGGTGCTGCTGCTCTACGGCCGGCATGGCGAGGACCTGCGCACCGCCGCCCAGGCCCTGGCCCTGGGCCAGCACGGCCTGGCCGGCGACGAGACCCTGGTCCGCGAGCTGAACCTGCCCGCCCCGCGCGGCGTGAACGACGCGCCGCGCTGGGCCTCCACCACCCGGCCGATCAAGTTCGGCGAGCTGGTCGAGCTGGAGCGCCTGCAGGTCAGCAACGCCGGCTATGTGAACGTGCCCTTCCAGCTGCCGCCGGACCTGTTCTTCTGGAACCGCAAGTCCGCGCCCCTGACCCTGGCCTACACCTACAACCCGACGCCGCTGGGCAAGCAGTCGGCGCTGACGGTGAATGTGAACGAGCTCTTCGCCGGCTCCTCGCCGCTGAGCGGTTCGCTGGATGCCGCGTCCAAGGCGGTCGAGTACACCATCGGCCTGCCCACCGACCGCCTCTACCCGCAGGACAACAAGCTCGACATCTACTTCGGCTTCCAGATCGCGAAGGAGGGCGAGTGCAAGGACACCACGCCCGACACCCTGCGCGGCGCGCTGCTGGCCGATTCGCAGCTGGACCTGGTCGGCGTGCCGCACTTCATCCAGCTCCCCAACCTGGCCGTCTTCGGCAACGGCGGCTACCCCTACTCGCGCCACGCCGACTTCGGTCGCACCGCCGTCGTCATGGGCGAGACGGTCAGCCCCGGCGCGGCCTCGCTCTTCCTCGGCCTCATGGCGCACTGGGGGGGCCAGACCGGCTACCCCGCCCTGCGCCTGAGCGTGCTGGGCCCGGCCGAGGCCGCGGCCCAGGGCGACAAGGACCTGATCGTGCTCGGCGAGCCCGGCCGCCAGCCCCTGCTTTCCAGCTGGGGCGAGCACCTGCCGCTGCGCGTCGGCAGCTCGGGCGGCGTGCAGCAGCAGGAGCTGGTCTGGAGCTGGAGCCGCCTGGCCCGCCTGCAGCCCTGGTGGCAGACGGTCGACGGCGAAGTCGGCGCCGGCGCGCTCGGCCAGCTGCTGGGGCAGGGCGTCTGGCCGCAGGCCCTGATCCAGCAGATCGTCTCGCCGCTCAACGGCCAGCGCAGCGCCTCGCTGCTGATCGCCCGCGACGCCGAGGGCTGGAACCTGCTCGCCCATGCCCTGCTCGACGGCGAGGCCCGCGCCGGCGTGTTCGGCAACGTCTCGGTGCTGACCGGCGACGGCAAGACCCGCTCCTTCATCGTCGAGTCGCCTACCTACACCGTGGGCGAGCTGCCGGCCTGGACCTGGCTGAGCTGGCGCCTGCACCACGCCCCCTGGGTGCTGGCCCTGGTCGTGGCCGCCGTGGCCCTGCTGCAGGCCTTCATCGTCGGCATCTGGCTGCGCCGCCGCGGCCGTCGCCGCCTGGGAGAGAAGGCTTGATGCGCGCCTGGTTGCTGGCCCTGCTGGTGCTGGCGCTGCCGGGCTGCGCCCCGGCAGCCTCCGGCCCCGAATGGCACGCCAGTTGGCGCGCCTACAAGAAGGACTTCCTCAGCCCCGACGGCCGCATCGTCGACCCGCTGGGCCAGGTCACCACCTCGGAGGGCCAGGCCTACGGCATGTTCTTCGCGCTGGTCGCCGACGACCGCGTCACCTTCGACCGCCTGCTGGCCTGGACCCAGGCCAACCTGGCCGGCGGCGACCTCAGCCGCCAGCTGCCGGCCTGGCGCTGGGGCCAGCTGGGCGGCGAGCGCTGGGGCGTGCTCGACGAGAACAGCGCCTCCGACGCCGACCTCTGGATGGCCTACGCCCTGCTGGAGGCCGAGCGCCTGTGGAAGCAGCCGCGCCATGGCCAGATCGCCCGCGCGCTGCTGGCCCTCATCGCGCGCGACGAGGTGCTGCTGCTGCCGCCCTGGGGCCCGACGCTGATGCTCGGCCGTGTCGGCAGCCCGCAGGGCGAGGGCCGCTACCTGCTGAATCCCAGCTACCTGCCGCTGCCGCTGCTGCTGCGCCTGGCCGAGGCCGACCCGGCCGGGCCCTGGCAGGCCATGGCCGATGCGCTGCCCAGCTTCCTCGCCCGGCTCGCGCCCATCGGCCTGGCGCCCGACTGGGTGCTCTACAACGCCGCGCAGCAGCGCTTCGAGGGCGCGCCCAGCGGCCGCACCGGCAGCTACGACGCCATCCGCGTCTACCTGTGGGCCGGCCTCAGCGACCCGGCCAGCCCGGGCGCCTCGGCCATCGCGCAGGCCCTGCGCGGCATGGCCCAGGCCGTGGCCCGCCAGGGCCAGGTGCCGCGCGAGGTCGATCCCTCCGACGGCAGCCTGCGCGGCCAGGGGCCGGTCGGCTTCAGCGCCGCGATGCTGCCCCTGCTCGGCCAGCTGCGGCTGCCCGACGGCCCGCTGCGCCAGGACGTCATCCGCCAGCGCCAGAAGAGCGGCCTCTACGGCCAACCCGCCATGTACTACGACCAGAACCTGCTGCTGTTCGCCCTGGGCGCGCTCGGCGGTGTCTACCGCTTCGACGTGCAGGGCCGCCTGCAGCGCAATGGAGGTGCCCGATGAGCCTGGCCCGATTCGGCAGCCTCATGCTGCTGGCTGCCCTGGCCCTGCCCGCGGCGCGCGCCGTCTCGCCCGAGGACCTGCGCTTCCTGCGCGAGAAGGCCGTGGCGCTGGAAGCCCGCGGCCGCGGCGACCTGGCCGCCGAGGCCTGGCGCCAGCTGCTGGCCACCGAGCCGCAGGACGCCGAGGCCCTCGGCCGCCTCGGCCTGCTCGACGTCGGCGCCGGCCGCCGCCGCGAGGCCCAGGACACCCTGCTGCGCCTGCGCCAGCTGGCCCCCGGCTCGCCCTGGACCGCCCGGCTCGAACAGAGCCTGGCCCTGCCCGCCGAAGGCCGCGGCCTGATCCAGGACGCCGGCCAGGCCCAGGCCCGCGGCGACCATGCCGCGGCCGTCAAGCTCTACGACCAGGCCCTCGGCGGCGCCGAGCCCCCGCCGCCCCTGGCCGACGCCTACTTCAAGGCCCTGGCCAAGACCCCGGGCGGCAAGGCCGCCGCGCAGCGCCGCCTGCGCGCCCTGGTCGCGGCCGAGCCCGACCAGCCGCGCTACGCCCTCACCCTGGGCGAGCTGCTCAGCTATGACGCCGCCACCCGCCGCGAGGGCGTGCGCCTGCTGCTGCCCCG
>CAYSQO010000002.1:0-114295 GCA_964433315.1 uncultured Rubrivivax sp.
CGCAGCAGCGGCAGCGAGCCCGGCCGCCGCAGGGACGGCGGGGCGACGTGGCGGGATGCGGCGGCGGCAGGCCGCGACAGACGGAGGGACGGGGCGTCGGGCATGGCGGACGGGGCCGGAAGAAGGCGGACGAAGGGACTCACGGGGCCGACAGCGGCTCCGCCGCCGGCGGCAGGCCGCGGCGCTGCAGGGCCCGCCAGCGGGGCCGCGCGCAGCGGCTGAACAGCAGGGGCACCAGCACCAGGCTGCCGAAGGTGCCGAAGACCAGGCCGCCGACGACGGCGCGGCCCAGCGGCGCGTTCTGCTCGCCGCCCTCGCCATGGCCCAGGGCCATGGGCAGCACGCCGACGATCATCGCCAGCGCGGTCATCAGCACCGGCCGCAGGCGGGCCCCAGCCGCGGCCAGGGCCGCATCGCGCGGGGTGTCGCCGGCCTCCAGCCGGTCGCGCGCGAAGCTGGTGATCAGCACGCTGTTGGCGGTGGACACGCCGATGACCATGATCATCCCCATCAGCGCCGGCACCGACAGCGGCGTACCGCTGAGCCACAGGCCGGTGGCCGCACCGGCCAGCGCCACCGGCAGGGCCGCCATGGCGTTGAGCGGCAGCAGCCAGGACTGGAAGTTGGCCGCCTGGATCAGGAAGACCAGCAGCACCGCCAGCGCCAGGCCGCCGGCCAGGTCGCGGTAGGCCTGCTCCATCAGCTGCACCTGGCCGCGCATCTCGATGCGGTTGCCGGGCTTGAGCTTGGCCTGGGCCGCGGCCAGGTGCGGCGCCACGGCCTCGGCCACGCCGCCCAGGTCGCGGGTGCTGACATTGCCGAGCACATTGAGCGCCGGGGCCAGGGTGACGCGGCTGACATTGGCCGGCACGCTGCGTGGCGTGGCGGTGGCCACCGCGCGCAGCAGGATGGGCTCGCCGTTGTCGGCCAGGCGCACCGGGGTGTTGAGCAGGGTCTCGACCGACTCCACCGCCAGCGGCGGGATGATGAGCTGCACCGGGTAGGAGGTGCCGGTGGCCGCGTCCGACCAGAACTGCGGCGCCACCGTGTTGCCGCTGCCCAGCGCGGCCAGCACGGCATTGGCCACCTGCTGCTGGGTGATGCCGTACTGCAGGGCGCGGCTGCGGTCGATCTCGAGGTGGATCTGCGGCAGGTCGGGCACCTGGCGCAGGGCCACGTCCTCGACGCCGGCCAGGCCCTTGAGGTCCTCGGCCAGCTGGCGGGCGGCGGCGCGGTTGCCGGGCACGTCGCGGCCGACGAGGCGCAGGTCCAGCGCGCTCGGCGAGGCCCCGGCCAGGGTCAGGCCCGTGGTGTCGGCCGGCCGCATCAGCACCACCAGCTGCGGGAAGCGCTCGGCCAGCAGGCGACGCAGGCGGGCCTCGGTCTCGACCAGCGGCGTGCGCGGGCCGGGGCTGAGCTGCAGGTAGACCTCGCCATCGAAGCTGCCGACCACGGTGGAGTCGACCCAGGCCTGGTTGATGGCATCGGGCGCGCCGATCACCTCGACCACGCTGGCCAGCTCGCCCGGCGGCAGCTCGGCGCGGATGGCGCGCTGCACGTCGGCAAAGAGCCGGGCCGTCTCCTCCAGCCGCAGGCCGGTGGGCGCGCGCAGGTAGATGCGGATCAGGCCGGCGTCGGTGCGCGGGAAGAACTCGCGCTGCAGCTGGCTGGCCGCATAGCCGCCCGCGGCCAGCATGGCGGCCACGCCCAGGATGACCGCCAGCAGCCCGGGCCCCAGGCGCTGCATGGCGCCGCCGAGGCGGGCCACGTAGCGGTCGCGCAGCGCATCCAGGGCGTGCTCGACCCGGTGGTGCAGCTTCTCGCTCAGGTTCAGACCCTTGCGCTGGCGCCGCGCCAGCTCGCCGGGCAGCAGCACGTGGGCCAGCATGGGCACCAGGGTGCGCGAGAGCAGGAAGGACGCCGCCATCGCGAACACCACCGCCAGCGCCATGGGCTTGAAGACGTAGGCCGGCACGCCCGTCAGCAGGAAGATCGGCAGGAAGACGATGCAGATGCACAGCGTGCTGACGAACTCGGGGAAGACGACCTCCTTCGCGCTCTTGAGCACCGCCTCGCGCACCGTCTCGCCCAGGGCGATGTGGCGGTTGGTGTTCTCGATCTCCACCAACGCGTTGTCCACCAGGATGCCGATGGCCAGGGCCAGGCCGCCCAGGGTCATCAGGTTGAAGGTCTGCCCCGTCGCGGCCAGGCCGGCCACCGAGGCCAGCAGGGCCAGCGGGATCGAGGTCAGCACGATGGCGGTGGAGCGCAGGCTGCCGATGAAGATCAGCACCACCGCGGCGACCAGGCTGCCGACCAGCACGCCCTCGAAGGCCACGGTGTCGACCGCGGCCTGCACGAAGACGCTCTGGTCGAAGACCGGCTCGATCGTCATGCCCGGTGGCGCGGCGGCGCGGATCTCGGGCAGGCGCTCGCGGATCTGGCGGACGATGTCCACCGTCGAGGCATTGCCGAGCTTGAGGATGGAGACCATCACGGCGTTGTCGCCGTTCAGGCGCGCCTGGTTGGTCTGCACGGCGGGGCCGTCGCGCACGCCCGCCACGTCGCCCAGGCGGATCAGGCGCTCGCCGACGCGCTTGACCGGCAGCTCGGCGAAGTCGGTGGCCCGCTCGGGGCTGGCGTTCAGGCTGATCTTCAGCTCGCGCTCGCCCTCGCGCAGGGAACCGGCCGGCAGGGTCAGGTTCTGCGCGGCCAGGGCGGCGCCGACGTCGGCGGCCGTCAGGCCGTGGCGCTGCAGGGCCGCGGGGTCCAGGTCCAGCATCACCTGCCGCGCCGCGCCGCCGTAGGGCAGCGTCATGCGCACGCCGGGGATGTTCTGGATCTGCGAGCGCAGCGCCAGGCGCGCGTAGTCGTAGAGCGCGGCATCGTCCAGCGTGGCCGAACCCAGCACCAGGTTGAGGATGGGCTGGCTGGACTGCGAGGCCCGCACGATCAGCGGCGGCGTGGTGCCCGGCGGCATGCGCCGCAGGATGGTCTGCGAGACCGAGGTGACCTGCGACAGCGCGATGGCGATGTCGGCCTGCGGCTGGAAGTCGATCTTGACGATCGCGATGCCGTCGGTGGTCTCGGAGCGGGCCTCCAGCACGTCATCGACGTTGTTGAGGATCGCGATCTCGGAGAAGGAGGTCAGCTTGCCGGCCATCTCGGCCGCGCTGAGGCCGGGGTAGGTCCAGATCAGGTTGACCGAGGGGATGTCCACCGCGGGCAGGATGTCGGTCGACATCTTGCGGGCCGACAGCAAGCCGGCCAGCACGATCAGCAGCGCCATCACGGCGATGGTGTAGGCCCGGTCGAGGGCGTAGCGGACGATCCACATGGGGCGGGCGAAACCTCGGGCTCGAAGCGGACGGCCCCCGCAGGGCGCCGCCCGCGGATGGAAGGGGCCGAACCGTGCGCATTAGAGCCGAGCCCGCCACGTCCCCACGCAGCCCAGGGCAAACCCGCAGCGAAACCCCGGCGGATGTGGACCCTCTCACACCCGCGGGCCGGCCAGACGGCCGGGGCGCCTTGTCCGGCAGGCAGTGCCCCCGAACAATGGCACGCTGGCCGGTTCCGCGTGCCTCGGGCCGGCTCCGCGGTGCCGAGGCCCCCGCGCCCCCGCACACGATCACGATTTCAGGGAGGTTCATGGCCCCGCTGCACCGAGGCTTCCGCGGCCGCACGCGACTGCTCTTCACCGGCCTGGCCCTGGTCACGCTGATGCTCTTCACGGGCCTGCTGCACACCCTGGTGGTCAAGCGCCTGCAGCACACGGCCGAGACCGAGCAGCTCGCCCTGCTCGACAAGGTCGACCAGGCCCTGCGCCAGGCCGCACGGGCCCGCCTGCAGGTGCTGGGCACCCTGGGCGACGCCGCCACGCTGTGGTCGGCCGGACTCGACAGCCGCGAAGCCCAGGACCTGGTCGAGCGCCTGCAGCGCAGCAGCCGGCACCCGGGCTGGCTGGGCATCGTCGATCTGCAGGGTCGCGTGCGCACCGCCACCGGCGGGCGGCTGCTGGGCCACCGGCTGAGCGACGAGGCCTGGTTCGGCAGCGGCCTGCGCGGGGCTCGGCTGGAACCCATCGACGACCCGCTGCTGCGCGGCCTGGGCGCGGTCGGCGGCCAGCATGCCGTGGCCTTCGTCGTGCCCATCCGCCGCGGCAGCGAGGTGCTCGGCCTGCTGCTGGAGGTGCGCGGCTGGGACTGGGCCGACGCCGCGCTGGAGAGCGTGCTGGCGGGCAGCACCTCCCGGCAGGGCCTGAGCGTCATGCTGGGCGATGGCCTCGGCCGGCCGCTCTACCGCCACAACGACATCGGCAGCCGCAGCGAGCGCGTCGCCGGGCCGCTGCTGGTGGAGCGCAGCCGCTGGAGCGGCCCGGAGGAGGACCTCGACTGGCTGCTCGTCCTTGAACAGCCGCGGCACGAGGTGCATGCCGACGCCGACCAGCTCGGCGGCATCGTGCTGCTGGCCGGACTGCTGTTCGGCCTGGTCCTGGTCGGCGGCATCTGGTGGAGCAGCGCCCGCCTGGCGCGGCCGGTCGAGCGCATCGCCGCCGCCGCCCAGCGCATCGCCGAGGGTCACCTCGACACCGCCATCCCCCAGTTCGACCGGGGCAATGCCGAATTCCGCGCCATGTCGCGCGCCATCGCCACCATGAGCCAGCGCCTGATCGAGGCCCGGCGCGTGCTGGAGGAGGAAGTCCGCGCCCGCACCGCCGAGCTGGAGAACGCCAATGCCCGGCTGGCCCACCTGGCCGACACCGACGAGCTCACCGGCCTGCTGAACCGGCGTGGCCTGGAGCCCCGCCTGGGCCACACCCTGGCCCTGGCCCGGCGCCAGCAGAGCCCGGTCAGCGTGATGGCGCTGGACATCGACCACTTCAAGGCCGTCAACGACTTGCACGGCCACGCCACCGGCGACGCCGTGCTGCGCGAACTGGGCCGCTGGCTGGGGCAGCGCTTCCGCGGCACCGACCTCTGCGCGCGCACCGGCGGCGAGGAGTTCGTCCTCGTGCTGATCGACAGCCCCGGCAGCTCCGCCGAAGCCCTGGCCTGGCACATCGTGCGCGAGATCGCGCTGCTGCCCATGCCCGGCGTCGGCCGCATCACCGTCAGCATCGGCCTGGCCGAGAGCGCCCACACCCCCGGCGACAGCACCGAGCTGCTGCGGGCCGCCGACGAGGCGCTCTACACCGCCAAGCGCAGCGGCCGCAACCGCGTGGTGCGGGCGGGGGGATGACGGCGGGCTCCCGGGAGGCAGCCGGTCCGGGCACCCCATCGAGCACCCCAATGCAAACGGGCCCCTTGAAGGGGCCCGTTCGGGTTTGGCGGAGAGGGTGGGATTCGAACCCACGGTACCTTGCGGTACGCCTGATTTCGAGTCAGGTACATTCGACCACTCTGCCACCTCTCCTGATTCGGTGCGCTGGTCGGCTAAGCCCGCAACTATAGCCGATCTTCCGACCGCCCCGGCAAGCCGGGCGCGTCAGGCGCGCAACACCGCCTGGCCGCCCAGGTAGGGGCGCAGGGCTTCCGGGATGGCGATGCTGCCGTCGGGCTGCTGGTGGTTCTCCAGCACAGCCACCAGGGTGCGGCCCACGGCCAGGCCGGAGCCGTTGAGGGTGTGGACCAGCTCGGGCTTGCCGGCCGCGTTGCGGTAGCGGGCCTGCATGCGGCGGGCCTGGAAGGCTTCGCAGTTGGAGCAGGAGCTGATCTCGCGGTAGGTGTCCTGCGCCGGCAGCCAGACCTCCAGGTCGTAGGTGCGCGCGGCACCGAAGCCCATGTCCCCGGTGCACAGCAGCACGACGCGGTAGGGCAGCTGCAGCAGCTGCAGGATGCGCTCGGCATGGCCCACCATCTCCTGCAAGGCGGCGTCGCTCTGCTCGGGCATGGTGATCTGCACCATCTCGACCTTGTCGAACTGGTGCTGGCGGATCAGGCCGCGGGTGTCGCGCCCGGCGCTGCCGGCCTCGCTGCGGAAGCAGGGGCTGTGGGCGGTGAGCTTGATGGGCAGCTGGGCGGCGTCGAGGATCTGCTCGCGCACGCTGTTGGTCAGCGAGATCTCGGAGGTGGAGATCAGGTACTGCGCCGCCGCCGTGTCGTCGCCACCGCGGCTGACCCAGAACATGTCGTCCTTGAACTTGGGCAGCTGGCCGGTGCCTTCCAGCACCTCCTGGTTGACGATGTAGGGCGTGTAGCACTCGGTGTAGCCGTGCTCCTGGGTCTGCACGTCCAGCATGAACTGGGCGAGCGCGCGGTGCAGGCGGGCGACCGGGCCGCGCAGGAAGGCGAAGCGGCTGCCCGAGAGCTTGGCCGCGGTGTCGAAGTCCAGGCCCAGCGGGGCGCCCAGGTCCACGTGGTCGCGCGGGGTGAAGGGCAGCGGCGCGGCGTTCGTGCCGGGGCCGGCGGGGCTCCAGCGGCGCTGCTCGACGTTGCCGGTTTCGTCGGCGCCGATGGGGACCTCGTCCTGCGGGAGGTTGGGCAGGCCCATCAGCGTGGCGTTGAGCGTCCCCTGGACCTGCTCCAGGCGCTCGGCGGCCGCCTTGAGCTCCTCGCCCAGGCCAGCCACCTCGGCCATCACGGGGGCCACGTCCTGGCCCTTGGCCTTGAGCTGACCGATCTGCTTGGACAGGCTGTTGCGCCGGGCCTGCAGCTCCTCGGTGCGCACCTGGATCTGCTTGCGCTCAGCCTCCAGCGCGGTGAAGGCGGCCACGTCCAGGAAGGGCTGGGGCGACTTGCGGCGCGCCAGCTTGGCGACGACGGCGTCGAGGTCCTTGCGCAGCAGGTTGATGTCGAGCATGAGGGAGTCGGAATCGGGATCAGGTTCGGGAAGGGCCCGCCGCGGGGCGGGCCGGGGGCGCAGGGGGCGGGGCCGGGAGCGCGCTCAGCCCAGGCCGGCCATGGACCGGTCGCCCAGGCCCAGGGGCAGGGGGAAGCGGATGTGCTCCTCGACGCCGTCCATCTTGCGCACGCTGATGGCGCCCAGCGCCCGCAGGCGCTCGATGACGGCGCGCACCAGCACGTCCGGGGCCGAGGCCCCGGCGGTCAGGCCCACCGCCAGCGGCCGGCCGGCGACGGGCTGGAACCACGCGGGCTGCAGGTCCTCGGGGCCGTCGACCATGTGGGCCGGGGTGCCCAGGCGCTCGGCCAACTCGCGCAGGCGGTTGCTGTTGGAGCTGGTCGGGCTGCCGACGACGATGACCAGGTCGACCTTGGGCGCCAGCAGCTTCACGGCGTCCTGGCGGTTCTGGGTGGCGTAGCAGATGTCCTGCTGCTTGGGCTCGCGCACCTGCGGGAAGCGGGCCTTCACGGCGGCCAGGATCTCGGCCGCATCGTCCACCGACAGCGTGGTCTGGGTGACGACAGCAAGCTTCGCGGTCTGCGCGGGCCGCACGCGGGCGACGTCTGCCACGTCCTCCACGAGGTGGATGCCCTCGCTTAGCTGGCCCATGGTGCCTTCGACCTCCGGATGGCCCTTGTGGCCGATCATCAGGAACTCGAAGCCCTCCTTGTGCAGCTTGGCCACCTCCACGTGCACCTTGGTGACCAGGGGGCAGGTGGCGTCGAAGATGCGGAAGCCGCGGGCCTCGGCCTCCAGCCGCACCGCCTGGCTCACGCCATGCGCGCTGAACACCAGGGTGGCGCCGGCCGGCACCTCGGCCAGGTCCTCGATGAAGATGGCGCCCTTGGCCTTGAGGTCGTTCACCACATAGGTGTTGTGGACGATCTCGTGGCGCACGTGGATGGGGGCGCCGTACTTCTTGAGGGCGCGCTCGACGATCTCGATGGCGCGGTCCACGCCGGCGCAGAAGCCGCGCGGCTCGGCCAGCAGCACCTCGCCGACCGGGGCGACGGGAGACGGCAGCGGCTCGCTCATGGCAGGGTCTCCGCTCAAAGCACGCCGATCATCTGCACCTCAAAGCGCACGGGCAGGCCGGCCAGCGGGTGGTTGAAGTCGAACAGCGCCCAGTCCTCGGCGGCCGGGCCCAGCTCGCGCAGCACGCCGGCGAAGGCACCCTGGCCGTCGGGCGTCGGGAAGTGCACCACGTCGCCGACGTGGTAGGTCTCGTCCGGATCGCCGTACTGGCGCAGCACGGCCAGGCTGACGCGCTGGATCAGCTCGGGGTTGCGCTCGCCGAAGGCGGCGCCGGGCGGCAGCTCGAAGGCCTTGTGATCGCCCTCGGCGAGGCCGAGCAGGCACTGCTCCATGGCCGGCGCGAGCTGGCCGCTGCCGAGGGAGAGCGTGGCCGGCGGGCCGTCGAAGGTGCTGACGACATCGCTGCCGTCCGGGCCGGCAAGCCGGTAATGCAGGGTGAGGAAGGAAGCGGGCTGAACCGTGGCCACGGGGGCATCCTTGCTTGGCTAGACTGGGGCGGATTGTAGGGACGGGGTCCGCCCGGCCCGTCGGGCCCGCGCCGGGCGCCCTGCAAGCCGCCCCGCACGCCGCCCGCGCCATGGCCCTCGACCACCTGCCGCCCGACGCCCGTCCCCGGGAGAAGCTGCTCCAGCGCGGCGCCGCCGCCCTGTCGGACGCCGAACTGCTGGCCCTGCTGCTGCGCACCGGCCTCAGCGGCTGCGACGTGCTGCAGCTGGCCCAGCGCCTGCTGGACGCCTGCGGCGGCGTGGCCGGCCTGCTGCACGCCGATGCGGCGCAGCTGGGCCGCGTCAAGGGCCTGGGCCCGGCCAAGAGCGCCGAACTGCTGGCCGTGGCCGAACTGGCCCGCCGTGCCCTGGCGGCCGGCCTGAAGGCAGCCCCGGTCTTCACCGCCCCCCAGGCCGTCAAGGACTACCTGGCCCTGCAGCTGGCCGCGCGCGCGCAGGAGGTCTTCGCCGCCCTCTTCCTCGACAGCCAGCACCGCCTGCTGGGCTTCGAGGAGCTCTTCCACGGCAGCATCGACCAGACCCGCGTGCACCCGCGCGAGCTGGTCAAGCGCGCGCTGGCCCGCAACGCCGCGGCGCTGATCGTCGCCCACAACCACCCCAGCGGCCTGGCCGAGCCCTCGCAGGCCGACGAGGCCCTGACCGCCACCCTCAAGACCGCGCTGGCCCTGGTCGATGTGCGCCTGCTCGACCATGTCGTCGTCGGCCGCGGCAGCTGCGTGTCCTTTGCCGAGCGAGGCCTGCTGTGAACCGCCTGCCGACCCGCCTGAGCGTGAACGGCCTGCACGAGCTGCACGCCGTGCAGCGCGCCATCGCCGAGCTGCGCGCCGAGGCCGAACGCCGCGAGGCCGAAGCCCGCGCCCGCGCCGAAGCCGCCGACCGCGAACGCCGCGCCTTCGAGCTGGCCGTCGGCCCCGTCACCCCCCTGCCCGAGCGCAACCAGATCCTGCCCACCCGGCCCCGCCCCGAGCCCCTGCCGCGCCAGCGCGAGGCCGACGAGAAGCGCGTGATGGAGGAAGCCCTGTCCGACGACTTCGACGTCGAGAACCTGCTGGAGACCGACGACGGCCTCTTCTTCCGCCGCCCCGAGGTCGACCTGGGCGTGGTGCGCAAGCTGCGGCGCGGCCACTGGGCCATCCAGGCCCAGTGCGACCTGCACGGCCTGCAGCGGGACGCCGCGCGCGAACGCCTGGCCACCTTCCTGCGCGAGGCCCGGCGCGCCGGGCTGCGCTGCGTGCGCGTCATCCACGGCAAGGGCCACGGCTCGCCCGGCCGCGAGCCCGTGCTCAAGGGCAAGGTGCGCAGCTGGCTGGTGCAGAAGCAGGAGGTCATGGCCTTTGCCCAGGCCCGCGCCGCCGAAGGCGGTCACGGGGCGGTGGTGGTGCTGCTGCAGGGCGTGCAGGGCGGGCGCTGAGGCCGCGCGGGCTTCCGCCGCCCTCAGCCCGCCACCGGCAGCAGCAGGCAGACCGCCCGGGCCTCGATCGACAGGCCCTCGCCCACCGGGCCGAGCTTCTCGGCCGTCTTGGCCTTGAGGTTCACGCGCTCCGGCGGCAGGCCCAGGCAGGCGGCCACGGAGGCGACCAGGGCCGGCATGTGCGGCGCCAGCTTGGGCGCCTGGGCGACGATGGTGGCGTCGACATTGCCCGGCTGCCAGCCGGCCGCCCGGACGCGGCGCAGGGCCTCGCCCAGCAGCACCCGGGAATCGGCCCCGGCGAAGGCCGGGTCGGTGTCCGGGAAGTGGCGGCCGATGTCGCCCAGGCCGGCGCCGCCGAGCAGGGCGTCGGTGAGGGCGTGCAGCAGCGCGTCGGCGTCGGAGTGGCCGAGCAGGCCGTGGGTGTGGGGGATGGTCACGCCCCCCAGGATCAGCGGCCGGCCGGTGACGAGGCGGTGGCAATCCCAGCCTTCGCCGATGCGGAAAGGCAGGGGCGGCAGGTCGGCGGCGGACGGGGGGGTTGCGCTCATGGGGGCGGGGCTCGTGCGGGGAGGGGAGGCGGACGGCTCGTGGGCCGCTCGCGGGCAGCTCGTGCGGTGTGGGGCAGGCCTCAGCGCGGGGCCGCGCGCAGGCGCAGCAGGGCCTCGGCGGTGGCGAAGTCCTCGGGCCAGGTGACCTTGAGGTTCAGCAGGTGGCCGGGCACCAGGCGCGGGCGCAGGCCCAGGGCCTCGATGGCGCTGGCCTCGTCGGTGATGGCGGCGAAGCCCGGGCCGGCAGCGTCCAGCGCGCGGGCCAGCAGGCCCAGGCGGAACATCTGCGGGGTCTGGGCGGCCCACTTGCCGCGGCGGTCCAGGGTGTGTTCGACACGGCCCGCGGCGTCGGCGGCCTTCAGGGTGTCGGCCAGGGGCAGGGCCAGCAGGCCGCCGACGGGGTCGTCGCGGCAGGCCTCGATCAGGCGCTGCACCCCGGCGGGCTCGACCAGGCAGCGGGCGGCATCGTGCACCAGCACCCAGTCGTCCTCGGCCGCGCCGGCGGCGCGCAGGACCTCCAGACCCTGGCGCACGGTCTCGGCGCGGCTGGCGCCGCCGACGGCAGCGGTCTCGCGGCCCGGGCCGGCCCAGTCGGGCAGCAGTTCGGCGAAACGGGTGTCGCCGGGGGCCAGCACCAGCAGCAGGCGGTCGACGCCGGGCACGCGGCCGAGCGCGTCGAGGGTGTGGGCCACCAGCGGCCGGCCGGCCAGCGGGGCGTACTGCTTGGGACCGCCCGCGGCGGCGCGCTCGCCGATGCCGGCGCAGGGCAGCAGCAGGTGGAGTCGGGGGCGGGCGGCAGCGCGGGCGGGGGGCGCGGGCCGGGCCGGGCTTGCCGCAGGCAGGGCAGAGGTCATGGCGGCGATCTTAAGATTCGCCGCCCCGTGCGCCCGGCGTCGGGCTCGGCGCCTTGCGTCCGGGCCCGACGGCCCGGCCCGCCGCCCCAGGGCTGCAGGCCCCGGGCGGCGGCGTGCCCCCCGTGCGCGCGGGCCGCTTGCGCCCCGCCCTGCCCCCGTCCCGGGGCGCGGCGGGTATTTGTGTTTTCGAGCCCGTCTCCCCAAGCCCGGTCTGCCGTCCGGCCCGCCCCCGCATGCAGCTGCCCCGCCTCGCCCCCGGTCAACGCCCCACCCTGCCCCGGCCGCCGGGCTCGGCCGACGCCCTGCTGCTGGCCCGTCTGGCGCGCACGCGGGCCGGGCAGCTCACGGCCATCGTCTGCGCCGACCCGGCCGATGCGCAGCGCCTGGAGGCCGAGCTGGGCTTCTTCGCCCCGGGGCTGCGGGTGGCCGTCTTCCCGGACTGGGAGACCCTGCCCTACGACAGCTTCTCGCCGCACCAGGACCTGATCTCCGAGCGCCTGGCCACCCTGTGGCGCCTGCTGCAGGGCCAGCGCGGCGCAGCGCCGGCCGAGGGCCCGGACGCCGCCCTGGACGTGGTGCTGCTGCCCGCCACCACCGCCCTGGTGCGGCTGGCGCCGCCGAGCTTCCTGGCGGCCACCACCTTCCAGTTCCGGCAGAAGCAGAAGCTGGACGAGGTGGCGCTGAAGTCGCAGCTCACCCTGGCCGGGTATCAGCACGTGAGCCAGGTGGTGTCGCCGGGCGAGTACGCGGTGCGCGGTGGCCTGATCGACCTCTTCCCCATGGGCTCGCCGGTGCCCTACCGCATCGACCTCTTCGACGACGAGATCGATTCCATCCGCACCTTCGACCCGGACAGCCAGCGCAGCCTCTACCCCGTGCCCGAGGTGCGCCTGCTGCCGGGCCGCGAGTTCCCGATGGACGAGGCCGCGCGCACCGCCTTCCGCGCCCGCTGGCGCGAGCAGATGGAGGGCGACCCCAGCCGCGCCCGGCTCTACAAGGACATGAGCAGCGGCCTCGCCGGGCCGGGCATCGAGTTCTGCCTGCCGCTCTTCTTCGACGAGACCGCCACGGTCTTCGATTACTTCGGCACGCAGGCCACCGTGGTGCTGCACGGCGCGGTGGACGAAGCGCTGGCCGCCTTCTGGGGCGAGATCCGCGAGCGCCACCGCTTCCTGCAGCACGACCCGGAGCGGCCGCTGCTGCCGCCCGAGGCGGTCTACATGGGCGCGGAGGACTTCTTCGGCCGCTGCCGGGCCCACCCCTGCCTTTCGCTGCGCCCGCCGCGGGCGGTGGCCGAGGGCGAGGCCGGCGACGCGGCCCCCACCGCCCCGGCCACCACGCCCTGGGCCCGCCCCCTGCCCGACCTGGCGCTGGACCGCGGCGCCGTCGAGCCGCTGCGCAAGCTGGCCGCCCAGATCCTGAGCCGGCGCGAGAAGGCCGGCCGCCTGCTGCTGCTGGCCGAAAGCGAGGGCCGGCGCGAGAGCCTGCTCGAACTGCTGCGCGAACACCAGCTGGCGCTGCCCAGCGTGGCCGACCTGGACAGCTTCCTGGCCGGGGACGAGGTCGCGGCCATCGCGGTCGGCCCGCTGGCCGCGGGCTTCCACTGGATCGAGCCGGGCGAGGGTGCGGGGGACGGCCCCGGCCCCGGGCGAGGGCCGCTGAACCTGCAGCTGGTCACCGAGACCGAGCTCTTCGACGCCGCGCCCACCCAGCGCCGCCGCCGCAAGCAGGAGCAGGTCAGCGACGTGGACGCGCTGATCAAGGACCTGTCCGAGCTGCGCCCCGGCGACCCGGTGGTGCACAGCCAGCACGGCATCGGCCGCTACGTGGGCCTGGTCCACATCGACCTGGGCGAGGGAGCCACCGAGTTCCTGCACCTGCAGTACGCCGAGAAGGCCACGCTCTACGTGCCCGTGGCGCAGCTGCACCTGATCAGCCGCTACACCGGCGTCAGCGCCGAGGAGGCCCCGCTGCACAAGCTGGGCAGCGGCCAGTGGGAGAAGGCCAAGCGCAAGGCCGCCGAGCAGGTGCGCGACACCGCCGCCGAGCTGCTCAACCTCTACGCCCGGCGCGCCGCGCGCGAGGGCTACGCCTTCCGCTTCAGCCCGCAGGACTACGAGGCCTTCGCGGCGAGCTTCGGCTTCGAGGAGACGCCCGACCAGCGCGCGGCCATCCACGCCGTCATCCAGGACATGATCAGCCCCAAGCCCATGGACCGCCTGGTCTGCGGCGACGTGGGCTTCGGCAAGACCGAGGTGGCGCTGCGTGCGGCCTTCGTCGCCGTCACCGGGGGCAAGCAGGTGGCCCTGCTGGCGCCCACCACCCTGCTGGCCGAGCAGCACTACCAGAACATCGCCGACCGCTTCGGCCAGTGGCCGGTGAAGGTGGCGGAGATGTCGCGCTTCCGCTCCGCCAAGGAGATCAAGGCCGCGATGGCAGGCCTGGCCGACGGCACCATCGACATCGTCGTGGGCACGCACAAGCTGCTGAGCCAGGAGACGAAGTTCAAGCGCCTGGGCCTGCTGATCATCGACGAGGAACACCGCTTCGGCGTGCGCCACAAGGAGGCCATGAAGGCCATGCGCGCCGAGGTCGATGTGCTGACGCTGACCGCCACGCCCATCCCGCGCACCCTGGGCATGGCGCTGGAGGGCCTGCGCGAGCTGAGCGTCATCGCCACCGCGCCGCAGCGCCGCCTGGCGATCAAGACCTTCGTGCGCACCGAGGGCAGCAGCGTGATCCGCGAGGCGGTGCTGCGCGAGCTCAAGCGCGGCGGCCAGGTCTACTTCCTGCACAACGAGGTCGAGACCATCGAGAACCGCCGCCAGAAGCTGCAGGAGCTGCTGCCCGAGGCGCGCATCGCCGTGGCCCACGGCCAGATGCCCGAGCGCGAGCTGGAGCGGGTGATGCGCGAGTTCGTGCAGGGCCGCCACAACCTGCTGCTGTGCTCGACCATCATCGAGACCGGCATCGACGTGCCCAGCGCCAACACCATCGTCATGAGCCGCGCCGACAAGTTCGGCCTGGCCCAGCTGCACCAGCTGCGCGGCCGCGTGGGACGCAGCCACCACCAGGCCTACGCCTACCTGCTGGTGCCCGATGTGGAGGGCCTGACCAAGCAGGCCGCCCAGCGCCTGCAGGCCATCCAGGACATGGAGGAGCTGGGCAGCGGCTTCTACCTGGCCATGCACGACCTGGAGATCCGCGGCGCGGGCGAGGTGCTGGGCGAGCACCAGAGCGGCAACATGATGGAAGTCGGCTTCCAGCTCTACAACGACATGCTGAGCCAGGCGGTGCGCGACCTCAAGGCCGGCCGCGAGCCCGACCTGCTCAACCCGGTCAACCTGGCCACCGAGGTCAACCTGCACGCCCCGGCCCTGCTGCCCGACGCCTACTGCGGCGACGTGCAGCTGCGGCTCTCGCTCTACAAGCGCCTGGCCTCGGCGGAGCGGCTGGAGCAGCTCGACCAGCTGCTCGAGGAGATCGTCGACCGCTTCGGCAAGCTGCCGCCGCAGGCCCAGACCCTGTTCGACGTGCACCGCCTGCGCGTGCAGGCCCGGCCCTACGGCGTGATGAAGATCGACGCCGGCCCGGCGGTGATGAACATCCACTTCCGCCCCAACCCACCGATCGAGCCCCTGCGCATCATCGACCTCGTCCAGCGCCAGCGCCACGTGAAGCTGGCCGGCAACGAGAAGCTGCGCATCGACCGGGCCCAGGCCGATCCCAAGGACCGCGCCCAAACCGTGCGCGAGGTGCTCAAGGCCCTGGGCCAGCCGACCGTGACATCCGGCACGGCCTGAGCCGGCGGCGGCCCGGGTCGCTTCAGTCGACCTTCAGGAAGGCGGCGGACGATCCGCCTCCATGAATTCGCATGAACTGATGTTTCCGGCCGGCCTTCGGGTCCTGCGCCGGGCCCGTGGGCTGGCCCTGGCCAGCCTGACCCTCAGCCTGGCCGCCCTGGCCCCGATGGCGGCGCAGGCCGGCAGTTCGTCGAAGAAGACACCGAAGTCGTCGGCCGTGGCGATTGATCCTCGCGCGATCGACAGCCCGGGCCGCCTGCTGGCCTCCAACTGCTTCCAGTGCCACGGCACCGGCGGCACCGGCGGCTTCGACAAGATCCGCGGCGGCGAGGCCGAGGAGATCCGCGAATACCGCAACCTGGCCCGCAAGCCGGCACGCCAGGACATCATGGCCGCCCACGCCCAGGGCTACACCGACGCGCAGATCGCGCTGATCCTCCAGAACCTGAAGGCGAAATGAGCATGAGCACCCCCGAAAACTTCCCGGGCCTGGCGCCGTCCCTGCTCTCGCGCCGCACCCTGCTGCAGGCCCTGGCCGTCGGTGCGGGCATCAGCCTGCTGCCGCGCCCGGGCGGTGCCCGCGCCGCGGTGGCGCCGGCGGGTCGCGTGGTCGTCGTCGGTGGCGGCATGGCCGGCGCCACCGCCGCCAAGTACCTGCGCTACTGGGGTGGCAGCGGCGTGCAGGTGACCCTGGTCGATCCGACCGCGAGCTACACCTCGCACATCATGAGCAATCTGGTGCTCAACGGCAGCCGCAAGCTCAGCTCGCTGAGCTACAGCCGCAACGGCCTGAAGAAGCAGCACGGCGTCGTGATCCGCCAGGCCGCGGTCGAGGCCCTGGAACCCGTCCAGCGCGTGCTGCGCCTGTCCGACGGCAGCACCCTGGGCTACGACCGCCTGATCGTCGCCCCCGGCATCGACTTCGATCCCGCCTACGGCCTCACGGCCGAGGACTACACCCTGCGCACGCCGCACGCCTGGGCCGCCGGCCCGCAGACCGAGCTGCTGCGCCAGAAAGTGGCGGCGGTGCCCGCCGGTGGCGTCTTCGTGATGACCATCCCCAAGGCGCCCTACCGCTGCCCCCCCGGCCCGTACGAGCGCGCCTGCGTGGTGGCCGACTTCCTGAAGAAGCGGCGCAGCGGCAACGTGAAGGTGCTGGTGCTCGACGAGAACCTGGCCATCACCGCCGAGCGCGAGAACTTCACCCACGCCTTCAACGTGATCCACGGCGGCATCGTCGACTACCAGCCGGGCGTGCAGAACCTGCAGATCAACGCCTACACCGGCCAGGTCAACTGGACCGATGCCGTCGGCACGCCGCGCAGCGTGATGGCCCAGGCCGTCAACCCCATCCCGCCGCAGCGCGCCCGCGGCAGCCGCAGCGGCGAATGGCTGCAGCAGGCCGGCCTGATCAACAGCGCCGACCGCCGCTGGGCCGTGGTCGACCTGCTGAGCTACGAATCGACGGCGGTGGCCGGCGTGCACGTGATCGGCGACGCCGCGCAGACCGGCCTGCCCAAGGCCGGCCACGTGGCCAACCAGGAAGGCAAGACCTGCGCCGACGCGGTGCTGCGCCTGCTCTCGGGCGGCAGCCCCGACCCGGCGCCGGTGCTGAACTCGGCCTGCTACTCGCCGATCACGGCCGACACCGCCTCCTGGCTGACCGCGGTCTACCAGTACGACGCGGGCACCCGCACGATGAAGGTGGCGGCGAACAACGGCGTGACCGCCGGCGCCACCGCGACCGAGGCGGCCAACATCAGCAACAAGAACTTCAAGCGCATGGACACCTGGTTCAAGACGCTGATGTCCGACACCTTCAGCTGAGGCGCCGCCCGGCCCCGCGGCCGGGGCCGCGCACGCCTTCGCTACCATGCCGACCCGGCCCCGGCCGCGTCGGCAGCAGGCCGGCGGCCCCAGGGGCCGCCGGCCTTTTCTCATTTGCGATGTCGACTTCCACCGCCTACCCCCTGCCCGCCGGGCTCGACGCCAGCCGTCTGCTGGCCCGCGGCCTGGCCCTGCCGCTGCGCCTCGAAGACTTCAAGCTCATCGCCTTCGACATGGACTCGACGCTGATCAGCATCGAGTGCGTGGACGAGATCGCCGACGCCGCCGGCCGCAAGGCCGAGGTGGCCGCCATCACTGAAGCCGCCATGCGCGGCGAGATCGCCGACTACAAGGCCAGCCTGCGCCAGCGCGTGGCCCTGCTGCGCGGCGTGCCGCTGAGCGCGCTGCGCCAGGTGGCCGAGGAGCGGCTGCGCCTCCACGACGGCGCGCTCGAGCTGGTGCGCGCCTGCCAGGCGGCCGGGCTGAAGACCCTGCTGGTCTCCGGCGGCTTCACCTACTTCAGCGACCGGGTGCGCGACGCCCTGGGCCTGGACGCCACCCGCAGCAATGTGCTGGAGCTGTCCACCGACCCGGCGCAGACCGGCCGCACCGACGCCGAACCGGCCCTGACCGGCCGCCTGGTCGACCAGGCCTGGGGCGACATCGTCGACGGCGAGGAAAAGCGCCGCACCGTGCTGGAGACCGTGGCCGCGCTCGGCGGCACGGGCGCACAGGCGATCGCCGTGGGCGATGGCGCCAACGACCTGCCGATGATGTCGGTGGCCGGCCTGTCGGTGGCCTACCGGGCCAAGCCGGCGGTGCGCGCCCAGGCCGACGTGGCGCTGGAGGTCGAGCGCCTGGACACCCTGCTGGCGCTGTTCGGCGCCGGCCCGCGCTGAAGCGGGCGGAGGCTGCGATGAGCGACACCCTGCCGCCCCGGCCGCTGGCCGTGCCCCTGGCCAAGGCCTACCGCCTGCTGAACCACGGCCCCACCGTGCTGCTGAGCGCCGCGCACGGCGGCCGCCGCAACACCATGGCCGCGGCCTGGAACATGCCGCTGGACTTCGACCCGCCCAAGGTGGCGGTGGTGATCGACAAGGCCGTGTTCACGCGCGGCCTGGTCGAGGCCTCGGGCCGCTTCGTGCTGAGCCTGCCCTGCGCGGCGCAGCGCAGCCTGGTCGACGCGGTCGGCGGCGCCAGCGGCCGCAGCCTGGACAAGGAAGCTGCCTTCGGCCTGCGCTACCTGGCCGGCGACTCGGCCCCGGCCGAGTCCGGCGGGCAGCCGCTGGTGGCGGGCTGCGTGGCCTGGCTGGCCTGCCGCCGCCTGCCGCAGCCGACGATCGAGCAGGCGCACGACCTCTTCCTCGCCGAGGTCGAGGCCGCCTGGGCCGATCCGCGGGTGTTCTCCAACGGCCGCTGGCACTTCGAGGGCCACGACGCCCTGCGCACCCTGCACCACGTGGCCGGCGGCGCCTACTTCACCCCCGGCCCCCTGCTGCAGGGCTGAGCCCCGCGGCTCACGGGCGCCCTGCGGCGCCCGGGACGGGGCGAAGGGGCCGAGCTCCGCGAGGCCCTGGGCGCAGCAGCCCCGCGGCTCACGGGCGCCCTGCGGCGCCCGGGACGGGGCGAAGGGGCCGAGCTCCGCGAGGCCCTGGGCGCAGCAGCCCCGCGGCTCACGGGCGCCCTGCGGCGCCCGGGACGGGGCGAAGGGGCCGAGCTCCGCGAGGCCCTGGGCGCAGCAGCCCCGCGGCTCACGGGCGCCCTGCGGCGCCCGGGACGGGGCGAAGGGGTCGAGCTCTGCGAGACCCTGGGCGCAGCAGCCCCGCGGCTCACGGGCGCCCTGCCCCGCGCCGGCTCAGACCAGCTTCGTCGCGCTGACGACGATGCCGTCCTCGTCGGCGTAGAGCCAGTCGCCCGGGCGCACCCAGACGCCCTGGATCTGCACGGCGATCTCGCGCTGGCCCTCGTTGCGCTTCTCGGTCGGCAGGGGCATCGAGCCCAGGGCGCGGATGCCGGTGGCGCAGACGGCCAGCTCGGCCACGTCGCGCACGCAGCCGTCCACCACCACGCCAGCCCAGCCGTTGCGGGCCGCGGCGGCGCCGAGGTTGCCGCCCACCAGCGCGCGGCGCAGCGACGCGCCACCGTCCACCACCAGCACGCGGCCCTCGCCCGGGCTGTCGACCGCCGCCTTCACCAGGGTGTTGTCCTCGAAGCACTTGACGGTGAACACCGGGCCGGCGAAGCGCTTGTGGGCGCCGAAGTCGCGGAAGACCGGGGGCAGCACGCGGAAGGCGCCGCTGCCGTCGTTCTTGTGGAGGTCGCAGAGGTCGCAGGTCGCAAAGTCGGTCGTCATGGAGGGCTCCTGGCCGCGGGGCGTGCGGCGGTGGGTTCACGGTTGGGAAAAGCCTAGCACGCCCCCTGCCGGGGGCCGGGCCGGCGCGCCCCGCACCGGCCTGGGACGCCCCGCGCGCACGCCCGGCGGTCGCAGAGCGGGCGGGCCGCTCGGCCCCGGTGCCCCGCTCGCCAGCGCAGGGCAGGCCGGCCCAGGGTCTGTGCGCGGGCGCCCCGCGGCGGCGCGGAACACTTGTTGCATTGAGCCCGGCACCTCAGCCACCGCTCCGACGAGGAGGATCCATGCTCGATCGCACCACCACCACCCTCTTCTCGCACGTGAAGCCCGACGACACGCCCTGGCGTGGCGAGGGCGGTCTGCGCGACTTCTTCGCCTACCGCGACCTCGGCATCGCCGACGCCACCCACGGCAAGGTCATCGCCCACCTGGTCAAGGCCAAGAACCCGCCGGAGGGCGGCACCGGCTGGCACCGCCACGAGGCCGAGTTCCAGATCGTCATCATGATCAAGGGCTGGGCCCGCTTCATGTACGAGGACAAGGAGACCCTGGTCTCGGCCGGCGACTGCGTGCACCAGCGCCCGGGCATCCGGCACTTCCTCTTCGACTACTCGCCGGACATGGAATACCTGGAGATCGTGAGCCCGGCGGACTTCAAGACCATCGATGTCGAGCCCGCGGCCGAGGTGCCGCCGTCGACGCCCTGGAAGTGAGCGCGGCCCGAGTCCCCGGGCCGGCATGAACAAGGCGCCCCGCGGGGCGCCTTGTCGTTTCGGCTGCCGCCGGTGCGGCGGTGCTCAGAACTCGGCTTCGAGCTCGTCGATGTCCTCGGGCTCGAGCTTGGCCGCGGCGATCCACTCCTGCATCTCGGGCATGGCCAGCACGCGCTGGCAGTACTCGATCAGGCGGCGGTCGGACAGGCGCACGTCGTAGGTCTGCAGCCGGGTGACGACGGGCGCGTACATGGCGTCGGCCATGGTGCGGTGCTCGCCGAAGAGCCAGGGCCCGCCGTAGGCGTCGAAGCACTCGGTCCAGATCTGGACGATGCGGTCGATGTCGGCCTGCGCGCGCGACCAGACCTTGAAGCCCGGGAAGCGCGCCTTGAGGTTCATCGGCAGGGCCGAGCGCAGGGCGCTGAAGCCGGAATGCATCTCGCCGCAGATCGCGCGGCAGTGGGCGCGGGCGGCGCGCGAGGTGGGCAGCAGGCCGGCCTCGGGGAAGAGCTCGTGCAGGTACTCGCCGATGGCCAGCGTGTCCCACACCCGCACCTCGGCGGGCCCGCTGCCGTGGTGCAGGCAGGGCACCAGCATGGACGGCGCGAGCAGCAGGATCTCGGCGCGCACATTGGCGTTGTCGGTCGACAGCATCTCCTCCTCGAAGGCCAGGCCCGCGAAGCGCGCCAGCAGCCAGCCGCGCAGGGACCAGGACGAGTAGTTCTTGCTGCTCAGCGTCATGGAGGCCGCACCCAGCGCCGCGGCCGGCGCCGCGACGACGGCCGGCAGGGCCGGAGCCGCCGCGGGCGCACGCCGCCCGACCCGCTTGGGGCGGGGCGAGGGCGCGGCTTCGGGCAGCGGATCGGCGACGGGGCGGCGGCGGGTAACCATGGCGGCGGGTCCTGCGGTGTCGGGCAGAAGGGGGGAAGGTCGGCCGGCGCCCCGATCGGGGGCGGGCTGCCGGGCGTCCCGCAAGCGCTGTGCCACCACGCGGTGCAGGCCCCGCCGGGCGCGGTGGCCTGCAACTTGCCTGTTACCCCGCCGTCACCTTCGACCCCGTCCTGACCGATCCGGAGCCCAGCGCATGCTCTACCAGGCCTATCAGTCCCAATGCGACCTCATGGCGCCCTGGCAGGAAGCGGCCCGGGGCTTTGCCGGCGCCTGGCGCTTCCTCGGCCTCAGCGAACCCGGCAGCCTGCGCCGCCTGGCGGCGGCCGCCGACGTCTTCTCCCAGCTGCGCCTGACGCACGAGCGGCCGCCCTTCGCCCTGGGCCACATCGGCCCGGAGGCCTGGACGGTCGAGGAAGAGGTGATGGACCGCACGCCCTTCGCCACCCTGCTGCGCTTTCGCAAGCCGGATGCGCCGCAGGGCCAGCCGCGCATGCTGGTGGCGGCGCCGCTGTCGGGCCACTTCGCGACCCTGCTGCGCGACACGCTGCGCACCCTGCTGCAGGACCACGAAGTCTGGGTGACCGACTGGCACAACGCCCGTGAGGTGCGCCTGTCCGAAGGCGCCTTCGGCTTCGACGACTACGTCAAGCACCTGATCCGCTTCCTGCGCGTCATGGGCCCGGGCAGCCACGTGATGGCGGTCTGCCAGCCCTGCGTGCCGGTGCTGGCCGCGGTGGCGCTGATGGCCGAGGACGAGGACCCGGCGCAGCCGCGCACGATGACGCTGATGGCCGGCCCGGTCGACACGCGCATCAACCCGACCGAAGTCAACAAGCTCGCGATCAGCAAGCCCATGGAATGGTTCGAGAAGAACCTGATCTGCCGCGTGCCGCCGCGCTTCCCGGGCGGCTTCCGGCGGGTCTACCCGGGCTTCCTGCAGCTCACCGCCTTCATGAGCATGAACCCCGAGCGCCACAGCCAGGCCTTCCAGGGCCTGTACGAGGCGCTGGTGGCGGGCGAGACCGAGAAGGCCGAGACCACGCGGTCCTTCTACGAGGAGTACTTCGCGGTCAATGACCTGCCGGCCGAGTTCTACCTGGAGACCGTCGAGCGCGTCTTCCAGACCTGGGACCTCGCGCGCGGCGTGATGCAGGTCGACGGCCGCGCGGTGAAGACGGCCGCGATCCGCCGCACCGCCCTGTTCACCGTGGAGGGCGAGCGCGACGACATCTGCGCCCTGGGCCAGACCGTGGCCGCCCATGACCTGTGCAGCAGCCTGCGCGCGCACCTCAAGACCCACCACATCCAGACCGGCGTGGGCCACTACGGCGTGTTCAGCGGCCGCCGCTGGCAGCAGCAGATCTACCCCCGGGTGCGCGAACTGGTGCACCAGCACCACGAGGGCTGAGGCCGCAGGCTCAGCGGCTGAGCCCCGCCGCCGGCTGCAGGGCGGGCTGGCCGGCCCGCCCCACCAGGCCGGCCGACACGATGCCCGCGGCCAGCGCCAGGGCCGCGGCCAGGAAGACCCCGCCCGGCCAGCCGGCATCGAGGATGCGGCCGAAGACCGGCGCGCCGAGCGCAAAGCCAATGTCCAGGCCCGAATACACCGTGCCGTAGACCCGCCCGGTGGCGCCGGGCGGCGCGGCCCGCTTGATCAGCATGTCGCGCGAAGGCCCGGCCAGGCCGATGGCCACCCCCGAGAGCGCGACCGCCGCCACCGCCGCCGGCCCCGGGATCAGGCCCAGGCCGACGGCCACCATCACCATGGCCCCGGCGCCGATGGCCAGGGCGATGATGCGTTCCAGCGCCGCGCCCCGCGCCACCAGGAAGCCCCCGGCCACCATGCCGGCGGCGCCGCACAGCATGAAGCCGGTCACCACGAAGGCCGTCAGCGACAGCGGCAGGCCGTGCATCTGCTGCAGCGCCGGGCTCGCGAAGCCTTGGATGGCGGCCATTGCCGCCGTGCTCCAGAAGAAGAAGGAGAAGCACAGCCAGACCGAGGGCAGGCGCAGGAAGGCCATGGGATGCTCGACCGGCGCACCGGCCTGCGGCCGCTGCGCCGCGCTGGCCAGGCGGCGCGCGTGGTGGTGGTCGTCCAGGGCGCCGCGCTGGCTGAACAGCAGGGCCAGCACCGCGCCCGCGAACAGGGCCGCCGCCAGGTAGGCCAGCCGCCAGGAGTCGAGCAGGCCCGTCAGCCCGACCAGGAAGACCGGCGACAGCGCCCAGCCCAGGTTGCCGCAGATGCCGTGGGCCGAGTAGGCGTGGCCCAGGCGCTGCGGCGCGATGCGCTGGTTGAGGATGGTGAAGTCCGCCGGGTGGAAGGGCGCATTGCCCAGCCCGGCCAGCAGCGCCGCCACGGCCAGCGCCCCCGGCCCCTGCGCGCTGGCGGCCACCAGGGCCGCGGCGATGAAGCTGAGGAAGGCCGAGAACAGCACCGGCCGCGCGCCGACCCGGTCGACCAGGAAGCCCGACAGGGCCTGGCCCAGGCCCGAGACCACGAAGAACAGCGTGACCAGCAGGCCCAGCTCGGTGTAGCTCAGGCCGAACTCGCGGATGAAGACCGGGAACATCGGCGGCAGCAGCAGATGGAAGAAGTGCGAGCTGCCATGGGCCAGGCCCACCAGGCCGGTGGTGCGCAAGTCGGCGCGCAGGGCGGGGTCGTGCGGGATGCGGAGAAGAGCCATGGCGTCATCGTAGGCAGGGCGGGCCCGTCGCGCTTACGATAGAAAGACATCCTTTGTCGAGATCACGCCAATGCCACCCCTGAGCAGCGAGGGCCCGCTGCGCGGCCGCCAGGCCCCCCAGCTCTACACCCCGACCCCCGCCCGCCCCTTGCGCGCCAAGTTCAGCGTGCTGGCCGCCGACACGCGGGTGGAGCCGCACCACCATCCCTGGGCGCAGCTGGCCTGGTCGGCCACCGGGGTGATGCGGATCACGGCCGAGCGCGGCACCTACCTGGTCCCGCCGTCGCGGGCGGTCTGGATCCCGCCGGGCGTGGAGCACACGGTGACCGTGGTCGAGACGGCCGAGCTGCGCACGCTCTACCTGCATCAGGCCCCCGGTCGCTGCGGCCCGGCCGCGGCCCAGGCCGAGGCGCCGGAGGAGCCCGCCGCGGCCGACGCGCCCTGGCGGCACTGCCGGGTGCTGGAGGTCTCGGACCTGCTGCGCGCCCTGATCCTGGCCCTCGACCCGCGGCCCGACGGCGGCCCGCCGCCCGGCGCCGCCCAGGCCCTGCGTGAGGCGCTGATCGCCCCCCTGCTGCGCGCCGAGCTGGCCGGGGCCGCGCCGCTGCCCCTGGGCATCGCCCTGCCGGAGGACAAGCGCCTGCGTGCGCTCTGCGAAGCCGTGCTCGACGCCCCGCAGCGCCACGCCACCCTGGCCGGCTGGGTGCGCGACATCGGCGCCAGCGAGCGCACCGTCGCGCGGCTGTTCCGCCAGGAGCTGGGCACCAGCTTCGGGCAGTGGCGCCAGCAGGTGCTGCTGGCCCGCGCCCTGACCCTGGCCGCCCACGGCCGGCCCATGGGCGAGATCGCCGCCGCCCTGGGCTATGCCAGCCCCAGCGCCTTCAGCGCGATGGTGCGGCGCAGCCTGGGCGCGCCGCCGAGCCGGGTCTTCGCGGCCGCCTGAACCGTCCCGCCGGCCCGGCCCCGCCGCGCCGATGCGGGGAAACCCCCGGGGGCTTGCTACGATCCCGCCCCCGCCCGACGCAAAGCGCCATCCGATGAGCACCCCGATCCGCTTCGACTTCACGCGGCAGGACGCCCTGGGCCAGGCCTCCACCGCCCATGCCTGGGCCCGCGTGCCCGAGGCCCTGGACCCGGCCGCGCGGGCCGCCCTGACCGCCCGCGCCCAGGCCCTGCTGGCCGCGCGCGGCGCGGTGCTGGTCGCGCACTACTACGTCGAGCCCGAGCTGCAGGATCTGGCCCTGGCCACCGGCGGCATCGTCGCCGACTCGCTGGAGATGGCCCGTTTCGGGCGTGACCACCCCGCGCAGGAGCTGGTCGTGGCCGGGGTGCGCTTCATGGGCGAGAGCGCCAAGATCCTCTCGCCGCACAAGACGGTGCGCATGCCCGAGCTGGAGGCCACCTGCTCGCTGGACCTGGCCTGCCCGCCGGAGGATTTCGCCGCCTTCTGCGACGCCCACCCCGACCGCACCGTGGTCGTCTACGCCAACACCAGCGCCGCGGTGAAGGCCCGCGCCGACTGGATGGTGACCAGCTCCTGCGCCCTGGGCATCGTCGAGCACCTCAAGGCCCAGGGCCAAAAGATCCTGTGGGCGCCCGACCGCCACCTGGGCCGCTACATCCAGCAGACCACCGGCGCCGACATGCTGCTCTGGCAGGGCGAGTGCATCGTCCACGACGAGTTCAAGGGCCTGGAGCTGGAGCTGCTCAAGGCCGAGCACCCGGACGCCAAGGTGCTGGTGCACCCGGAATCGCCCTCGGCCGTGGTGGCGCTGGCGGACGTGGTGGGTTCGACCTCCCAATTGCTCAAGGCCGTGACCGACGACCCGGCCGGCCGCTTCATCGTCGCCACCGACAACGGCCTGCTGCACCGCATGCGCCAGCTGGCGCCGCAGGCCGTGCTGATGGAGGCGCCGACCGCCGGGAACGGCGCCACTTGCAAGAGCTGCGCGCACTGTCCCTGGATGGC
This sequence comes from uncultured Rubrivivax sp., assembly GCA_964433315.1. GTDB lineage: Bacteria > Pseudomonadota > Gammaproteobacteria > Burkholderiales > Burkholderiaceae_C > Aquariibacter. The sequence goes on from CAYSQO010000002.1 coordinate 25,432, forward strand.
CATGAACGGCCTGCAGGCCCTGGTCGACTGCCTGGAGCGCGAGACGGGCGAGGTCCAGGTGCCCGAGCCGCTGCGCGGCCAGGCCCTGGGCTGCATCGACCGCATGCTCGCCTTCGTCGCCGCGCATCCGCAGGTGCTGGCCCCCGCGGCCAGCCGCGCCACCCCCCAACTCGTCACCGGACTCGGCGCCGCCTGATTGCCCCCCCATGCTGAACATCGAACGCAACGAGACCCTGGCCGAGGCCCGTGCCCGCAACATCCGCGAGGCCCTGGCGGAGGACATCGGCCAGGCCGACTGGACCGGCCGCCTCGTGCCGGTCGGCCGCCGCGTGGTGGCCCGCGTGATCGTCCGCGAGGACGCCGTGCTCTGCGGCCGCGACTGGTTCGACGGCTGCTTCCTCGCCCTGGACCCGCAGGCCCATGTCGAATGGCGTGCCGCCGACGGCGAGGCGCTGCAGCGCAACCAGACCGTCTGCACCGTGCACGCCGAGGCGCGCGCCCTGCTGGCCGCCGAGCGGCCGGCGCTGAACTTCCTGCAGATGCTCTCGGGCGTGGCCACCGTCACCAAGCGCCATGTCGACGCGCTGGCCGACGCCTCGCCCAACCCGCGCGGCTGTGCCGTGCTCGACACCCGCAAGACCCTGCCCGGCCTGCGCCTGGCGCAGAAGTACGCCGTGCGCACGGGCGGCGGCAAGAACCAGCGCCTGGCCCTCTACGACGGCGTGCTGATCAAGGAAAACCACATCGCTGCCGCCGGCGGCGTGGCCCAGGCCCTGGCGGCCGCCCAGGCCCTGAAGGCCGGCGAGGCGCCGAACATCAGCATCCAGATCGAGGTGGAGTCCATCGCCGAGCTCATCCAGGCCCTGGACGCCGGCGCCACCAGCGTGCTGCTGGACAACTTCAGCCTGGACAAGATGCGCAAGGCGGTCGCGCTCAACGCCGGCCGCGCGGTGCTGGAGGTCTCGGGCGGGGTCACCCTGGCCCAGCTGCGCGGCATCGCCGAGACCGGCGTGGATCGCATCTCCCTGGGCACGCTGACCAAGGACATCGAGGCCGTCGACTACTCGATGCGGGTGCTGGACTCGGACTGAGTCCGGCTCGACGGCTTGCGCGTCTGCATCTTCGCAAGCCCCCCCCTTGATAGAGGGGTAAGTGTTTCTGAATGATTCTTGACGGACGAGCGAAGGGAGTCGGAACGACCCGCTCTTCGTGTTTAATGCCGTCGCTTGATGAGGGATGCCGCAAGGTGACATCAAGCTGCGCGATTCCAACCCGGAATACGCGAACCGGTCCACCCTGGGCGCACTTCTTGGCCAGGACCTGCAGGTGGCGACTCGACCACCAATTAGGGTTTGTTCTGTTTGACACGGGATCTCCAGAAGATCCCTGTAGAACGTAACAACAGGGCATGTCTCGTGCTTCACCAGCATGGGCGTACCCGGCCGCAGGCCGTGAGGCCTTTCTCCTCCCCCTGAACCTGAAGCCCTCATGGTCGTCTCCGTGGTTCGCAGCGCACGACGCCGCTTTCTCCGCCAGAGTGCCTTGGTCTGTGCCAGCACCGCCGCCCTGGCCGCCGGATTTCCACGCACTCCCTTGGCCCAGGCACTGGCCGCGGCCACGACCCTCCCGGTCGACGACGCCGCCCGCTGGCTGCGCTTCACCACCTTCGCCCCCCTGGACAGCGAGATCCTCGACGTCGCCACCCGCGGCTACGGCGCCTGGCTCGACACCCAGATGACACTCCCCCAGAGCCGCTCCGTCGCCGACTGGATCCGGCTGAAGGGCCCCCCGGGTTTCGAGGATCCGAACCAGTCGCCGCATCTGGACACCCGCGTACAAGCGATCGACTGGAAGTGCGTGTATGCGGGCGACCCGCTGCGCCAGCGCGTCACCTACGCCCTGTCCAACCTCTTCGTCATCTCCGAGGTCGGCACCGACCGCGCCGTGGTGACCCAGGCCTATGCCTCGTTCTGGGACCTGCTCAACCGCAATGCCTTCGGCAACTTCCGCACGCTGATCGAGGACGTCACGTACAGCCTGGACATGGGCTTCTACCTGACCTACCTCAACAGCCGCAAGGCCGATGCCGCCACCGGTCGCCAGCCCGACGAGAACTACGCCCGCGAGCTGATGCAGCTCTTCACCATCGGCCTGTGGGAGCTCAATGAGGACGGCAGCCGCAAGCTCGACGGCAAGGGCCAGCCCATCCCCACCTACCAGCAGAGCGACATCGTGCAGCTGGCCCGGGTGTTCACCGGGCTCTATGCAAGCGGAAACCTGCGCAACGGCGGCCGTGCCACCCGCTTCGGCGATGCCAGCCCCGGCGCTTTCACCGCCGAGACCTGGAGCCGGCGCATGGCCATCGATGCCAGCCAGCACTCGCCCGAGGCCGTGCGCGCACTGGGCGGCCGCGTGAACATCGCCGCCGGCACCCCGGGCGCCAACGCCATCCGGGCCACGCTCGACGCGCTCTTCCAGCATCCCAGCTGCCCGCCCTTCGTCGCGCTCAACCTGATCCGGCGCCTCACCTGCTCGAACCCCTCGCCGGGCTACGTCAGCCGCGTCAGCCGTGCCTTCGTCAACAACGGCAGCGGGGTGCGCGGCGACATGAAGGCCGTGCTGCGCGCGATCTTCCTCGACCCCGACCTGCTCACGCCCGGCACGCCCAACTTCGGCATGCTGGTGCCGCGCTACGTCTACACCATGGGCGCCGTGCGCCGCCTCGGCAGCTTCGACAGCCTGGGCACCCAGCGACCGATCAACCCCTGGTTGCACAAAACGCTCGGCTCGCAGCGGCCCTTCACTGCACCGACGGTCTTCAACTTCAACAAGCCCGACTACGCGACGCCCGAGCTGAAGGCTCGCGGCCTGGTCGGCGCCGAGCTGGAGAACTACGACGAGGACGGCGCCACAACCGTCTTCAACGGCCTGGGCCTGCTGGCACGCAATGCGGTGCTGACGCCCTATCTGGCCGATCAGCTGGCGTCTGCCTCGAACGATGCGGGACTGCTCGACGAGCTGAGCCAGCGCCTGAGCGGACGCCTGCTGCCCACCGGCGATCGCAGCGCCCTGCTCGGCAGCCTGCGCAACTACCCCCGCAACCAGGACAACTTCCAGCGCGCCGTGCTGGCCGCGATGCTCTGGGCCATCCTCGTCCACCCGCAGAACATCGTGCTGTCATGAGTCGCCAACTGCTGATCGTCTACCTCGGGGGCGGCCTGGATGCGCATGCCCTGATCGCCCCCCGCCGCGGCAGCAACCGCACGGCCTACGTGGCTGCGCGCGGCAGCATGGCTGCGCCCGATCTGCCCGCGCTGGCCCTGAATGCCGACTGGCAATGGCACCCCGCCATGAGCCAGCTGGCCGCGCTGTATCGCCAGGGCCGCGTGGCGGCCGTGCTGAACACCGGCCCGCTGGCCGTGCCGACCACGCGGGCTCAGTACGAGAGCCGCTCGGTTCCCCTGCCGCTGGCCCTGAGCAGCCACAGCGACCAGAACCGCACTTGGCAGATCGGTGACGCCACCGACACCGCCGGTAACTCCGGCTGGATCGGCCGCATGGTGGCCGCCCTGCCCTCCAATCTGCGCGGTGGCTCTTTCTCGCAGATCACCAGCATGGCCGGTCCTCAGCCAGGCTTCGTGGCGCCAGGCGTTCGCGCGCTGGGCCTGGGCCCCACGGGCGTGACCCAGCGGCATGCGAACTACGTGATCCCGGATGTCGTGCGGCTGATGGAAGCCGTGATGAACCGCAGCAGCAGCGGTGGCCACCCGCTTGCCGAAGAGTTCGCTCTTGCCCAGATGCGCTCGGCTGCCAACACCGAAGTTGTGCAGAGCGTGCTGTCGACCGTGTCCGACAGCACCCCCTACACCGGCCTGCCCGAGCTGCAGACGGTGGCCCGCCTGTTCAAGTCCGACGCCAGCAGCGGACGGGAACGCTCGGTGCATTTCTCGGTGCAGGGCGGCTACGACACCCACTCCAATCAGGACGAGATCCTGGAGCGCAACCTCGCCGAACTCGATGCCGGCATCGGCTCCTTCTGGGCCTCGGCCCAGGCCCTGGGCATCCAGAACGATGTGTCGATGCTGATTTATTCCGAGTTCGGCCGCAGCCTGGTGCCGAACAACAGCGGCACCGACCATGGCTGGGGCGGCCACGCCCTGCTGATCGGCCCGGTGCGCGGCGGACTGCATGGCAAGACGCCCGATCTGCGGCTGAATGGACCGGACATGGTCGAGTCGCGCGGCATCATGCTGCCGAGCACCCCGACCGAGCATCTGCTCGCCGAGATCGCCCGCTGGATGGGCGTACCGAGCGCCTCGATGGCGACGGTCTTCCCGAACCTGCCGGCCTTTCCGGTCGCTTCGGGCCCGGTACTGGGCGGACTGCTGGGCGGCGGGGCGGCGTCCTCCTCGCTCAAGCTCTACAACTGAGCTTGGCGGGCAGGCCGGCGCACGCTGTGCGCCGAGGGACTGCTCAGTCCTCCTGCTCGCGCCGCCGGCGCTTGCGCACCAGCACGGTCGGGAAGCTGACCGGCAGGCTGCCGGGGTAGTCGCGGCTGTAGTGCAATCCGCGGCTTTCGTGGCGGCTGAGCGCGGAGCGCACGATCAGCTCGGCCGCGTCGACGAGGTTGCGCAGCTCCAGCAGGTCGCGGGTGACGCGGAAGCTGCCGTAGTAGTCGTCGATCTCGCCACGCAGCAGCTTGATGCGGTGCAGGGCGCGCTCCAGGCGCTTGGTCGTGCGGACGATGCCGACGTAGTTCCACATCAGCAGGCGCAGCTCGTCCCAGTTGTGGCTGATGACGACCTGCTCGTCGGCGTTCTCGACCTGGCTCTCGTCCCAGGCCGGCAGGGCGGGCTCGGGCCCGCGCGGCTGGGCCAGCAGGTGCTCGGCGCAGCTGCGGCCCAGCACCACGCATTCCAGCAGGGAGTTGCTGGCCAGGCGGTTGGCGCCGTGCAGGCCGGTGCAGCCGGTCTCGCCGACGGCGTAGAGGCCGGGCAGGTCGGTGCGGCCATGCAGGTCGCTGACCACGCCGCCGCAGCTGTAGTGGGCCGCGGGCACCACGGGGATGGGCTGGCGCGCGATGTCGATGCCCAGGGCCAGGCAGCGGGCGTGGATGGTCGGGAAATGGCTCTTCAGCCGCGCCTCGCCCAGGCCGGTGGCGTCGAGCCAGACGTGGTCGAGGCCGTGCTTCTTCATCTCGAAGTCGATGGCCCGGGCGACGATGTCGCGCGGTGCCAGCTCGGCCCGCGGGTCGTGCGCCGGCATGAAGCGCATGGCCTGGCCATCCTCGCCGGGCACGCCGGGCAGGCGCAGGACGGCGCCCTCGCCCCGCAGGGCCTCGGTGATCAGGAAGCTGCGCTCCTGCGGGTGATAGAGGCAGGTCGGGTGGAACTGCACGAACTCCATGTTCGCCACGCGGCAGCCGGCCCGCCAGGCCATGGCCACGCCATCGCCGGTGGCGGTGTCGGGGTTGCTGGTGTAGCGGTAGACCTTGCCGAGGCCGCCAGTGGCCAGGATGACCGCGCTGGCCGCCACGGCCTCGACGCGCTTGCGGTCGATGTCGAGCGCATAGACCCCGAAGCAGCGCGGCGCGGCCGCCTCGCCCGTGCGCGGCAGGCGCGCGGCGACATGCCGGGTGGTGATGAGGTCAACCGCCATCCAGCGTTCGCGCAGCGTGATGTTCGGATGCGCGCGGGCGCGGGCCAGCAGGGCCTCGTGGATGGCGCGGCCGGTCGCATCGGCCGCATGGGCGATGCGGCGCACGGCATGGCCGCCCTCGCGCGTCAGGTGCAGGCCCAGCGGGCCGTCGGGGTCGGGCGAGAAGGGCACGCCGTGCTCGACCAGCCAGGCCACCGCATCGGCGCTGCGCTCGGCAACGAAGCGGGCGCTGTCCTTGTCGACCAGGCCGGCACCGGCCTCCAGCGTGTCCTGCACATGGCTGTCGACGCTGTCGTCCTGGCCGAGCACGCCGACGATGCCGCCCTGGGCCCAGGCCGTCGCGCCTTCGCCCAGGCTGCGCTTGGCCAGCACGATCACCGGCCGCAGCCCGGCCAGCTGCAAGGCCGTCGTCAGACCGGCCAGACCGGCCCCCACGATCACCACCGGCTGGGCTGCTGCGGCCCCCGTCACCTGCTTGTCATTCATCGCGAAATTCTAGGCGGCGCCCATCCCGGGCCCCCCTGCGGCCCGGGATGCCCGACCGGGCTCAGTGCGTGCGCCGCTCGAAGCGGAATTCACCCGGATGAAGGATGGGGTCGACCTCGACCGGAATCACGCTCTTGGGCGGGAAGCGGCCTTCCAGCAGCAGCCGGGACAGCGGGTTCTCGATGCGCTGCTGGATCGCCCGCTTCAGCGGCCGCGCGCCGAAGACCGGGTCGAAGCCGACCTTGGCCAGCTCGGCCAGCGCGGCCGGACTGACGTCCAGGCTCAGCTCCAGCCGCGCGAGCCGGCCCTGCAGGGCCTTGAGCTGGATCGCGGCGATGCCCTCGATGTGCTGCGCGTCGAGCGCGTGGAAGACCACGGTCTCGTCGATGCGGTTGAGGAACTCGGGCCGGAAGTGCGCCTTGACCTCGCCCCAGACCGCCTCGCGGATCAGCTCCGGGTCCTGCCCCTGCATCTGCATGATGAGATGCGATCCGAGGTTGCTCGTCATCACGATCACCGTGTTCTTGAAGTCCACGGTGCGGCCCTGGCCGTCGGTCAGGCGGCCGTCGTCCAGCACCTGCAGCAGCACATTGAAGACATCCGGGTGGGCCTTCTCGACCTCGTCGAGCAGCACCACCGCATAGGGCTTGCGGCGCACCGCCTCGGTCAGGGTGCCGCCCTCCTCGTAGCCCACGTAGCCGGGCGGCGCGCCGATCAGGCGGCTGACGCTGTGCTTCTCCATGAACTCGCTCATGTCGATGCGGACCATGGCCTCCTCCGTGTCGAAGAGGAAGGCGGCCAGGGCCTTGCACAGCTCGGTCTTGCCGACGCCCGTGGGCCCGAGGAAGAGGAAGCTGCCGGTCGGCCGGTTCGGGTCGCCCAGGCCGGCACGGCTGCGGCGGATGGCGTCGGCCACCGCGACGATGGCCTCGTCCTGCCCGACCACGCGCTCGTGCAGCTTGCCCTCCATCTGCAGCAGCTTGTCGCGCTCGCCCTGCATCAGCTTGGCCACGGGGATGCCGGTGGCGCGGGCGACGATCTCGGCGATCTCCTCGGCCCCGACCTGCGTGCGCAGCAGCTGCGTGCGGCCGGCTGCGGCCCGGCCGCTCTCGCGGGCCTGCGCGTCGCGCAGCGTCTTCTCCAGCTCGGGCAGGCGGCCGTACTGCAGCTCGGCGACCTTGTTGAAGTCGCCCTTGCGCTTGAGCTCCTCGATCTGCGTCTTCACGCGATCGATCTCGCCGCGCACCTCGGAGGATCCCTGGGCGCTGGCCTTCTCGGCACGCCAGATCTCGTCGAGATCGGCCAGCTCGCGTTCGAGCTTGCCGATCTCCTCCTCGATCAGTTCGAGCCGCTTCTGCGACGCCTCGTCCTTCTCCCGCTTGACGGCCTCGCGCTCGATCTTCAGCTGGATCAGCCGGCGGTCGAGCTTGTCCATCACCTCGGGCTTGGAATCGCATTCGATGCGGATCTTGGCCGCGGCCTCGTCGATCAGGTCGATGGCCTTGTCGGGCAGGAAGCGGTCGGTGATGTAGCGCTGGCTCAGCTCGGCCGCGGCGACGATGGCCGGGTCGGTGATCTCCACGTCGTGGTGCAGCTCGTACTTCTCCTGCAGGCCCCGCAGGATGGCGATGGTCGCCTCCACGCTGGGCTCGTCGACGAGGATGCGCTGGAAGCGGCGTTCGAGCGCGGCGTCCTTCTCGATGTACTTGCGGTACTCGTCCAGCGTGGTCGCGCCGATGCAGTGCAGCTCGCCGCGCGCCAGGGCGGGCTTGAGCATGTTGCCGGCATCGATCGCGCCCTCGCCCTTGCCAGCGCCGACCATGGTGTGCAGCTCGTCGATGAAGACCAGGGTCTGGCCAGCGTCCTGCGAAAGCTCCTTGAGCACATTCTTCAGCCGCTCCTCGAACTCGCCGCGGAACTTGGCACCGGCCAGCAGCAGGGCGATGTCGAGCACCAGCAGGCGCTTGCCCTTGAGGCTGTCGGGCACCTCGCCGTTGACGATGCGCTGGGCCAGGCCCTCGACGATGGCGGTCTTGCCCACGCCGGGCTCGCCGATGAGCACGGGGTTGTTCTTGCTGCGCCGCTGCAGCACCTGGATGGCGCGGCGGATCTCGTCGTCGCGGCCGATCACCGGATCCAGCTTGCCCTGGCGGGCACGCTCGGTCAGGTCCAGGGTGTACTTCTTCAGCGCCTCGCGCTGGCCCTCGGCCTCGGCACTGTCGACCTTCTGGCCGCCGCGCACGGCCTCGATCGCCGCCTCCAGGGCCCCACGCTTCAGGCCGTGGCGGCGGGCCGTTTCGGCCAGCTCGGTCTTGGCTTCGGCCAGGGCCAGCAGGGCCATCTCGCTGCTGATGAAGGCGTCGCCGCGCTTGCCGGCCTCCTTCTCGGCGCCCTGCAGCAGGGCCACGAAGTCCCGCGAGGGCTGAACCGGGCCGCCGCCGCCCTGCACCTGCGGCAGGGCCTCCACCGCCGCGTCCACCGCCGTCTTCAGGGCCGGCAGCTTCACGCCGGCCCGCTCCAGCAGGGCGCGCGGGCCGTCAGGCTGGGCCAGGAAGGCCGCCAGCAGGTGGGCCGGCTCCAGATAGGGATGCTCGCGGGTCACCGCGAGGCTGCTGGCCTCCTGCAGCGCCTGCTGGAAGGCCGTGGTGAGCTTGTCGATGCGCATGGTGGGTCCATCCTTCGGATGCGGTGGCCTGGCACCGCTTGAGGAAGAGATGGGGCCCCGGGGCCGCGATTCAAGGTGTGGCGGCGTCTCGGCCCCTTTGCGGCCCCGCCCCCACCCCCCGGCCTCCGCCTCAGGCGCGCGCCAGCAGGCCCTGCACCAGCGACCAGCCGGCCGCCGCGCAGGCCAGCGCCCCCAGCAGGTGGGCCGCCGCATGCAGCAGGGCCAGGCCCAGGGCGCCGCGCTGCAGCAGGCCCAGGGATTCGGCCGAGAAGGCCGAGAAGGTCGTCAGCCCGCCCAGCAGGCCGGTGACCAGCAGCAGGCGCAGCAGCTCCTGCGGCTGCTGGGCAAACCAGGCCCCGAGGCCGCCGATCAGCAGGCCGCCCACGGTGTTGACGAGCAGGGTGCCGAGCGGAAAGCCGGCCCACAGCGGGTTCAGCGCCAGGCCCAGGCCCCAGCGCAGCAGGCCGCCCGCGGCCGCCCCGCCGGCCACGGCGGCGGCCTGCAGCCACAGGGCGGGGGCCGCGCCGCTCATCGCCGCCTGGCCCGGCCGGCGGCTTCAGGCATTGCGGGCCTCGATGCCCCAGCGCGCCAGGGCTGCGTCGTCGGCCACGCGGGCATCGACCCAGCGCGCGCCCTCGGGCGTGGTTTCCTTCTTCCAGAAGGGGGCCTGGGTCTTGAGGTAGTCCATCAGGAACTCGCAGGCCTGGAAGGCCTCGCCGCGGTGGGCCGAGCTGACGGCCACCAGCACGATCTGCTCGCCCAGGCCCAGCACGCCGACGCGGTGGATCACGCGCACGCCGCGCAGCGCAAAGCGGCGCCGGGCCTCGACGATCATGGCCTCGATGGCGCGCTCGGTCATGCCGGGGTAGTGCTCCAGCTCCATGGCCGAGACCTCGGCGCCGTCGCTGCGGTCGCGCACGGTGCCGATGAAGGCGGCCACCGCGCCGACGCCGCCGTCACCCTCGCGCAGGCGGGCGACTTCGGCGCCGAGATCGAAGTCGGCGGTCTGGATGGTGACGGTGTCGCGGCTCATGGTCGGGCTCAGCCGCCGGTGACGGGGGGGAAGAAGGCCACTTCGGCGCCTTCGCGCAGCAGGGTGGCCTCGTCGGCCATCTGCTGGTCCACGGCCATGCGCACGGCCTTGCCGCGGGCCAGCAGCTCGGCATGGGCGCCGCCGCGGGCGATCAGGGCGTCGCGCAGGGCGGCGCCGGTGGCTGGCTCGGGCCGCGGCACGGTTTCGCCGGGGCCCAGGGCCTCGCGCAGGGCAGCGAAGTAGCGGACGTGGACGGTGCTCATCGGGGCAGGCTCAGGCGGAAGGGCAAGGGGCCGGGCGGCGCCGCTCACAGCAGGGCGGCGTAGGGCAGGTAGGACACCGGATCGCCGGCGCGGATGACCTGGCCCGCGGCGACATCGACCAGGCCCTCGGCCCAGACGGCCGAGGTGAGCACGGCCGAGGATTGCGTGGGGTAGACATGGGCCTGGCCGGCGGCGTCCAGCCGGGCGCGCAGGAACTCGCGGCGTCGGTCGGGATGCGGCCAGTCGAAGGCGGCCGGCACCTGCAGCGGGCGCGGCGCATGGGCGGGCTCACCCTCCAGCGCGCGCAGCACCGGCCGCACGGCCAGCAGGAAGGTCACGAAGCTCGACACCGGGTTGCCAGGCAGGCCCATGAACAGGGCCTCGGCCGCGGCACCGCTGGCGCTGGCGGGCGCCTCGGGCCGGCGCACCGCGCCGAAGGCCAGGGGCTTGCCGGGCTTCATGGCCACCTGCCACAGGTCCAGCCGGCCCTCGGCCTCGACGGCGGGCTTGAGGTGGTCTTCCTCGCCCACCGACACGCCGCCGGAGGTCAGGATCAGGTCGTGCGCCGCGGCCGCGGCGCGCAGGGCCTCGCGGGTGGCCTCGCGGCGGTCGGGCACGATGCCCAGGTCCGTGACGACGGCCCCCGCGGCCTGCAGCAGGCCGCGCAGGGTGTGGCGGTTGGAGTTGTAGATCGCGCCACGCGGCAGCTGATCGGGCGCCAGGCTGCCGGGCATCACCAGTTCGTCGCCGGTCGAGAACAGGGCCACCCGCGGGCGGCGGCGCACCTGCACGGTCGCGCGGCCCAGCGAGGCGGCCAGGCCCAGGGCCTGGGCGCTGAGCCGGGTGCCGGCGGCCAGCACGGTGGCGCCGTGGCGCACGTCGTCGCCGCGGCGGCGGATCCAGGCCTCGGGCTCGGGCAGCACGGCGATGCGCACGGCCGGTCGGCCGTCGGGCAGGGTGAGCGCCTCGGCCTGCTCCTGCGGCACGACGGCATCGGCGCCGGGGGGGATCTCGGCGCCGGTGAAGAGCCGCGCCGCCGTGCCCTCGGCCAGCGGGCTGCAGAGATGGCCGGCCGCCACGCGCTGGCCCACCGGCAGCACGCGGGCCAGGCCTTCGGGGCCGAGCAGGTCGGCGCGGCGCAGGGCGTAGCCGTCCATGGCGCTGTTGTCCATGCCGGGCACGTCCAGCGGGGCGACGAGGTCCTCGGCCAGCACGCGGCCCAGGGCCTCGAAGCTGTCGACGGCCTCGGTCTCGGCCAGGCGCGGGGTCTGGGCCAGCAGGCGGGCCAGGGCCTCGTCCAGGCTGATCAGCGGCTTGGGGGCAGGTCGGTTCATGCGGGCGGGCGCAGGGGCGGGACGGGCGGCGTCGCGCGGCACAGGCTCAGAAGCCGAGCCGGGGCAGCGCGCGGGGCGTGTAGGCGAAGTGCTCAGCCTGCCCGATCAGGAAGTCGATGACGGCCTCGGGGTCGTTCAGGTCCAGCAGCGGCAGCGCCGTGGGCTGCGGCAGCTCGGCCCGGCTGTCAGTGGCGATGGCGCGGATGTGCGGGTCGGCCGGGTACTGCACCGGCCGGCCGGTGCTGGCACGCCAGACCTCGATCTTGGGCAGGTCGGCATGCTTGAAGCCTTCGACCAGGGCCCAGTCGCAGGGGGCCAGTTCGGCCAGCAGCTCGTGGGCGGTGGGTTCGCGCGCACCGTCCAGCGTGCGCACCTTGGCCAGGCGGCGGCTGGACGAGACGACCACCTCATGGGCCCCGGCCTCGCGGTGGCGCCAGGAGTCCTTGCCGGGCTGGTCGATGTCGAAGGCGTGGTGGGCATGCTTGACCACCGAGACACGCAGGCCCCGCGCGCGCAGGCCGCCGACCATCTGCTCGACCAGGGTGGTCTTGCCCGAGCCGGAGTAGCCGCAGAAGCCCACGGCCTTCATGGCGGCGGCAGCCGGCGGGGCGCTGCTCATGCCGGGGCGTGGGCGGCCACGTAGTCCTTGACGACCTGGACCGAGGCCGGCACGGCCTGCACCCGCTTGGGCAGGGCCTCGATGCCCTCCAGGCCGGCGGGCCGCGGCGGCTCCTGGCCCAGGGCCTCGACGATGGTCGCGGCGAACTTGGCCGGCAGGGCGGTCTCCAGCACGATCATGGTCTCGGGGCCCGGGTGCTCGGCGGCCACCTTGAGGCCGTCCGCCGTGTGCGGGTCGACGATCAGGCCGCTTTCCGCCGCCACGCGGCGGATGGTGGCCAGGCGGTCGGCATGGCTGCTGCGGCCCGAGGCAAAGCCGTAGCCGGCCACCTGCGCGAAGGTGGCGGCGTCCAGCGTGAAGCCGCCCTGCCCCACCCGGGCGCCGAAGAGCTCGGCGGTACGGGCCGCGTCGCGGCCGAGCAGGTCGAAGACGAAACGCTCGAAGTTGCTGGCCTTGGAGATGTCCATCGAGGGGCTGGAGGTCTCGTGCGTGTCGGCGCTGCCGCGCACCCGGTAGGCACCGGTGCGGAAGAACTCGTCGAGCACGTCGTTCTCGTTGGTGGCCACCACCAGGCGCTCGATGGGCAGGCCCATCATGCGGGCCACGTGGCCGGCGCAGACATTGCCGAAGTTGCCGCTGGGCACGGTGAAGCTCACGCGCTCGTCATTGCCCTTCGTGGCCTGGAAGTAGCCGGCGAAGTAGTACACCACCTGGGCCAGCAGCCGCGCCCAGTTGATGGAGTTGACGGTGCCGATCTTGTGGCGACGCTTGAAGTCCAGGTCGGCGCTGACGGCCTTGACGATGTCCTGGCAGTCGTCGAACACGCCCTCGACCGCGAGGTTGTGGATGTTGGCGTCCTGCAGGCTGAACATCTGCGCCTGCTGGAAGGGGCTCATGCGGCCCAGCGGGCTGAGCATGAAGACGGCGATGCCGCGCTTGCCGCGCATGGCGTACTCGGCCGCGCTGCCGGTGTCGCCGCTGGTGGCGCCGAGGATGTTGAGCGTCTCGCCGCGCCGGGCCAGCTCGTACTCGAAGAGGTTGCCCAGCAGCTGCATGGCCATGTCCTTGAAGGCCAGCGTGGGGCCGTTGGACAGGGCTTCAAGCAGCACGGCGCCCTGCCCCGCACGCGCCGGCATGACGGGCTTGAGCGGCACGATGGCCGGGTCGCCGAAGGCGGCGACGGTGTAGGTCTTGTCGACCAGGGCCTTCAGCTCGAGCGGCGGGATGTCGTCGATGTAGCGCGACAGGATCTCGAAGGCCAGCTCGGCATAGCCCAGGCCGCGCCAGCGCGTGAGCGTGGCGGCATCGACCTGGGGATAGTGCGTGGGCAGGTAGAGGCCGCCGTCCGGCGCCAGGCCTTCCAGCAGGATCTCGCAGAAGCGGCGCTCGGTGCGGTCGCCGCGGGTGCTGATGTACTTCATCGTCGGTTCGGTGGGGGCAGGCCCCCGGCCCTTCTTAGGCGAGATCTTCCTTGCGCAGGCTGACGATCGGCGCAAGCACGCTCGGCAGGGCCTGCATCTCGGCCAGCGCGGCGCGCATGGCGCCTTCGCGGGTGATGTGGGTCAGCATGATCAGGTCGGTGGCGGCGGGCTGGCCAGCGGCCACCGCGTCGCCCGGGCGCTGCAGCACGGCGTCCAGCGAGATGCCGCGCCCGGCCAGGATGCCCGTCAGGCGGGCCAGCACGCCGGCCTCGTCGGCCACGCGCAGGCGCAGGTAGAAGGAGGTCAGCACCTGCTCGATGGGCAGGATGGGCAGGGTGGCGGCCGGGGCCAGGGCCTCGGGCTGGAAGCCCAGGGCCGGCACGCGGGCGGGCTCGCCGGCCTCGGCCAGGCGGGCGATGTCGACCAGGTCGGCGATCACGGCCGAGGCGGTGGGCTCGCTGCCCGCGCCCTTGCCGTAGTAGAGCGTGGTGCCCACGGCGTCGCCCTGCACCATCACGGCGTTCATCGCGCCCTCGACATTGGCGATCAGGCGCTTGGCCGGCACCAGGGTCGGGTGCACGCGCAGCTCGATGCCCTCCGGCTGGCGGCGCGCGATGCCCAGCAGCTTGATGCGGTAGCCCAGCTGCTCGGCGTAGCGGATGTCGGCCGCGGCCAGGCGGGTGATGCCTTCCACGTGGGCCTGGTCGAACTGCACCGGGATGCCGAAGGCGATGGCGCTCATCAGCGTGGCCTTGTGGGCGGCATCGACGCCCTCGATGTCGAAGGTCGGATCGGCCTCGGCATAGCCCAGGCGCTGGGCCTCCTTGAGCACGACGTCGAAGTCCAGGCCCTTGTCGCGCATCTCGGACAGGATGAAGTTCGTCGTGCCGTTGATGATGCCGGCCACCCACTGGATCTGGTTGGCGGTCAGGCCTTCGCGCAGGGCCTTGATGATGGGGATGCCGCCGGCCACCGCGGCCTCGAAGGCGACGATCACGCCCTTGGCGCGGGCGGCCGCGAAGATCTCGCTGCCGTGCACGGCCAGCAGCGCCTTGTTGGCGGTGACCACATGCTTGCCCGCGGCGATGGCCTCCAGCACCAGGGTGCGGGCGATGCCGTAGCCGCCGATGAGCTCGACGACGACGTCGATCGCGGGGTCCGCGATCACGGCGCGGGCGTCGGCGACGACTTCGGCCGCCTCGCCGACGACGGACTTGGCGCGGGCGGTGTCGAGGTCGGCCACGGTCTTGATCACGATGCCGCGGCCGGCGCGGCGGATGATCTCCGCCTGGTTGCGTTGCAGGACGGCGAAGGTGCCGCTGCCGACGGTGCCGATGCCGAGCAGGCCGAGCTGGAGAGCTTTCATGGGATCAGGACGCGAAAGGATCAAGGAACACGCGGCCGGCTCGTGGCCGACCGCGTCGGGGAAGGGACAGGGCGGGATCGCGCCTCAGGCGCTGTGGCGTCGGCGGTAGCCGGCCAGGAAGCGCTCGATGCGGTCGAGCGCCTCACCGAGGTCGTCGGTGTTGGGCAGGAAGACGAGGCGGAAGTGGTCGGGCTGCGGCCAGTTGAAGCCAGTGCCCTGCACGATGAGCACCTTCTCCTCGGCGAGCAGCTCGTAGGCGAACTGCTGGTCGTCCTGGATCGGGTAGACCTTGGGGTCCAGGCGCGGGAACATGTAGAGCGCTGCCTTGGGCTTGACCACGCTGACGCCCGGAATGGCGGACATGCGCTCGTAGGCCATGTCGCGCTGGCGCGTCAGGCGGCCCTGCGGCGCGACCAGGTCCTTGATGCTCTGGTAGCCGCCCAGCGCGGTCTGCACCGCGAGCTGGCCCGGCGTGTTCGCGCACAGCCGCATCGAGGCCAGCATGTTCAGCCCCTCGATGTAGTCGCGGGCCTGGCGCTTGTTGCCCGAGACCACCATCCAGCCGGCGCGGTAGCCGCAGGCGCGGTAGTTCTTGCTCAGGCCGTTGAAGGTGACGAAGAAGACGTCATCGGCTAGCGAGGCGATGCTGGTGTGGACGTTGCCGTCGTAGAGCGTCTTGTCGTAGATCTCGTCGGCGAAGACGATGAGCTTGTGCTGGCGCGCGATCTCGACCAGCTCGCGCAGCAGCGGCTCGGGGTAGAGGGCCCCGGTCGGGTTGTTCGGGTTGATGATGACGATCGCGCGGGTGGCCGGCGTGATCTTGCGGCGGATGTCGTCGAGGTCGGGGTACCACTCGGCGCCCTCGTCGCACAGGTAGTGCACCGGCGTGCCGCCGGACAGCGAGACCGAGGCCGTCCACAGCGGGTAGTCGGGCGCCGGCACCAGCACCTCGTCGCCGGCGTCGAGCAGCGCGTTCATGCTCATGGCGATGAGCTCGGACGCCCCGTTGCCGAGGTAGACATCGTCGACCGTGACGCCGGCGATGCCCTTCTCTTGCGTGTAGTGCACGACGGCGCGGCGCGGCGCGAACAGGCCCTTGCTGTCGGTGTAGCCGGCGGCCGAGGGCAGGTTGCGGATCATGTCCTGCACGATCTCGTCCGGCGCATCGAAGCCGAAGACGGCCAGGTTGCCGATGTTCAGCTTGATGATCTTCTGGCCGTCCTCTTCCATCTGACGGGCCTTGTCGAGCACCGGTCCGCGGATGTCGTAACAGACATTCGCCAGCTTGCTCGACTTCTGGATGGATTTGCTCACAGGGGCTCCGCAGGGGTCAGCGTCAGCCTGGCGCATGCCCCTCGGCGGGGCCCCGGGCGCGAGGCGAAAGCTAGAATTTTAGTCGAGGGGCCCATCCCGGCTCCCGTCCGGTGCACGACCCCTTGCGGGCAGGTGCCGCCCGCCCGAGCCACCCGCCGATGAAGTTCCAAGCCGACCTGCCCAGCCAGCCGAACGTGGTCTCCGCCGTGCACGCCGACCGCATCGGCGTCGGCGCGACGATCTGGCGCGAGAACCTGCTCCTGCCCTGGCAGGGTCTCGTGCAGTCCTGGGCACCGGGCGGCTTCGAAAGCCTGCGCGTCGAGGACTTCGAGCGCATCGCCGCACTCGGGCCGGAACTGGTGCTGCTGGGGACGGGGACGCGCCAGCGCTTTCCGAAGCCCGCCCTGCTGCGGCCGCTGATCGAACGGCGCATCGGCATCGAGACCATGAACACCGCCGCCGCCTGCCGCACCTACAACGTGCTGCTGTCGGAGGATCGTGCGGTGGTGGCGGCCCTGCTGCTGGGGGGCTGAGCGGCCTCGCCCCAGGGGGCGTCCGGGGAAGGCGTGTCCGCGCCTTCTATAATGCGCGGCTGTTCAAGCCCTGCCCACCTGCCATGACGCCTGCCCTGAACAAACCCCTTCCGGATTTCGATGCGCAGGCCACCGGCGGCGTGACCTTCACGCCGCAGGCGTTCCGGGGCCGCTCCATCGTCCTTTATTTCTACCCGAAGGACAACACCCCGGGCTGCACCACGGAAGCCATGCAGTTCCGTGACCGCCACGCCGACTTCCTTGCCTCGGGCGCCGTCGTCTTCGGCGTCTCGCGCGACAACCTGGCCTCGCACGACAAGTTCAAGCAGAACCTCGAACTGCCCTTCGAGCTGATCGCCGACACCGAAGAGAAGCTCTGCCACATGTTCGGCGTGGTCAAGAACAAGATCATGTACGGCAAGAAGGTCAAGGGCATCGAGCGCTCGACCTTCCTCATCGACCCGCAAGGCGTGCTGATCGCCGAATGGCGCGGCATCAAGGTGGCCGGCCATGTCGACGAAGTCCTGCAGTCGGTCCAGGGCCTGCGCGCAGCCGCCTGAGCGCGGGTCGCCGGGCTCCGCCCGGCATGCATAATGGATCGCATGCCAGAGGGACGAAGCCCCGCATCCCCACAAAGCCGCACAGCTTGCTGTGCGGCTTTTTCTTTTTTCCGGCTCCGCGTTCAGCACTGACCATGCCCCTGCCCAAGCCTCCGACCCAGAAAGCTTCCCTGCTCGGCCCGCGTGATTTCGAGGCCCAGGCTGCGCCGCGCGCCCTCAAGCGCGGCACGGCCACGGTGGACGAGGCCAGCGCCCCGCCCGCCCTGCTGGATCCGGCGCCGCTCGCGGCCGATGCCGACCAGGGCCGCCGCAGCCGGCGCGCGCCGGCCCGCGCGCCCCGCAGCAGCCCCGTCGCGGTGACGGAGACGCCGGCGCAGGCGCCCGGCGCGCTGCAGCCGGCCGAGGCGACGCCGCCGGGTGCAGGCGGGTCCGCTGTCGAGACCCCGTCGCGTCCGGCCCCGGTCCGCGCGGCGCGCCCGGCGACCGAGCCGGTGCGCCCGCGGCGCCTGGCCGGCGGACCGGCCAAGCTCTTCGTGCTAGACACCAATGTGCTGATGCACGACCCGACCAGCCTCTTCCGCTTCGAGGAGCACGACATCCTCCTGCCGATGATCACGCTGGAGGAGCTGGACGGGCACAAGAAGGGCATGAGCGAGGTCTCGCGCAATGTGCGCCAGGTCAGCCGCGAGCTGGACGCCCTGGTGGCCGCCATGGGCCATGGCGCCTTCGACTCGGCCGCCGGCATCCCGCTGGCCAAGACAGGCCACCGCGAAGCCGGCGGCAAGCTCTTCTTCCAGACCAAGCTGCTCGAGATCAAGCTGCCTCAGGGCCTGCCCCAGGGCAAGGCCGACAACCAGATCCTGGGTGTCGTGCAGCACCTGGTCGAGGCCCACCCGACGCGCGAGGTTGTGCTGGTGTCCAAGGACATCAACATGCGGGTCAAGGCGCGCGCGCTGGGCCTGGCCGCCGAGGACTACACCAACGACAAGACGCTCGAAGACGGCGACCTGCTCTACACCGGCGTGCTGGCCCTGCCGGCGGACTTCTGGGACCGCCACGGCAAGACGATGGAGAGCTGGCAGCAGGGCGGCGCCACCTACTACCGCATCGCCGGACCGATGGTGCCGGTCCTGCTGGTCAACCAGTTCGTCTACCTGGAGACCCCGGGAGCCGCACCGCTCTACGCCAAGGTCACCGAGATCACCGGCAAGACGGCGGTGCTGCGCACGCTGAAGGACTACACGCACGCGAAGAACTCGGTCTGGGGCGTGACCGCGCGCAACCGCGAGCAGAACTTCGCGCTGAACCTGCTGATGGATCCGGACTGCGACTTCATCACCCTGGCCGGCACCGCGGGCACCGGCAAGACGCTGATGACGCTGGCCGCGGGGCTGGCCCAGGTGCTCGACGAACGTCGCTACAGCGAGATCATCGTCACCCGCGTGACCGTGCCGCTCGGCGAGGACATCGGCTTCCTGCCCGGCACCGAGGAAGAGAAGATGGGCCCGTGGATGGGCGCGCTGGACGACAACCTGGAGTTCCTGGCCCGCAATGACAGCGGTGCCGGCGAGTGGGGCCGCGCGGCCACCAACGACCTGGTGCGCAGCAAGATCAAGGTCAAGAGCCTGAACTTCATGCGCGGCCGCACCTTCATGAACAAGTTCCTGCTGATCGACGAGGCCCAGAACCTCACGCCCAAGCAGATGAAGGCCCTGATCACGCGCGCCGGACCGGGCACCAAGATCGTCTGCCTGGGCAACTTGGCGCAGATCGACACGCCCTACCTGACCGAGGGCAGCTCGGGCCTGACCTACGTGGTCGACCGCTTCAAGGGCTGGCCGCACAGCGGCCATGTCACGCTGGCGCGCGGCGAGCGCTCGCGGCTGGCGGACTTCGCCTCGGACGTGCTCTGAGGCCTGCGGCCGCCGGGCCGCCCGCTTCACGACAAGGGCCCCACACGGGGCCCTTGTGCCTTGCGGCGTGCCCAGGCGCAGGCGGGCCCCGCCTCAGCGCCGGAAGCCGCCGGGCTGCAGCACGAAGAAGGCCGGGTTCAGCGCCGCCAGCGGCCCGCGGAGCTTGTCCAGCTCGGCCTCGGGACCGTGCACTTCCAGGCGGGTGATGTCGGCCAGCTGGAGGGCCTCGCCCAGCACCGCGCCGACGTTGTCCAGGTGGGCCAGCACGCCCGCCGCATCGGCGTAGCCCTCGCGGCAGTGGATGGCGTCGCCCTCGACGCTGAAGGCGTAGTGCAGGCAGCGCGGCTCGTTGCGGGTCAGGTCGGTGAAGCGCGGCATCAGGGCCTGGAAGGCTGCCAGCTGGCCGGGCTTGGCCTTGAAGTAGGGCACGAGGGTGCAGCAGGTGTCGGGCTGGCTCATCGAGGTCTCCGGTTCGTGGGCAGGACGCAGGCCGCCGTCCGGGCGGACAGCGGACGGGCGGAGCTTGCCGAGAGCCGCCGGCCGCCCCCATCGGGGCGAACCCTGCGCGACGGTCGCATAATCGGGACACGCGACCGCCCCACCCGGAGCCGGTCGTGCCGCTGGGGGTGTTGGCCGCGCATCGCGCGGGCCGACTGAGAAAGTCCCTTTGAACCTGATTGAGGTAATCCTCGCGCAGGGAAGCGTCCAGTCCTCGGGGTCGGCCTTTCGGCACGACCGCGTTGCTGCAGCGCCCACCTGCCATCGCAACGCAAGCACCGATGGCTCACCACCTGATCCTCCCGTCCGCCCCCACCCCGGCTCGCGCCCCGCAATGGCGCTGCGTCCTCGCCGGGCTGTGGCCCCTGTGCGCCGCCCTGCCCGCCTGGTCGGCCGATGAGGCCGCCACGCTGGGCACCGTCCGTGTCCAGGGACGAGCCGATGCAAGCCAGGTCGAGATCGGCGGCTTCGCCGGCACGCCCGCCCGCGAGCTGCCGATGCAGACCACCGTGCTGGGCGAGGGCCAGCGCCTGGATATCGGCGGCGTCAGCCTGGCCGACTTCGCCCGGCTCGATGCCAGCGTCGGGGGCGCCTACAACGCCACCGGCTACTGGAGCAACCTGACCGTGCGCGGCTTCAGCCTGGACCTGCGCAGCAACCTGCGCCGCGACGGCCTGCCGATCAGCGGCGAGACCGCCCTGCCCCTGGACAACAAGTCGCGCCTGGAGCTGCTCAAGGGCGCCAGCGGCATCCAGGCGGGCGTCAGCGCGCCGGGCGGGCTGGTCAACCTGGTCGTCAAGCGGCCCGATGTGGAGCTGCGCAGCGGCCTGGTCGAGATCAAGGGCAACGGCAACCTGCTGGCGGCGGTCGACCTGTCGAGCCGCTTCGGCGAAGACCGCGCCTTCGGTCTGCGCCTGAACGTCGCGGCCGAACGCCTGCGCCCCCGGCTCGACAACGCCGAAGGCCAGCGACGCCTGCTGGCCCTGGCCGGGGACTGGAAGGTCGCCCCCGGCAGCCTGCTGGAGGCCGAGTTCGAGCTGAGCAGCCAGCGCCAGCCCAGCCAGCCCGGCTTCAGCCTGCTCGGCAACCGCGTGCCCGACGCACGCGACATCGACCCGACGATCAACCTGAACCACCAGGCCTGGGTGCGCCCGGTCGACTTCGAGGCCTTTACCGGCAGCCTGCGCTGGACCCAGGCCCTGGCCGGGGGCTGGCGCTTCGTCGCCCACGGCGCCAGCCAGCGCCTGAAGACCGACGACTACACCGCCTTCCCCTACGGCTGCGACGCAGAAGGCAACTACGACCGCTACTGCAGCGACGGCAGCTTCGACTACTACGACTTCCGCAGCGAGAACGAACGCCGCCGCCAGCACGCGCTGGACCTGGGCCTGCACGGCAGCCTGCAGACCGGTCCCTTCAGCCATCGCCTGTCCGCCGGGCTGCTGTTCAACCGCAGCCGGGCCGACTTCGAACGGCAGGCCTACAACTACGTCGGAGTCGGCCACATCGACGGCCAGAGCCAGGTCCCCGCCGACCCGACCCTCACCGACGACAACACCAACCGTCGTGAACGCAGCCGCGAGCTCTACCTGCGCGACCAGATCCGCCTGTCGCCCAACGTGCAGCTCTGGCTGGGCCTGCGCCACACCCGGCTGGAGCGTGAGAGCATCACCACCTCCGGCACCCGCGCGACGGCCTACGAGGACGACTTCACCACCCCCTGGATCGCCGCGAGCTGGACGCCCGCGCCCGGCCACAGCCTCTACGCCAGCTGGGGGCGCGGTGTCGAATCCGACGTGACCCCCAACCGGCCGCGCTACCAGCGCCGCGGCGAAGCCATCGGCCCGCTCGAAAGCCGCCAGACTGAGGTCGGCTGGCGCGGAGGCAGCAGCGCCCTGCAGGGCGGGCTGGCCCTGTTCCGCATCGACCGCCCCGTCTTCGCCGACCTCGGCGCCTGCCGCGACAGCACCCCCGGCAGCTGCAGCCGTGAGGGCGACGGCAGCGCCGTGCACCAGGGCCTCGAAGCCAGCGTCGACACCCGCCTCGGCGCCTGGACCCTCGGCCTGGCCGCCACCTGGATCCACGCCCGCCGCGAAGGCAGCGCCCAGCCAGGTCTCGACGGCAGCCGCCCCGTCAACGTGCCCGCCCGCAGCCTGCGCGCCGACCTGCAGTACCGCTTCGCCGCCCTCCCCGGCCTGCGCGCCTACGGCCTGCTCAGCGCCGACAGCGACCGGGTGCTCCTTCCCGGCGACGACAGCCTACGCATCACAGGCTGGGCGCGGGCCGACGTCGGCATCAACTACGAACAGCGCCTGGCCAGCGGCCAGCGCCTGATCTGGCGTGCCGGCATCGACAACCTCGCCAACCGCCGCGCCTGGCAGGAAGGCCCGTACCAGTTCGGCCATGTCTACCTCTACCCCCTGCCCGCCCGTAGCGCCCGCGCATCACTGCAGCTGGACTTGTGACAGACGCTGAAATCCTGCTATAGTGCAAGGCTCTTTCCCCGATAGCTCAGTCGGTAGAGCGCCGGACTGTTAATCCGTAGGTCCCTGGTTCGAGCCCAGGTCGGGGAGCCAAGAAACGCAAGAGTCAGCAGGTTAGCGCCTGCTGACTTTTTTGCTTTCTGGGTTTGGCTGGTGCCAGTCTGGTGCCAGTTTTGAGGTCGATGATCTTCCGACACCGCAACTCAGACCGACCGTTGTAGTGGCGCCGCATCGCTTGCTGCTCCAGTCGTCTGCCTCGGTCCACCCAACACCGGAATTTGCGACAGCGCGGAAGGGGCTCGGTTCACTGCGGGCGACCCCTTCAAGGCGTGCGCGATTGAGCAGTGAGCACAGCAGCCAGCTCAGCACAGTCTCTCGCACGCGCGACGCCGGTCGTGAGGCGGTCGAACATCGGACTCTTGCTCCGAGCCCGGCGGGCGCTTTCCAAGGTGCGCTTGTCCACGAATGTCTGGTCGGCGTACGGCGCGAGGCAAAGCAGGTGCGTGTCGTTCAGCTCGCTGCCCTTGCGCTCCGGCTGATCCTGGGCGTGGAGCCGCATCGATTCCTCGATGACCATCACGGGTAGCTGCTGCCTGGTGACTCGGCGCTTCAACTCAGCCCAGGGCAAGCGGAGCCCTTCTGCCACGATGCGCAGACGCTTCTGGAAGGTCAGCAGGTTCATCGTCTCGCCGAAGGTTGCAGATGGGTCGATGTCTTCGGGGTCCAACCCTGCGTTGATGAGCAACTGGACGGCAGGCTTGGCCACCCGATCCTCGACAACTGCGCGACCGTCGCGGTCAATCTGCTGCATGAACTCGGCCGCCATCGACCTCGCGTCCGGAATGCGCCTATCCCCCCGGGTCGCGATCTCGTGCGCAAGGCTCTCGTGCAACCTTCCGAGCATCCGAGCAGTCGCGTCCGGGTCCCTGGCCGGCTGGTTCATCCACGCGCTTATCGGCGTGTCATCGATCTGGGTCGCGCGCCACCTTGCAATCGCCGTGACCCGGCGCGCGTTCTGTTGTTGCTGAGTCAGCGCACTTCGAAGCAAACGCCAATCGCGGAAGCTCGTTGGAATCGCATCAGTACCTGCGCCCACGGCAATGAGCTCATGTCCGGCGAGGTCGCACACCTCAGTGGCATCGGCACCTGGATTGCGCATCGCAGCCGCAACCTCGGCCCGCAGAATGTCGATGATGGACCCAGGCCCGGCGCTTGGGTCCACAGGGCGTATCCAGGCAATGAGCGGCTGGCTCCAAACGTAGGACAACCGTGCATCCACAACATGTTCGTCGCGATGCTGAAGCAACTCCTCGATGTGATGCCAGCAGAGCAACGGCAGCCATCCCATTTCGAGCAAATCGGGGAGGAAGCGTTGCGCAGCCCGCCTGCGCTCGCGGCTGTCCGACATGATGTCGGCAACTAGGCCTGCCAGGTGCGCGGTGTCGGGGACAAACAGCCGACTGCGCTTGATCGGGGTGACTTCGGGCATGACTTCGCTCTGTGATCGACAGTGTCGCTCCACTTCAGCCCGACACTTTTCGGCCCAAAGTCATCGCTCGCGGGTCCGCCTGCAGCGCCTAGAGTTCTCCTCAGACGCAGCCCAGGAGCCGCCTGATGAGCCAGACGCAGACCGAGTCGAAACCGCCCGCCGCCGAGGTGCAGTCCGCCGTGTTCGTCCGCATGGCTGCCGTCGTGCGGATGACCGGACTCGGCCGGTCAACGATCTATCGGCTGATGGCCGAGGACAAGTTCCCGTCGCCGGTTCGCCTCGCCAAGCGCGCCGTCGCGTGGCGTCGCATCGACCTCGAGCAGTGGAGCGCGGGGCGCCCCACGGTGTCACACTGATGTCGTCGCCGCGCGCAGCGCGCTGAAGAACCTTCAGGCTACGCTGCCATCGAGAGCTTCAGCACGGCTCCGATAAGCAGCATCGCGCCCAGCACCTTGCCCCAGCGCCAGGTCGTGAACCAGTAGCGATGGTTCTCCCACAGCGCGCGGTGCAACCGCCCTAGACCCAAGAGCACGGCGAGCGCCGTGACGAACGGGCCGACCAGGCCTGCGGGCCCCGGCACTTGCCGGATCAGCAGCACCCACATCAGCGGCCACGCGACCGCATCAATGGCCGCGAGCAGGCGCCGGCCGGGCCAGTCAGGCGCGTCCGGCCGGGGTTCGCGAGCGACCAGCAGCCACACGATTCCTCCGACCCGGATCGCGCGGGCGGGTTCACACCGCCCGCGCCAACCGGTCAACTTCGCGTTCAGCCCGGCGATCGGCGCAGCGGCTCCGGCAGCCAGCGCGTGCCGGCCAGCCGCGATGCCGCTGCCGTCACCAGCGCATCCTTCTTCATCGCCTCGACACCACCACCCGCCAGTTCGGGCCCGACCTCCTTCAGCGCCTCGATGATCTGTGCCTTCGGCACGTGGTTCAGGTAGCCCTCGGCGGTCGGCTCCCACCAGACGGCCATGTCCAGGCCCAGCGCCGCCGCGATGGCATTTGCGCTGCCTGCCGCACCTGCGGTCGGCAGCGCGTTCGCTGTCAGCGCGCTGCACAGCGCGAGCAGGTCGAGCAGCTCGACCTGGGACAGGCCGAGCAACCATCCGAACCACTCGCCCTGCTGCTCGGGCAGGCGGGCTTGCCACGCATCCTTCGCCTGCTGAACCGCCAGCCAAGCCCGGCTGGCCTTGAGGTCGTCGGCCGCAGCTTCGAGCGCGTACCCCGACAACTGCGGCGACACCTGCAGCACCGAAGCCTCGCGCGGATAGTCGGCACCGAAGGTGCGCAGCACGAAGACATGGACTACCGAGGCCAGGGCCACCGCCGCGTTCTGCGCGAGCATCGCCTGCAGGGCCATTGTTCGATGCGCGGTAAGCCGCTTGGTCAGCGCCTCGCTGCAACCGGGTGCCCGGCGCTCCGGTGCCGCCGACGACGAAGCCGAGTGCGGCTCGTCGTCGCTCGCGTCATCGGAGCTGCCCTGGTCCGTCGCGCCCTTGGAGCGGACCACGGCAGCGATGGCCTTCCGATCTTCGTCGCGCACGAGTCCGCGCATCACCTCGACATCACCGTCGCGGCCAATGGAGACGATGGCGCCAGCGTGGGCCTTCTGCTCCGGCGTCCAGATCTTGAGTGCCTCGTGGATGACCTTGCGCCGGGCCGCGATGTCCTGCTCTTCCAGGTCGATCATCTCGGCCTCATCGGGCGACCACTCGGGCGCATCGTCCAGCGCCTGCGCCTGCTGCTCCAGTTCGGCAGCGCGCCGGTCCAGCGCTTCGAGTTCCTCTTGCTCGGCGGCCGTGGGCTTGCGGTTGGTGTGCGCACAGGGCGCAAACTGCCGCAGGGCCATCGAATCCACGCTCAGCCGCGACTCGACCCACTTCCAGCCTTCCTCGCGGACCGTGGCGGCCAGCGCCTCCAGCTTCTCCGTCGCCAGCCTCTCCAGCAACGCCGGATCCGACAGGAAACGGCTCTGCTCGTCATCGAACAGGTCACGCCGCACGACACCACCTGCCGCCTCGTAGGCCTCGATGCCGACGAAGCGCACCAGCGCGCTGCCTGCCGCCTCGACCTCGCCGACCGTCAGCCGGCGCCGCAGCGCGGCCGGCGTCTTGTCCCAGGGCTGCGCGTCGAACCAGGTGCGCTCCTGTACCGCGTGGTCGTCGCTCAGCGTCAGCGCCATCAGCTGATCCAGGTTGATGCCGTCCTCGCGGTACAGCGCCAGCAGCTTCGGTGACAGCGCCGACAGCTTCAAGCGCCGCTGCACCGTCAGGACCGACACGCCGAACCGCGCCGCCACGTCCTCGACGCCCTTGCCCTCGTCGATCAGCGCCTTGAACGCCTCGAACTCGTCGGCCGGATGCATGGCCTCGCGCCCGCTGTTCTCGGCGAGGCTGACCTCCAGCGCCCGCTCGGGCGGCACCAGCTCGCATAGCACCTCGTGTTGCTTCGGCAGGCGCCCGCGCTGCTGCAACAGCAGCAGCGCGCGCCGCCGCCGCTCACCGGCCGCGACCGCGAACTTCAGCTTGCTCGACTTGCCCCGGCGGACCTCCTGCTCGGTGACCACCAGGTTGTGCAGCAAGCCCTGCGCGTCGATCAGCGCCGCCAGTTCCTCGATCTGTCCCACCGAGTGACGGCGGACGTTGAACCGCGACGGCACCAGGCTGGCCAGCGGCACCGAAAGCAACTCCTTCGTGTGTTCCATGATGATGAACTCCATAGGTTGATGACACTGCGCGACCGTCTCTCGACAACGCATCACGGCGGCACGCCGGGCCAGGGAAAGGCCCAGGTTTTGAACGGCACGGCAACTTTCCGTAAACGGCGCTGTGCCCCATCGCTGCCTTCAAGATCGCCTTGCATCAAGTCCTCGTCTCTCTTCCTGACCTGAAAACCGCCTGCCCTGTTTTCCGAGGGAGCCGGATGGGCTGTTGATCCCTCGGCGTTGGGTTGAGCGGACTGCTGCCCCGCATTCGTCGGTCGCCGTGCGAAACCGACAGCGCCGCGAACAAGCGCGGGCGCAAGGGCACCGTGGAATAGCTGGGAGGGGACCGCCGCAGGCGGGAGGGCACCGGCCTATGCCGCGAAAGGCCCTTGCGACAGCGCGCGCGGCGCTACGGTTCGCACATCGGGCGGCCGATGAACGCGGGAGTGCTCGACATCACCGCCGAGGCCGCGATTCGCGCGCAAGAGATGGCGTTCCATTCGCGTGTTAGCCCATCGTCCCACGTACCAACGCTTACTAAAAACTTCCGCGCAGAGGTGGACAACGCGACATCTCTTGGAGTGTTCTACAACCTGTGTAGAAGCCCGTCCCGTGCGGGCCACCACAAGCCGCCTGTCCGAGCGGATCGTGTCGTTCCCTTTCATCGCTTGGAGCAGGTATGCGCCGTTTCCACGAGGCGCCAGCCGCAGCCGTTGCGGCATTGAAGGCGCCACAGTTGCTGGATGACCGTCGCACCGCGACGGCAAGGCGGCGCGCGCCGGGGCCAATCAAAGCGAGGGGCATCCGGTGAACCGCGCGACACGCCCTGGCCTGCCTCGGCGTGTCGTGCCAGGAGACGCCATGGGGACGGCGACAAACGGGGCAACGTCAAAGGGCGCTCGAACCCTGTGCGCCGAAGGCCGGAGGGGGGAAGTCCGGTTCTTCCTACAGCGCGTAGCAGGAGGTCTCTATGTCGAACGAGAGGAAATCCCACGACGAGGGCTGCGAACGCAGCAGTCCGTCCAGTTCGCGGACGCGGAGCACTTCAGGCGGTGGTGTGACAACGACCCCATCCGCTTCGAGCACCCGCTGCTCCACATCAGCCTCAAGCGAGACGCCGACGAGCTCTGGCGAAGCAGCGACGCCAGCGAAACCTGAGGGCCCGGCGCTGGCGCGGATCGTGGCGGCTGCGAACTACACCGATCACGTCGCTGCCATCGCCGAACGCATTGGCGAAGCCATGGACCAGGCCACGGTTCACGGGCTGCTCGTCGATGGCGTCCATGCCCTCGGCGCCGAGCACGCGGTCTTCGTCAGCTTCATCCGCGACAACGCCGATCTTTCTACCTGCCGCTTCATGCTGGTGTGCGAGCCCGGCTGGTGCCAGCGATACCTTGAGGCCGGCTGCTTCGCCCACGACCCATGGCTGGCCTACGCGGCGCACCATTCGGAGCCGATCCCGGCCAGTTCACTGCCGGTGCTCGACGCCGAGGGCCAGCGAGTGATTGCGCTGGCCCAGCAGAATGGCTTTGCATCTGCAGCCCTCGTGCCGGCCCACTCGGGCGCCGGCCACTCGCGGATCAGTCTGCTCTGCCTCGGATCACCCCAACCCGGCTTCTTCGACGGCGAAGGGTTCGGCCGCTTCCGCCTCGGGGCCCGCCTGCTCGCCGCCGAGTTGCACGACTGGTGGCTGGCCCGCATCCGGCGCGAGCTGATCGTCAAGGCCCGCATCACGCAGGCCGACCTGGAGTTGCTCCGGCACGAGCATCAAGGCCACAGCAGCAAGCGCATCGCGGCTGAACTGAACGTCAGCAAGAGTTCGATCAACTCCCGCTTCCAGCGCATGAACATGAAGCTGGGGGTGCCCAATCGCCGGTTGGCAACACGCCTTGCCGTCGAGTGCGGCCTGTTGATTGGCTAAGTCGCCACGACTTCAGGCATCGGTTGCCACGCCTGCACCGCCAGAGCCAGTTGGTCCTGCTTCAGCGAGTCGGCCACCAGGGGCACGAGTCCATTCGACTTGGCCGTCCGTAGCGAGAGTCGTGCGGATTGCCGTCGATCGAGGTAGTCGGTCAGCACGCTGGCGACCAGGCCAGCCAGCTCACGCAGGGACAGCTCCCTCCAGCGCTGGATCAAGCGGCCTTCCGGAGGTGGGCTCCACGAGGCGATCACATCGACGGCATCCGAAGGCCAAGCCCAGGCCGGTTCGTCTTCGATCCACCGGTTGACGCGCTCTTCGATCGGCGCCTCCAACGGAGCTGCTGGCGCTGCGCCGATCGCATCGGCCATTGATCCTGGCAACTGCAGTTCACCGACTTGAGCCTCGACATCGCCGATCCAGACGGGTCGCCGTGGATCGACAGAACGTAGTCGTTGGAGCAACTGGCTCTCGAACCACGCCTGCGAGGGTTGCTGCGCTGCACAGCACGAGATCGAACCACGCCGCCGCACCATCAGCGCTTCGATGTTCAGCACCTGATGGCCAACGGTGGACATCGCGTTCAAGACGCGGTCGGCTTCGCAACCCAGCGACGTGGCGACCACGCGGAACGTCGCCATCCTGGGTAGAACCTCCAGGCCGGCCTGCACCCAGCGGCGGTAGTTGATCCATCCTCCGGGAAGCACATCGACGCTCCAGCCGCGCCATCGAAGCGCCCGCGCGACAGGCAGGCTGTCGAGCCCACCGCGTCCACAGTAGACGAGGATGGCCTGATCCAGCTTCAACGGCGCAACAAGTGCAGCGAGCGAAGCCGGCAACTCCGCGTCGCCTGCACTGTCCTGGGCCGTCAATGCTCGGTCTTGAGAGTCGGAGTGCCCTGTTGCCAGAGGCCCCTGGCTGACCACGGCCGGTGAAAACTGCACCGCGCCAGGGATGTGATCCTCGTCGTATTCCTGCGGCGTTCGCACGTCGATGACAAGCGCGTAGTGCGAGAAGTCCTGGACCTCGATCGCATGCGGATGGAAGGCACCGGCCAGGGATTCGATCTCGGGCGGCTTGTTCGGCTTGCGCGCGCGATCCGATGATTCTTGACCCGAAGTCATCGCGTGAAGTGGTGGGTGGGGAACCTAGAGTTTCCGAACGGGGCGCGGTGGTGCCCCCTGACACGAAGCCCCTCGGTCTCCTCTACCTAAGGACCCGCCATGGAAGCAAACAGCACTCTAGACCGGCCCTGCCGCGCTGCCAAGCGGGGCATGCTCGCGCACTTCTTCGCCGTCCTGCTGGCGTTCGCAGCGCTCTTCGGCGCGAGCACGCCGGCCCACGCCGTGGACGGCTGCAAGGTCCTGCTCTGCCTTGCTGCCCCGAGCTGGCGCTCGATTCCCGAGTGCGTGCCGACGATCAACCAGTTGCACCGCGACCTGGCACGCGGCAAGCCCTTCCCGGTCTGCTCGATGGCCGGCGCCGGCAACTCGGCGAACAACACCTGGGCCAGCGCACCCGGCTACTGCCCGCCGCAGTACACCCGCGTCTTCGACGGTGAGAGCGGGCCGATCTACACCTGCGACTATGCCGGCGCCGTCACGGTGAACATCAACGGTGCGCCCTTCACCCGGACGTGGTGGAACGCGGGCGGCGACACGGTCACCGAGTTCACCCCGGCCGCGAAGGCCCAGCTCGGCACCTGGGACACCAAGTTCGACGACGACTACGCCGCGTGGTTCGCCGCGCTGCCGCCGCCGGCACCTGTCGCCGAGTCCGGCTATTGAGGCAGTCCGCCATGGATGCGTCCGCCTTCCTCGCGCTGGCGCTGGCTTGTGCACCCCAGGTGCACGCCGACACGGCGCGGGCCCTGGTCAGCGTCGAGAGCGCCTTCAACCCTTGGGCGATCGGCGTGGTGGGTGGTGCGCTCGTGCGCCAGCCACGCCACCGCTCCGAGGCGCTGGCCACGGCCAAGGCCCTGCAGGCGTCCGGCTGGAACTTCAGCGTCGGCCTCGGGCAGATCAACGTCGGCAACTTCGAGCGCCTCGGTCTGACCGTGGAAACCGCCTTCGAACCGTGCGCCAACCTGGCCGCCATGCAGACGGTGCTCGCCGAGTGCTTCGACCGCGCGAGCGGATCCGCGTCGAAGGCGGTCGATCAGGTCGCCCTGCGCCAGGCCCTGTCCTGCTACTACAGCGGCAACTTCGACACGGGCTTCCGCCACGGCTACGTGCACAAGGTCATCGTCGCCGCACGTGCCGTCCCCACCGATCAACCGAAGGAGCAGCTATGAGCACCCTCGCATCCATCCGGCGCGCCGCGCCGGCCCTGGCCGCCATCGTTCCGGCCCTGCTGTCGCAGGCGGCCCTCGCCCAGGGCTTCGACAAGATCAACACCACGGTCACGAACGTCAACACCATCCTGGTGACGATCTCGATCGCGGTCGTGACGATCGCGATCATCTGGGCCGGCTTCAAGATGATCTTCCAGGGTGCCCGCCTGGCCGATGTCGCCAACGTGCTCATCGGCGGCACCCTGGTCGGCGGCGCTGCCGCCTTTGCCAGCTACATCGTCACCTGACGGACTGACGAAAGACAGGGGCCCGACCATGCAAGGCGAAGCCATCTACAAGGGCGCCACGCGCCCGGCCATGAAGCTGGGCATCCCGCTCGTGCCGCTGGTGGTGCTGTTCGGCACCGGCATGCTGCTGATCATGTGGGGCGGCACCCTGGTGAGCTGGTGGATCGCCCTCGGCGTGGTCGTCGCCTTCGTTCCGGCGCTGCTGTGGATGCGCTTCGTCACCTCCAAGGATGACCAACGCTTCCGCCAGATGTTCGTCGCCATGAAGCTGCGTCTGCACGACCGCAACCGCCGCTTCTGGCATGCGCGCAGCTACGCGCCGACCCTCTACCGGGGAGCTCGAGATGCTTGGCATGTCTAAGGCCAACGGCGCAGATACGCGGCCGGGCCGCAGTGGCCTCAGGCCCCGGCACTGGGCGCAGGCCCAGGCGGAGAACCCGCTGGCGCGCTTCATTCCGTTCTCGTCGCTGGTGAGCGCGCACGACGTGATCACACGCGGCGGCGACTATCTGCGCGTCTGGCGGATCGACGGCGTGGCCTTCGAGTGTGCCGACGACCACCAGATCGGCGAGCGGCACGAAGCTCTGTGCAGCCTGCTGCGCAACCTGGCCGGCGGGCAGTGGGCAGTGTGGACCCACCGTTTGCACCGTGTGGTCACCGACAGCCTGCAGGACCCGGCGCAGGCCGGTTTCGCACGGGACCTGTCCCAGGCCTACCAGGCCAAGCTTGGCGAGCGCCGGATGATGAGCAACGAGCTCTACCTGACGCTGGTCTACCGGCCCAACGTGTCCCGAGTGAGCCGCGCCCTGCAGTCCACGCAGCGCACCCGCGCCGCCATCGCGGAAGCCCAGGCCGAGGCCCTGCGCGTGATGGAAGAGCGCACCGCCTTGGTCGGCCGGGTGCTGCGAGGATTTGGCCCCGAACTGCTGGGGACCCGCGAGCGCCGCGGCCGGACCTACTCCGAGGTGGCCGAGTTCCTGGGCTACCTCGTCAACGGTTGCTGGCGACCGGTTCCGATGACCGCCGGCCCGCTGTACCGGACGCTGCCGACCGCGCGCCTGTTCTTCGGTGGCGACAAGCTCGAACTCCGCCAGGGCGACCAACGCCGCTATGCGGCCCTGGTGGACATCAAGGAGTACGCCGACGCCGTGGAGCCCGGCATCCTCAACGCGCTGCTCTACGAGGCCAGCGAGTTCATCGAGACGCAGAGCTTCTCGATCCTGCCGCGCCGCGAGGCCATGCGCGCGCTGGAGCTGCAGCGCGACCAGCTGATCGCCAGCGACGACGTGGTGGCGAGTCAGGTCGCGGAGATGGACGTGGCACTGAACGAACTCGGCGACGGCCAGTTCTGCATGGGCGAGTACCACTACAGCCTGGTCGTCTTCGGCGAGGACGTGGCCGATGCCGGCCGCCGTGCGGCGCAGGCGATCGGCGCTGTCGGCGAGGCCTCCAGCCTGCAGATGTCTCCGGTGGACCTGGTGGCCGATGCCGCCTGGTTCGCCCAGATGCCAGGCAACTGGCAATGGCGCCCCCGGGATGCCAAGCTCAGCTCACGGGCCTTCGCGGCACTGTCCAGCGGCCACAACTTCGCCCGCGGCAAACGCGACGGCAACCCCTGGGGCGAGGCGCTGGCCCTGCTGCGCACGCCCTCGGGCCAGCCCTTCTACCTGAACCTGCACAGCAGCCCGGAAGGTGAAGACTCCGCCGACAAGAAGCTGCCGGGCAACACGCTGATCATCGGCTCGACCGGCGTCGGCAAGACGACGCTGGAGATGTTCCTGCTGACGCTGACGCGCAAGTGGGATCCGGCACCGCGCCTGGTGCTGTTCGACCTGGACCGCGGCTGCGAGATCGCGATCCGTGCGCTGGGTGGGCGGTACTTCACCCTTGAAGCCGGCAAGCCCACCGGCTGCAACCCGCTGCAGCGCGAGCCGACACCGGCGCGCATCCAGTTCTGGGAGCAGTTGATCCGTACCTGCATCGCCACGCCGGCCATGCCGCTGCTGCCGGCCGACGAGCGCGCCATCGCCGATGCGGTCAAGGCCGTGGCGATGATGCCGGCGCCACTGCGCCGCTTCTCGACCGTGCGGCAGAACTTGCCCAAGGCGGGCGAGAACAGCCTCTTCGAGCGGCTCGGCCGCTGGTGCCAGGGTGGCGCGCTGGGCTGGGTCTTCGACCAGGCAGACGACCGCCTGCTCGACCTGAACGCCGCCAACGTCATCGGGTTCGACACCACCGAGTTCCTCGACCTCCCCGAAGTCCGCACGCCGGTCATGATGTACCTGCTGCAGGTGATGGAAGAACTCGTCAACGGCGAGCGGCTGATCTACGTGATCTCGGAGTTCTGGAAGGCGCTGAGCCACGAGATCTTCAGCGACTTCGCCAAGCAGAAGCAGAAGACGATCCGCAAGCAGAACGGCCTGGGGATCTTCGACACCCAGAGTCCGTCCGACGTGCTGCGCCACGCCATCGGCCGCACGATGATCGAACAGAGCGTGACCAAGATCTTCCTCGCCAACCCGGAGGCGGTGCGCGAGGAATACGTCGACGGCTTCGGGCTGACGCAGGCCGAGTTCGACATCGTGCGCAGCCTCGGCGCGCAGGGCGGCCGGCGCTTCCTCGTGAAGCAAGGCCACGCCAGCGCGATCTGCGAGCTGGACCTCGCCGGGCTCGAGGACTTCATCACCGTGCTCTCGGCCACCACCGATAACGTGGCCCTGCTCGATGCCGTGCGCGAGCGGCATGGCAACGATCCGTTTCAATGGCTTCCGGTTCTCCTTCGTGAGGTTCACGATCGCAGGTTTCGTACCTCCAGGAGAGCCGCATGAATGCCGTTCGTCATCTCCTCGCGCTGGTCGCGCTGGCACTCGCCGCCACCACAGCAAGCGCCCAGTTCGTCAAGGGCAACGAGGCCGTCAAGGTGATGCCCGATGGGACCAAGAAGGTGGAGACGCCTCCGCTGCCATCCACCACCCTGGGCGCTCCCTGCGCCGCCGACAACCCTGCCTGCACGGCGAGTGGTTGGCGAATGGTCGAGACCGCGGACGGCCTCCGTGAGTGCACGGAGATCTACGCACGCCCGGGGACTTGTCGACCATCGACGTTTGGGACG
This sequence comes from uncultured Rubrivivax sp., assembly GCA_964433315.1. GTDB lineage: Bacteria > Pseudomonadota > Gammaproteobacteria > Burkholderiales > Burkholderiaceae_C > Aquariibacter. Next base: position 59,380 of record CAYSQO010000002.1, read on the forward strand.
GAGAAGCGGCCGCGCTTGTGGATCGTCAAGACACGTGGCCAGTGGATGCAGTGCCAATTCCCCGACATCAGCAGCAAGTGTGTGAGTACCAAGGCGCTGCCCTACAGCGCCATTCAGTGATCGAGGTGACGCCATGTTCTCTTGGGTGGGATCGCAGTTCGATGGAGTGCTGAACACCTACGTGCTTGGCGTCGTATCGGCCTTGATGACCGGGATCGCGCCCATCGCATTGACCGCCATGACGCTCTGGGTTGCGCTCTACGGCTGGGCAGTCCTGCGCAACGAGGTGTCCGAGACCCTGCCGGTCTTCATGTGGAAGGTGTTCAAGATTGGCCTCGTTCTGGCCTTTGCGCTGCAGTCGGGCTTCTACATCAGCAACGTGTCTGACACCGCGAATGCGCTCGCGACTGGCGTGGCAACGACCTTCCTGCCGACCGTCGCCAATCCCGCGACGATCGCAACTCCGTACGCGATCCTCGACGCTTTCAACGACAAGGCGAGCCAGTTGGTACTCGACCTGTTGAAGGAGGCCGGGATCATGCGACTTGACCTGGTCTTCGCGGCGGTGGTCACTGCGTTCGGGAACGTCATCTTCCTGTGCATAGCGCTCTTCGTCATCACGCTCGCCAAGGTCTTCCTGACCTTCGTGATCGCGGTGGGACCGCTGTTCGTCCTGTGCCTTGCGTGGCGGCCGACAGCTCGCTTCTTCGACAGCTGGCTGTCGATGGTGCTGAACGCCGTGGTGCTGACGTGGTTCGCATTCTTCGCGCTCGGACTCAGCGCCTACATGTGCGACGCCCTGGTGCAGGCGATTCAGGATCAGGGTGGCTTCCTCGGCCCGACCTTCAACGTCGTCGGCGAGAGCCTCAAGTACTGCATCGTGATGATCCTGATGGCCATCATCTGCTTCCAGGCCCCGAGCCTCGCCTCTGCCCTCACCGGCGGCGCCGCGGTTCAGCAGGGCATCCAGATGATCCAGAACGCCATGATGGTCTCGGGCCTGCGCTCTGCATCCTCTGCAAGGAGCGCCGGTGCTGCGGGCACGGCCGGTGGAGTGGTCCGGGCAGGTGCAGGCATCCCCTACGCCGCAGGCCAGGCGACCGGCGCCGCTGCGGCTGCGACCGGCCGCGCGGCCGGTGCCATGGCCGCCGGTGCGGGCACCGTAGTCCGACAGGGCTACGGCGCGGTGAAGACCGCCGCCTACAAGCTCGCCGCGTTGCGCGGCCGAGCGTAGTCATCAACCAGTTGAAGGAGCGTGAGATGAAGACTCGTCTGAAGGCCGCTGCCGCCGCTGTCCTCGTTGCCGGAAGCCTCGGTGCCGGGAGCGCCCGCGCACAGGGCATCCCCGTCATCGACATCGCCAACCTGATCCAGACCATCCTGCAGGTCCTGAACGATGTCACCGAGATCAGCAACCAGGTGCAGCAGATCACCCAGTTGCAGGACCAGCTGAACAGCATCAACGGCATCCGCAACCTCGGCAACGTGTTCAACAACCCGATGCTGAAGAACTACGTGCCGGCCGAGGCCTACACCTACCTCAACGCGATCAACACCTCGGGGTACTCGGGCCTGAACGGCACGGCCAAGGCGCTGCGGGACGCCGGCATGGTCTACAACTGCATGGACCTGACCGGCGATGCCCGGACCAGCTGCCAGGCCACGCTGGCACAGCCGTACCAGCAAAAGGGCCTGCTGCAGGATGCGATGAAGTCGGCGGCCGGTCGCCTGTCGCAGATCCAGTCGCTGATGGGCCAGATCAACGCCACGTCCGACCAGAAGGCAGTGCAGGAGATCCAGGCTCGCATCGGCGCCGAGAACGCGCTGCTGGCGCACGAGATGTCCCAGGTGCAAATGCTGCAGGGCATGGCCGACAGCGAGGAGCGCATCGCGCGGTCGCGTGAGCGGGAGCGGCAGTACCAGATGCTCGTGCGCACGGGCAAGGTGGCTGACTACCTGCCCTGATCCTCGATCCCTGAACTGCTGCGCCGGAATCGCGGCGCAGCCCCACGGAGGTCCCTCATGAGTGCCGTCCTGACGCCAGGAAGAGCCGCTGCATTGCCTGATCGCTCACGCGACACCGGCAAGGCGGCCGCCGAGACGACCGCAATCGTCGCAAACCGTGCATGGGAAGTCGACCGTGCGCTGATGCTGGAACGCTCCGAGCGCCGGGCCTGGTGGGTGGCCATCGCGGGCCTGGCACTTGGCCTGATCGGCATCGCGGCCGTTTTCGTCCAGGGCCCGCTGCGCCGCGTGGTGGAGATCCCTATCGTGGTCGATCGCGTCACCGGCGAGGCCACGATCCAGCAACGCCTGGCCGTCGAGACCATCCCACCGATGGAGGCGCTCGACAAACACAACCTCGCCACCTTCGTGCGTGCCCGCGAGGGCTACAGCTGGATGTTCCTGCAGCGCGACTTCGACCAGGTGGCGCGCATGGCGGTACCTGCCGTGTTCGCCGACTACAACCGCCAGTTCGAGGGCGACGCCGCGCTGCAGAAGAAGATCGGCGCCGCAGAGGACTGGCGCATCAATGTCATCGGTGTGCGGCTGGCCGCGTCCGGGCGCTCCGGCAACAAGGGCGAGGCGACGGTCACCTACGACAAGGTGGTACGCCTGACGGACCGCAACCTCCCCGAGGTGACTACGCGGCATGTGGCCAGCGTCGTCTTCCAGTACCAACCCAAGGTGCTGGCCAAGGAGCGTGATCGGCTCGAGAACCCCTTCGGCTTCGTCGTTACGGCCTACCGGTCCGATCCCGAGATCAACACCACCGGCCCGGGAGCCAAGCCATGAAGCCGCTGGCCTTGTTGGCTGCCTTCATTGGCGCAGCACTCTGCGGCATCGCGACGGCTGCGCCCGAAACCGCAGACCCGCGTCTGCGCGAGGTGCTCTATGACCCGCGCGCGGTGGTCACCGTGCCGGTCAAGCGCGGCGTCGTTACGTTGGTCGTCCTTGACCCCGACGAGTCGATCACCGAAGTCGCGGCTGGCCTGGGTGGCGACTGCACGAAGGCCGATGCCGCGTGGTGCATCGCAGTCCAGCCGGGAGGCCGGAACCTGTTCGTCAAGGCAAAGAGCTCGGCCAGCGCCGCGAATAACTTGGCCGTGGTCACCGACCGTCGCACGCACACCTTCCGCTTCGTGGTCCTGGCCGACGGGGATCCCAAGCCGCCGGTGTACAGGCTCGTGGTCAAGGCTCCGCCGCGCCCGGTGCCTCCGGCACGCCTCGCCCTGCGCGAGGACGTGCCGCTCGTCGCGCTGCCGGTGGTACCGCCGCCTCCTCCGCCCCAGCAGATCGTTGCGGAGCGTCTGCAGGCCAAGCCGCAGGTGATGAACACCCAGTACTCGATCGCCGAAGGCACCGGCTCGCAGGACATCGTGCCGACATTGGTCTACGACGACGGTCGCTTCACCTACCTGCGCTTCCCCGGCAACCGTGAGGTGCCGGCCGTGTTCCATGTGCTGGGCGACGGCAGCGAGACGCTCGTCAACGCCCGCATGGAAGACGACCTGCTGGTGGTCGATCGCGTCAGCCGCAAGTTGATGCTGCGCGCCGGCTCGGCCGTCGTCGGCCTCTGGAATGAGGCCTTCGACCTGGACGGGCGGCCACCCGGCGACGGCACCACGGTGCCCGGCGTGCAGCGCGTGCTCAAGGCCGATGCCGGTGGCAGCAACGCGCAGCCCGGCGCGCGGAAGGGAGCAACGCCATGACGCAGGACCCGCGCGAGCACGAGCCCAGCCTGGGCGCCGAGGCCGCGGCAGATGGCAACACCATCTCGCCGCTGCCCGGTGAGCCCGGCATCCCCAACGTCGCGGCCCGGCAGCGCATCTCGATATCGAAGAAGGGGCTGCTGGCCGTGGCCCTGCTCATCGGCTCCATGGTGGCGGTCGCCGCGTACACGGTCCAGCGCGTCTCGGCCAGCGGCAAGAAGGCCGACGAGGCGGAGTCCAAGCTGGTGAAGGACAAGCCCACCGCGGCGACGTCCGAACCTCGCCGGCTGGAGATGCCCCCGGCACCAGCCGCGAGCGCCGCCGTGGCCACCGCGCCGCGCATCCCGGCGCTGACCCCCACGGCCGAGGAACTGGCCGAACCCATCGGCGTCCGACGGACCGGATCGGGGGCGCCCGCATCGGGTGGCCCGAAAGCGGTCTCACCCGAGGATGCCCCCGTCCTGCTGGTCACCACACGCCCGGGTGCCCTCCCACCGCCCGGGGCCTCCACCCGGAGGGCGGATGCCGGCGCCCCCTCCACCGAGGGAGCATCGCCCTCCGAAACCGCCGAGCCCAACGATCCGGTCGCGGCAACGTCCCGCAACCTGCAGGCCTACCAGCGACAGCTTCAAGGCATGCTGGAGAGCCTGACCAAGACCGCCGCGATGGCGACCGGCCAGGCGACCGGGACCATGCCATCGGGGGCACTCCTCGGTGGGCCCCCGGCCGCGGGCACCCCACCCGTGGGAACGCCCGCCGCCGGAGGGGGCCTGTTCGGGGGCCAGCTTCAGGGATCCTCCACCCCGAAGGTGGCCGCCTCGATGCTCGGCAACCGCAGCCTGACGCTGCCCAAGGGCACGGCCTTCACCTGTGCGCTCAAGACCAAGGTGATCAGCGCCACGTCGGGCCTCGTCGGCTGCCAGGTGCAGCGCAACGTCTTCAGCGACGACGGTCGGGTGCTGCTGATCGAACGCGGCTCGCACCTCGACGGCGAATACCGCATCGCGTCCGTGCGCCCCGGAACGGTCCGCATCCCCGTGCTCTGGACCCGCATCCGCACGCCGCTGGGCGTGACGGTGAACATCGATTCTCCCGGCACCGGCCAGCTCGGCGAGTCGGGCATCGACGGCTACGTCGACAACCGCTGGGGTGAGCGCATCGGGGCAGCCATGCTGCTGTCGCTGATCGACGACTCGGTGAAGCTGGTCATCCAGAACCAGGCCAGCGACCGGCAAGCCGACACCATCGTGCTGCCATCGACCACGGCCAACACCAGCAAGCTGGCCGAGAAGGTGCTGGACAGCACGATCAACATCCCGCCGCTGATCTACCAGAACCAGGGCGGCATCGTCGGTATCTACGTCGCCCGCGACGTGGACTTCTCGTCGGTGTACGAGTTGAAGCCCACGGCCAGCGCACCAGCTCGCGAGGGCACGCCATGAACCAGCACGCCTGCGAACACGAAGACCTGGGCGAAGGCTGGTGCGGCGACGCCACCTCGGTGGTCGAGTTCCTGCGACCGTTGCGCGAGCAACTCGACGCGCCCGGCGTGTTGGAGGTCTGCGTCAACCGGCCCGGCGAACTGCTCGTCGAGACGGTGCGCGGTTGGCAGACCGTGCCGGCGCCGGAGATGACGCAGGAGCGCTGCCTTTCGCTGGCGACCGCCGTCGCCACCTTCTGCGACCAGCAGGTCAACCAGGAACGGCCGCTGCTCTCGGCCACGCTGCCCAGCGGCGAGCGCATCCAGTTCGTGATTCCGCCGGCCGTGCCCCGCGGCACCGTGTCGATCACGGTTCGCAAGCCGTCGCACCTGATCAAGCGACTCGACGACTTCGAGCGCGAAGGACTGTTCGAGCGCACGGCAACGGTGACGCGCACCCCGGACGCAGAACTGCTGCCCTTCGAGCGCGAACTGGTCGAGCTGAAGGACGCTGGCCGCTATGCCGAGTTCCTGCGCCTTGCTGTACGCAAGCACCAGACCATCGTCGTCAGCGGCAAGACCGGCTCGGGCAAGACCACCTTCATGAAGGGCCTGGTCGAGGAAGTGCCGAAGCACGAGCGCCTCATCACGATCCAGGACACGGCCGAGCTGACGCTGCCGAACCACCCGAACGTAGTGCACCTGTTCTACAGCAAGGACGCCCAGGGCACGGCCCGAGTGACGGCCAAGTCGCTGCTCGAAGCCTGCCTGCGAATGAAGCCCGACCGCATCTTCCTGGCCGAGGTGCGCGGCGACGAGTGCTTCTACTTCGTACGGCTCGCAGCCTCGGGTCACCCGGGCAGCATCACCAGCGTTCACGCCGGCAGCTGTGCGCTCGCCTTCGAGCAGATGTCGCTGATGATCCGCGAGACCGGCGCCGGCGGCGGCCTGCGCATGGATGAGATCAAGTGGCTGCTGAGCGTCGTGGTCGACGTGATCGTGCAGTTCGATCGCGACGAGCGCGGGCGTTTCATTTCCGAGATCCTCTACGAGCCCCGTCGCCAGCGGCTCGGGCGCTGGGATCAGCAGGCGGCAGCGACATGAGCAGTATCGCAGCCCTGCCGTTCTCGGCCTGGCCCACGGGCCGCAAGGTCGCGGCCGGCGCCTTCGCCGTCTTCGGCTATATCGCGCTGGCCTGTGCCGCGGTCTACGTCGCCGGCGTGCTGTTCCTCGTACTGAATAAGGCGAACCCGAAGCAGGCGCAGTTCGCCAGCATCGTCCACTACTGGGCCCTGTACGCAGACGACGCCCAGCTGCGCAAGAAGCTCCAGCTCGCGATCGGCGTCTCGGGAATCGGCCTGCTGATCCTGCTGCCGGCCGGCCTGGTCGCCGCTGCGACGCCTCGGCGCGCGCTGCATGGCGATGCCCGGTTCGCCAGCGCGGCCGAGGTCGATCGTGCGGGGCTCGCGGGCGGCGATGGGCAGCCGGGCATCCTGATCGGCCGCCACCGCGGCAGGTTCCTGTCGTTGCCTGGCCAGCTCTCGGTGATGCTGTCTGCGCCGACCCGCAGCGGCAAGGGCGTCGGGGTCGTGATCCCCAACCTGCTGAACTGGCCCGACTCGGTCGTGGTGCTCGACATCAAGGGCGAGAACTACGACATCACGGCGGGCTATCGCGCCGCGCACGGCCAGGCGGTCTACGCCTTCTCGCCCTTCGACGAGGACGCGCGCAGCCACCGCTGGAACCCGCTGACCGCCGTGCGCTCCAGCCCGCTGCACCGCGTGGGCGATCTGCTCACCATCGGCCAGGTCTTCTTCCCCAATGACGGCGGCGGCACGTCGTCGGAAGCCTTCTTCAACGACCAAGCGCGCAACCTGTTTCTCGGCATCGGACTCGTCCTCCTCGAAACCCCCTCACTGCCCCGGACCATAGGCGAGATGCTGCGCCAGTCCTCCGGCAAGGGCCGGTCGCTCAAAGATCACCTCAGTGGCCTGATCACCCAGCGCCGCGAAGAGGGCAAACCGCTTTCGGACGAGTGCACCGATGCCCTGCAGCGTCTGCTGTCGAACTCGGAGAACACGCTGTCCAGCGTGGTCGCCACCTTCAACGCGCCGCTGACGATCTTTGCGGATGCGGTGGTCGATGCGGCCACCAGCGCGGACGACTTCCGGCTCGAGGACGTGCGCCGGCGCCGCATGTCGGTCTACGTGCGCATCCCACCGAACCGGCTGGCCAACGCCCGGCCGCTGCTGAACTTGTTCTTCTCGCAGCTGGTCAGCCTGAACACGCAGGCCCTGCCCGAGCAGGACCCGACGCTGAAGGTGCAGTGCCTGCTGGTCAACGACGAGTTCACGGCCATGGGCCGCGTGGGCGTCATCACCAACGCCGCCGCCTTCCTGGCTGGCTACAACCTGCGCCTGCTGACCGTCGTGCAGGCCATGTCACAGCTTGATGCGGTGTATGGCGACAAGGAGGCCCGCACCTTCGCCACCAACCACGGGCTGCAGATCCTCTACGCGCCGCGCGAGCAGCGCGACGCCGACGAGTACAGCGCCATGCTCGGCCACTTCACCGAGCGCGCCACGTCGCGCGGGCGCAGCCGGTCGTTCAGCGGCCACGGGCACAGCACCGTCAGCCGCAACGAGAGCGAGCAGCGCCGCGCGCTGCTGCTGCCACAGGAGTTCAAGGAACTCGGCAGCGAGCGCCTGGTGGTGATCTTCGAGAACTGCAAGCCGATCCTCGGCGAGAAGATCCGCTACTACCGCGACAAGGCCTTCGCCTCGCGCCTGCGGCCGGCACCGGCGGTGCCGCGCATGAACATGGACCTGCACCTGGCCCGCGTGCAGGAGCGCTGGCGCTACGCCGACGATGAACTGCCGGCCGGGCAGACCTTGAACCTGGAGGCGCTGGCGCACGACCACACGCTGCTGCCGGATTCCTTCGAAGGCCCGCCGGACAAGGTCGCCGACGAGTTGCTGAGCTTCTTCGACAAGGGTGCGCCAGGCATCCCGGGCATCGGCGGAGCGATCGAGCCAGCCGCCGACGAAGACGGTGTACTGCTCGACGAGTGCGACCGGGCTTTGATGACGCTTGACGTAGCGGCGCTGGACGCCGACATCGACTCGGCACCGACCAGTGAGCCCAGCCCGCCTGAGACCCAACTCTTGCCTTGAGAACGCGGGAGACCTGCCATGCGCAACACCACCCCAATGATCCCCTGGCTGCTAGTCCTCGCCTCCTGCAGCTCGCCGCCAAAGCCACCGACCGTCGATGAGTCGCAGAAGCGGCCGGTGAACTCCCAGATGGCCGTCGAACTGCAGGTCTGCAAGAACGACTTGCAGAACACGCGCATTCTGGCCACCGAGTCCAGCCGGATCGCGGAGACCACAGCAGCCACGCTGGCCAACATGGCGGCTCGCCAGCAGCTCCTGGCCGCCATGCAGGTACCGGTCGCCCAGCAGGTCAAGGCCAACAGCGTCTTCACCGTGCGGTTCGACTTCGGCAGCACGCGCGTTGCCATCCCGCCCGACGTCACCGCTGCACTCGTTGAAGACGCGAAGAACTCGCCGCTGGTCCTGCTGCGCGGGCGCACCGACGGCACCACCGACGCGCCGGCCGAGAGCCGCATCGCCCGGGAGCGGGCGGCAGCGGTGCGCGACTACCTGGTGGCCGCGGGCGTGGACCCGACCCGTATCCGTGCCACCTACCAGCCTGCCGGCGACCACGTGGCCGATAACGCCAGTGCCGGAGGCCGCGGCCTGAACCGCCGCGTCGAGATCGAGCTCTACCGCGCGCTGCCAGTGGCGCTGAGCCCGACAGCCGTCGCCCAGCCCTGAGCCATCTCCAATCCACCATCGCGAGGTAGCCATGGATGCAGACAACTCTCCCATCCGCCAGTCCGCGCCGGCCCAGGGTGGCACCGTCGAACCCGCCAACCGTGCACCCGTGGCCATCGCAAAGTTCCAGACGCCGGAGCCGGAACCCGGCGAACGCTACGAGCTGCGAGACCCCTTCGCCGAGGTGACCTACCGCGCGAACACGTTCCCCGAGATGGCCGCCAAGGCAGATCAGCTGGGCAGCACGCGACTCGTCGCCGTGAGTGAGGACGGCAAGCGCACGCCGATCCAGAAGGTCGACGGCGCGTGGCAACGCGGTGAGCAGCGGCCGGCGCCGCCCGAGCGCCCGTTGGACCCGGTTCCGGCTCGCGACGAGGTGCCTGAGGCGGCGAGCACCGCCCCAACACCCGGCCCCAGCAAGGCCACAGCGCAGCCGGACCAGGCCGATGCCAAGGCCGTGGCGAAGATCGACGCCCAGGCCGAACGCGCTGCGCTCGTCGCGCGCCTCGAAGCGGCGCTGATTGAGCGCTACATCATCAAGCGCGCACCGGTGACGATGGGCGACGTGACCATCGGCCGCACCGAGTACCGCTTCCGCGGCGACACCTCACGGGTGGCCTTCACCGAGTCGACCTTCCGCCTCGCCACCGATACCAACAGCCCATCCGTCGCCCGGTCGATGGTCGACGTGGCCGAGGCGCGCAACTGGAAGGCGCTGCGCGTCTCGGGCAACGAGGACTTCAAGCGCATGGTCTGGCTCGAGGCCTCGGTGCGCGGCGTGAAGACCCTGGGCTACGAGCCGAACCCCGGTGACCTGGAAGTGCTCAAGAGCGAGCGCGAGGCGCGCCAGGTCAATCGCATCGAGCCGGCCCGAGATGCGAGCAGCGGTGCAGCGGCAGCGCCAGCCGAGAAGGCATCCGCCCGCGGCGGCGGCGGCCGCAAGGCCGTGCTCGCCGCCATCGAGGCGGTGCTCGTCGCAAAGAAGGTGCCCGAGAAGCAGCGCGCCGCCGTGATGGCCGCCGCGACCGAGAAGCTCGCACAGCGCGTCCGCGACGGCCAGGTGCCCAAGGTCAAGGTCTACGACAAGGCGGCTCCGTCGCAGCGGCCCGTTGTCATGCCGACGCCCGAGATACAGCGCACCCGCGACCGCGCCGCGCCGGCACCCGCGCGGTGAGACCACGCCCGTGGAGACTTCGGCCCAGGGCATCACGGCACCGGCGGCGGTCTACGAGCTCGGCGGCCGGCGCTTCGAGATCGGGGCGCGAGGGTTCGCAGATGCCGTCGCCGACGCCCATGCCGCCCACCAACGCCCCCGCTGCATGTGCCTGGTCGAAGGCGTTGAGATGTACGTGGCGCGCCTCGGCGATGGCTTCATCGTCAAGCGCCTGCCGGACACGGGAAGCCACCACGCGCCCGACTGCCCATCCTACGAACCGCCGGCCGAGTTCTCCGGCCTGGGCCAGGTGCTGGGCAGCGCGATCACCGAAGACCCGGCCACCGGAGAGACCACGCTGAAGCTGGATTTCCCGCTTGCAAGGATGCCCGGCCGGTCGATCATGCCGCCGGCCGGTGACGCGAGTGACAGCGTTTCTTCGTCTGGCACCAAGCTCTCTTTGCGAGGCCTGTTGCACTACCTGTGGGACCAGGCCGAGCTGACGCGCTGGCATCCGGGATTCGCAGGCAAGCGAAGCTGGGCAACCGTGCGCCGGAAGCTTGTGCAAGCGGCCTTGCACAAATCGACCCGTGGTCACAGCCTCAGCTCTCGCCTCTACCTCCCGGAGCCGTTCTCGGTCGACGAGCGCGACGCCATTAACGCGCGGCGACTGGCGCAGTGGCAGCAGGCCGCGGCCACTCCAGGGAAGCCGCAAAACCTGATGCTGCTGATGGGCGAGGTCAAGGAGATCATGCCCGCGCGCTACGGCTTCAAGGCGGTGGTCAAGCACATGCCCGACCAGGCCTTCGCGATCGACGAACAGCTGTACCGGCGCCTCGGGCAGCGCTTCGAGCCCGAGCTGGCGCTCTGGGGCGCCAGCGACGACATCCACATGGTGATGATCGCCACCTTCGGCGTGGGCAGTGGCGGCGTTCCTGCAATCCACGAGCTGTGCCTGATGCCAGCGACGCGCCAGTGGCTGCCAGTCGCGGACGGATTCGAGAAGCAGCTTCTGGATCGGCTCGTCGGCGAGAACCGTTCCTTTGTGAAGGGACTGCACTACAACCTCGGCCGGGGCGACCGGATCGCGAGCGCCGTGCTCACCGACTGCGAAGGGTCGCCGCCGATGCTGTTCATCCGGTCTGCTGATGCCGACGAGTCCTCGCCGGGCCCGGAGACTAACGCCGCTGGTGACACCCCGGCCTGGACGTGGCGTCGGTCCGGTGAGCCGATGCCTGCTTTCCCGCTCCCGTGCACCCAGTCGCCCCGGACGGCGCCCACTCAGGCAGAGCGAGCTTCCAGGACAGCGCTCGCAGGATGACCATAGAATGCATTACTTGCACGTAAGTAGTGCACTTTGCTACCATGCTGGCATGCCTGCCCGAAGCCATGCCGCCAAGCTGCTGCGCCTCGCCGCGAAGCAGCCCGCCGTATCGGCGCGCGAGCTGTCCGCGGCGGGCATCCCCGCGCGCACGGTCTCCCGCATGGCGGCGCGTGGCCAGGTCCGTCGCGTCGGGCGCGGCCTCTATACCGGCGCTGAAGGATCGCCGAGCGCCCACCAGTCGGCAATCGAAGTGACCCGGCTTGCACCCAAGGCCGTGGTGTGCCTGCTCTCTGCCCTGGAGATCCACGGCATCGGCGTGCAGGCCCCCTTCGAGGTCTGGATCGCGCTGCCGGCCGGCACCCACGCCCCGAAGACCGCTCAGACCGCCCTGCGCGTCACCCGCCTGTCGGGCGCGGCGTTCACGGAAGGCATCGAGACCGTCGTGCTCGACGGCGCGCCGGTCCGTGTCTACAGCCTCGCCAAGACGATCACGGACTGCTTCAAGCTGCGCAGCAAGGTGGGCCTCGACGTGGCACTCGAAGCCCTGCGCGAGGCCTGGCAGCAGCGCAAGGTGACGATGGATGACCTGTGGCGCTACGCGAAGGTCAACCGCATGACCAACGTGATGCGGCCCTACCTCGAGGCGATGACCGGATGAGCGCGGACTGCTCGGCGTCAGTGCTCGCGCGCCTGCTGAATCGGTCGCGTAGCACGGGCGAGAACTACAACCTCCTGCTCTCGCGCTTTGCGATCGAGCGGCTGCTGTACCGGCTGTCGGTATCCCCGCATGCCGGCAGCTTCGTGCTGAAGGGCGCGCTGCTGTTTGCACTCTGGTACGACACGCCGCACCGGCCGACGAAGGACGCCGACCTTCTCGGCTTCGGCGCGGATGACGCGGACACGCTGCGCAGCACGTTCACCGCGATCTGCGCAATCGACGCGAACGACGGCGTTCGATACGACACCTCGGGCATGCGTATCGCGCCGATCCGTGAAGACAACATCTACGGCGGGCTGCGCCTCAACATTCCCGCAGCCATCGGCAGTGCTCGCTTGCCGGTGCAGGTGGACATCGGATTCGGCGACGCGATCACGCCCGCGCCAGAGACCGTCACCTACCCCACGCTGCTCGACGATCTGGCGGCCCCTTTTCTGCGCGCATACCCCATCTACACGGTGATCGCCGAGAAGCTGCACGCGATGGTCGTGCTGGGCATGAACAACAGCCGGATGAAGGACTTTTTCGACCTGGCAGTCATCGCCAGGACTTCGGAGCTCGACGGCGCTACGCTCGTGTCCGCCATCAGCGCGACGTTTGCACGGCGGAACACACCGCTGCCGACATCCGTTCCCGCTGCACTGACTGCCGAGTTCTCATCGAACCCGACCAAGGCCCAACAATGGCGGGCCTTCGTGACGAAGGCGGGGCTGAAGTGGATCGACCTCGAAGATGTCGTTGACACACTTTCGGCGCTGCTGGGACCGGCGCTTGCCGCGTGCAGCCCCAGCCGCGACTTTGAGTCGTCGTGGATCCCTGCCTCACGCGCATGGCGAGGCAATGTGGCCGATCAGCCATAGGTGGCGACCAGCTGCGCTCAGGCTGCCTGTCCTATGGCGTCGAGGGGTGGCGCTTTGCGTAGTCAGCCATAACCGCGACCACGCCGCCCAAGATGGCAGAGAAACCGCTGAAGTCTATCGACGCGGCCTTCTTCTCGACGATCTCGCGCGCAAACGCGGCCTTACCGAAGTGCTTCGTATCGTCGATCTTCGGGGCTCGCGAAAAGGTCTTCGCGCCGAGTTTCTCCGCGAGAGTCTTCGCATCGAAGAAGTCCTCGATCGCTGTCTTGGCGCCACCGGTACCCAAGGGCGTGGGCACAACGTACATGTTTCCGACGACGTGGATGAACTGCTCGGTACCAGTCGGACGCGGCTTCTTGGTGATACCGGAGATCGCGCCGTAAATGTCCTTCGAGCCCGCGTCGTTGTCGACAAGAACGATGACGGGGTGCTTCGGAGCCGGCGCCTTGATCTTGTTGATGAAGTCCGCGTGATAGTGCTTCATCAGGTGGCACAGCCCACCCACGCCTCCCGTGATCTGCGTGATCTCGCTTGTCCGGCGCTGCCCATACTTGAACAGCCGTACGCTTAGCTTTGGCGGCGTTCCGGTGGCTAGCATGGGATACGACGGTGCCAGTCGCTTGATCGCATGCCGGAGGTAGATGTTGTCGGTCGGACCTTCACAAACGATGACCGGCGATCCGATCGCGTGGAACGAGTCGAAGTACAGGAACCGGCGGAACAGTTCGGTTCGCCCCGAAGTGTCGTACGGTTCGAGGCCGTTGTCTTCGCGGAGCTTGCGGTTGAAGAGGTCGACCTGATCGATGTACGACAACATGCCGATGAGCTGACGGTTCGTCCCGGGCTGCTTGAAAGTCGTCTCGACGCCAGCTGCGTCCACCTTCTTGAAGATGCGTTCGAACGCCCCCTTCTTCAGGGCGTGGTCCACCATCGCACGGACGGTGTAGCGATAGGCCGCGGGAACGTTGACCTTCCGGTTCACGACGAGGCCTGTCACGTCTTGCCGGGAGTCCCGGTATTGCATCCGGGTCTTCTTGTCGTTAAAGCTGAAGCCGGCTTTGGCGACGAGGCGCTTGAGGCCTTGACCTGGTAGCCATAGGTCCTTGTCGTCTCCGTCCTGCGTCGCAACGCGCGATGAGAATTTGCTCTTGTTCGAGCTGAAAGTCAGGTCGTCTGCGTAGCGCGAATAGCTGCAGCCTGTTGCCGAGGCCAGTCGGACCAGCATGATGTCCATCACGTGGCCGATCAGGTTCGAGATGACTGGCGAGCACGGGCTGCCCTGCGGCAGCTTGTTCTCATGGCACGCGATCTGTGCGATCACGGTCGCCACCTTCTCCTGAAGCGCGAAGTTCTTGTCCTTCAGAAAGAAGCCGCGAACCCGGCCGAAGTTGATCGTGCCGAAGAAGTCGTGCAAGTCCACGTTGAAGACGTAACGGCGCGTCACGTGCACGCGCGCGTTGGTCATGATCGTGTGCTTGCGCTTGAACCCGTGCGCGACGCCATGGCGCTTGCCATCCTCGACGTGACCACGCGCGGCATTAATCTCCTCAACGCAGTTTTGCAGCAGGTTCGCGAGGCGATGCTGAACGAGCTTCAGGTCCTTGTCCGGTGCCCAAATCTCTCTCGTGCCGCCGTGCCGCTTCGGGATGTCGAACTTCGCATACAAGGCGGCCTTCGGCTTCTTGTACAGCAGGAAAGACAGCATCCCAGGCTTGATCTCAAGGAGCCGAGCTACATCAGAGAGCGTGGTTGCTGCCCTTAGCTGTTTGAGTTGGGACATGCGCGACGGCAGCGAAAGAAAGCGGACCCACGGACACTCTTACGCGATCGCACGGATGCTCAGCGACAACGCAGGGCAACCACGAGGGACGCCGAGGAGCATATCCCCGGACATTGGTTTCACATGCCATGAGGCATGGCAAAAAATCTGTCCGCGAGTCCAAGCTCACTCTAGCACGGCCGCGAAGCCGGACGTTGACATACCTTGCTTCGGCAACGCGGCGGTGGAACCGCTCCTTGGTACGTTCCGTGGCAGCATGGGAGTCGACGCCGACGGCAAGGTCGTCTTCGATTGTGAGGACCCGAGGATCGAGGTATGCGATGTCATCCAGCTCCTTCGGATCCACTCGCGGTTCAATGTGGGGATCGACTGGTCACAGTCCTCTACTTGCTTTTGCTCCTGAGGCGCTGCGGCAGCATGTGATCCAACTCTGAGTCAGAGAAAAAGAGTTCTTGGTCTGCCTTGAGCGCCTTCTGGGCTGCCTCATACGCCGTGCTGTCGGTGCGAGGAGCCCCCTTGTAGATCTCCTCTAACAGCTGGTTCAGCCGATCCCGTTCGCTGCGGACTTCCTCGATGGCACGTCCATCGTGCATGTCCACGAGAAGGCTCAGCAACGCCTCGCGCACACCCCAGAGCTTCGAGCCGACGACCGTGTGCTTCTGCGCCTGTTCGCCAAGCATCGCTTCCCGGAAGTAGAGGGTGAGGCCGAGGAGGATCGCGGACAGAACCGCGCCCACGATCGTGCCTTCGCGCGAGTCACCGAACACGGCCAGGATCAAGCTGCTCGTAGCAAGCGCAGATAGCCAGATCTCCACCGACTTGATGCGTCGGTACCTTCGGATGTACCCATCGGCCATCTTCTCGTGGGTCTTGTGCGTGTACGCAGCGCGTCCGTACATCTCGCGCAGTTGACCTTCCAGGGAGGTCGTCGCGGCCGCGTTAGCTGGGGAAACTGGTTCCATAGATCTCCCGGTACTTTTGCTTGGCGGACCAGTCCTGGTTCGCGTTTTGATGAGCGATCGCCTCAAGCGCCCTGAGTTCCGCCTGCCTTGCCTTGTACTCGAAGGGCCCTTGGCGATATACATATGAACCGCTGCCCGGCGCCAACCAATAGGTCTTCGATGAGTCCTGGCCCGCGAGGTAGTTGAAGAAGTCGCGGGTCATGAAGTCGTAGTACAGGTACGACTTGTCGCGATGGGCCCAGCCCGCGATGAACTGGTACGTCAAAGTGTCAATCAGCATTCCGCTCATCGGCACGTTGTTGTAGTCGCGCCATGCTCGGACCATGCGTGCAAGTTCAACCAAGTTGCCGTTGCAGTCTACGTTGCGGCTCGAGAAGGCCTCCATTTCCTGCTTTGGTTTGCAGGTCCGCCAGGTCCCGCCGCCGTTTGAATCCGCAAACGTGTACCCACCTCCTTGATTCAGGAAGGCAGGCAGGACCTCGAACCGGATCCCGTCATTGAAGTTGATGACCACGACCTGACCGTCACCCGCGATCGCCGAGGTCGGGTATGTATTTCGGAGCGAGTCACGCACAGCGCTCAGCAGCGCCGATTGGCCATTGCTGGCGTAGGCGTTGTACTTGGCGTAGAGCGCCGCGGGCAGCTCGTAGAGCAGATCGACGTCACTCACCGATGGGATGGCCGTGCTGCGTCCGTAGGAGCCGACGTAGAAGCGATTCGCCGTCTTCGAGTCGAGACCCCGAAAGTCGTGGTTCAACTGCCCCGCTATGCGGCCCGTGCGACCTCCAACCGAAGCCCGCTGCTCCTGTCCGATCCTCAAACCCGTACAGAAGCCCGAGAACCACTCTGCGATACCCATGGAGACTCCCTTCTTTTTTCAGGTACGGAACACGTCTTCCGCCATGCCATCCAGCTTCTTCTTCAAGGCTGGCCATGCAGGCATGTGCCGGTCCAGGGTTCGATAGAACGCCGGACTGTGGTTGTGGTGCAGGAGATGGACGAGCTCGTGCAGCACAACGTAGTCAATGCATTCACGGGGTGCCTTGACCAGCATCGGATTCAGCGTGATGCGTCCGGCCGGGGAGCAGCTGCCCCACTGCACCGTCATGTTTCGCAGCCGCATCTCAGGCACGCTGCGTACCCATCGCAAGGTCGCGGCAACGGCCTGGAGGCGTTGCGCAAGAACTTCCCTCGCCCGTTGCCGGTACCAGGCATCCAGGGCATCTCGGATCGGCTCCGGCGCCCGCTGGGGCGCCGTCACCACAAGGTAAGCGCCGCGGAGCGCTGCATGCACCGGCGCCACTGGTTGCACGGCCACCTTCAGCCGGTAGCGCCGTCCCAGGTACAGCAGCGACTCGCCGCTGACGTACTCGCGCCCCTGCAGGCCGTCATGCCTTTCACGCGCGGCCTCGACGTGCCGACTGATCCAGAGCGACCGCTTGCGTACAGCCGCCAGCACGCTCGCGGGCGTGGCGCCGCTGGGTGCGTCCACCAGCACCCTTCCATCCGGCTCCACGTGGATCGCCACACGAGGCAAGCGCCGATCAGGCTGAACGCGCACGCGGAAGCGGATGATCTCGTCGCCATAGCGAATGCGCTGCTCCCCAGTCAACCCGCGGGCTACCTCCGTCATGACCGGCTCAGCCCGATTCGGGTGATCTGGATCACCTGCTCGACCACCTGCCGCGCGCTCTCCAAGCCCAGCGCGCTGAATAGCATCGGCAACAGTCCTTTGCGGATAGCGGCCTCTATGTTCTGCGGGTTGAGCGAGTGCTCGGCCACTGCATCGCGCACGACCACGTCGATGGCGACCGCGTGCTCAATCAACTTGGCTTGTGCTTCCTCGTCCATGGCATCGCAGGCTTGATCGCCCAGCACCAGCCGGATGGCGCCGAAGTAGGCCTTGGCGTGCGGGTTCTCGTCCAACGCTGAAGGCACGCCCGGCGTCTTGCGCGCGGCAAGCTGATCCTCGAAGTCCTTGAACAACGCGTACTGCTTCAATGGATGGTCGAACATGGCCTCCGCCTCGGCGATGGCTTGGCGCAGCAGTTCGCCGAACACCTTCTGGGCATACGGATCCTCAGCCAGCTCCTGCTCGATCGTCTTGCGCAGCCGGGTGCGGATCAGATCCGTTTCGTTGCGCGTCTTCTCTTCAGACCACTGATCGGGGTCTTCGGCCCGGCCGAGCTGGTGCACGAGGTACACGCCGTCGGGCTCGCGCACCTCCTTGCCGATCACCTGCTTGTCGACCAACCGGCGGATCTGCTCTTCGTAGCTGCTGTAGTCCACCGTCTCCATCGCGTCGCGGCGGGCGGTCTGGCGCAGCTCGCTGAAGAAGCGCAGGTCACTCTTGTAGCGGGCGATCAGCGCTTCGGAGAAGCTCTTGTCCTCGAAGAAGCTGCGGCTTGAGAGTGCGGTCTGCAGGCACAGGCCGAACTCGGTCAAGGCCGCGTAGAAGTCGTCGCGCAGCTTTTGGCGCTCGTCGTACTCCTCACCGTCGGTGGCTGTCATGAACTTCGGCGTCAGCACCTGGCGGAACTGCTCGCGGTCGAGCTTGTTGACCACCCCCTTGAAGAACGACCACAGGCGGTCATGCAGCGCCGGCAGGCGCTTGTACTCGGTGCCGAAGTTGCGGTACAGGCCCTCGATGTCGGCCACGTCGAAGCCGCCCTGGGTGCGTGTCTCCAGGTCCTGGTAGGCACGGCTCGCCGTGTCCAGCTCCTTCAGGATGCCGCGGTAGTCCACCAGCACGCCGTAGCGTTTGTCGTCGTGCAGGCGGTTCACCCGCGCCACCGCCTGGATCAGGTTGTGGCCCTTTAGCGGCTTGTCGATGTACAGCACGGTGTTGCGCGGCTCATCGAAGCCGGTGAGCAGCTTGTCCACCACGATCAAAAGGTCTGGCCCGTCGTCCGTGCCGAAGTCGCTGACGACCTGCTTCTCATAGGTCTCGGCGTCCAGGCCGCTCGCCAGCACGGTCTGCTTCCACCACTTCTGCACTTCGGGCAGCGTGTCCTCGTCCACCTCGGCGTTGCCTTCGCGCGTGTCGGGCGGCGAGATTACGATGGCGCTGGTGACCAGGCCTGTCTCGTCCAGCGCCTTCTTGTAGCGGATGCCGTCGAGCTTGCTGTCGGTGGCCACCTGGCCCTTCAGGCCCAAGTTGAGACCCTTGATGTTCTCGCTGAAGTGGGTGGCGATGTCCCAGGCGATCAGCTCGATGCGGCCTGCGGCTCCGTAGATCGCACCCTTCTTGGCAAACTTCTTCTTCAGGTCAGCGCGCTGGGCGTCGCTCAGGCCGGCGGTGATCTTGTCGAACCAGCGGTTGACCGCTTCTTCGTTGATCGTGAGTTCGGGTACTCGCTCTTCGTACAGCAGCGGTGCCACCGTCTCGTCCTCCACCGCGCGCTGCATGGTGTACGCGTGCACGATGGGGCCGAACTTGTTGGAGGTCTTTTCGTCCTTCAGCAGCGGCGTGCCGGTGAAGGCGATGTAGGCGGCACGGGGCAGCGCCTTCTTCATGCGCTCGTGCGTCTCGCCGCCATGGCTGCGGTGCCCTTCGTCCACCAGCACGATCAGGTTGGCCGAGTCGTTGCGGCATTCCGGCAGCTTGGACGCCGAGTTGAACTTGTGCACCAGCGTGAAGGTGATGCGTTCGGTGCCGCTGCCGATGCGCCTGGCCAGATCGCGCCCCGTCATCGCCCGGCTCTTCTCGCCGTCCTTTTGCGACGCGATGGCCGAGCCGAAGGCGCCGCCCGAGATGAAGTTGCGCGACAACTGCCCTTCCAGGTCCACGCGGTCGGTCACTACCACCACGCGGCACTCGGCCAGCGCATCGACCAGCAGCAGCGCCTTGGTGAGGAACACCATCGTGAAGCTCTTGCCCGAGCCCGTGGTGTGCCAGACCACGCCACCCTCGCGCCCGCCGTCGGGCCGAACCTGCCGGATGCGGGCGAGCAAGGCGCGGATGCCGAAGAACTGCTGGTAGCGCGCGACGATCTTGCCCACCTTGCGGTCGAACAGCACATAGCTGCGCAGGAACTCCAGCAGGCGTGCCTGCGTCAGCAGGCTGGCCAGCAGGCGGTCCTGGTCGGTGGGCTCCATGGGTTGGGACCACAACGACTCGAAGTACGCCACCAGGCTGGGCGGCTTGCCCTCGAACAACCGGCTGCGCACCTCAGGCGGCAGCGGTGCGTTCTTCACCGCGGCCAAGTGGGCCGCGTCGAACTCCTCTTCCCGCCAGCGCGCCCAGAACTTGGCCGCCGTGGCGGTGGTGCCGTAGCGGCCTTCGGTCTGGCTCACCGCCATCAGCAGTTGGGCATAGCCGAAGAGCTGCGGAATCTCGTCGGGCCTCTGGTTGCGCAGGTGCTGGCTGATGCCTTCGGCCACCATCGACTTGCCGGCATGGGTGGACTCGGGCCGCTTGGCCTCGATCACCACCAGCGGCAGGCCGTTGACGAAGCCCACAACGTCAGGCGTGCGGTGGTGCGTGCCCTGGGCCGACAGCACCTCCAGCTCTTCGGTCACGTCCCAGCGATTGGCCGCGGGGTCGGCCCAGTCAATGACGGCGATCGTTGGCTGGTGCTTCTTGCCGTCGGGCATGAACTCGGTGACCGTGATGCCCAGCGCCAGCTTGCCGTACAGCCGCTCGTTGGCGGGCAGCAGCCCTTCGGCCAGGCTGACGGCCGACAGTTCACGCACCACCTGCTCGATGCCGCTGCTGGACAGCGGGTACCACTGGCCCTTGTACTCGTAGCGCCGGGTCTGCAGCACCTCGACCAGGCGGGACCGCAGGATGACCTCGCGCGTGCTGCCGCGCAGTGCCAGCGCCTGGGCCGTGGTCAGGAAGTTCCAGCCCAGGTTGCACAGCAGGTGCAGCGCCGGCAGGTGCGCGGCGTACTGCTCCTTCGAGTTGGGGGCGGCGGCGGTCATGGCGTGGTCTCGGCGGCGGGAAGACGGACGCGGCGCTTGCCGGTGAGCAGGTCGGCCATCAGCGCGGCCTTCTCTTGCTTGAGCCGCTCGATCTGCGCCGCGATGAGTTCCACTTCCCGCCTTGCGGTGTCCAGCACCTCGACGATGCGCAGCTGGACGGGCAGCGGCGGAATGTTGAACGGCCACTTCAGCCAGCGCTCGGTCTTGAAGATCATCTTCTCGACATGCACGCCGATGCTCGAGTGAAAGCAGGTCTGCTGGAAGTAGCGCGACTCGGACAGGTAGCGCAGGAAGCGCAGGTCGATCTGCCCGTCGCTGTTCAGCACCGCGTACTCGTTGGAGACGACTGCGCCATCCAGCTCGGTGGGCACGATGCCACAGGCGCCGTGCACGATCTGCCGCTTGGAAATTAGGAAGTCGCCGGTGCGGACATAGAACTGCGTCGGTGTCTTGATCTCGCGGCCAGTCAGGGTCTCGCGCAACTCGACGCCACCGCGCGAACGCTTGACTGTCACAAGACGATATGTTTGATCCGCGCATAGCGGTGCGGGCCGGCGCACTTCCGTCAGGTGGCGACCAAGCGGTGTCTGACACCACCCAGCCGGCGCGTGAGGCAAGTTGGGGATTCCAGGCTGCACCGAGAGCGGGAAGCCACCGTTGTCGGCCGAACCGCGTGCGTCGGGATTGGCGGCTGGAAGGTGCAAGCACCGCGCCAGCAACCCTTGCCATTGCACTCGTCTGTTCGCGAGTAGCTCTTCCGCCTTCGAGATTGCCTTGTCCCAGGTAGACAGCGCGTCGGCAATGCGTGTCTGCTCACCGGCTGGCGGCACGGAGAAGGCAACGTCCTTCAGCAACTCGGTATCAAGGCGACCGGTGCCATGGCCCGCCGTGTCCACGAGGTCAAGGATCTCGTTCTTCCGAGCGAGCAGTTGATACGCCAGGAATCGGGCGTCCAACGTGCCCTTCGGCAGCAGGGCCTTGATGTCTTGGTTGAACGCCATCTCCTCTTCGATGAAGCCAACGGGAAGGTCTTTCAACAAAGTCATGCCCCGGGTCAGCACGAGTACGGCGTTCGCAGGCGCAACTGCCGAGGCAGCCCGACCGGCGTCCGTCAGCCCGAGCAGGGTCGACCGCAAGTACATGGTCTTCATGTCTCGCGCCGAAACCCAGGGGAACTTGCCACCCCAGAAACTCAAGTTCTCCTTGCTGGGCGTACCTCCCGACAGGAACCTCGCTTCCGCACCGATCGTGCTTGATCGCCATCCCTCAGGCAGCATCACTGTTCCCCTTCAGCGCAAGCCGTGGTTCGGCCCTTTCGAGTTCTGCGATGTCGTCCGTGCCGGCTGCTCTCGCTTCCGCCACCCGCTTGTCCTCATGCTCGACAGGCTGGCCGTTACTCATAGCCAAGCTCCTTCAGGTAGGCATCCATCTGCAGCTCTAGCTGCGCCAGCTCTGCCTTGAGGTGCTCGCGCTCGCGCTTCACAGCCATCAGGTCGATCTCGGCCTCTTCCTCGAAGGTGTCGACGTAGCGCGGGATGTTGAGGTTGAAGTCGTTCTCGGCGATCTCGGCCGGCGTGGCCAGGTGGGCGTAGCGGGCCACGGGCTGGCGCGCAGCGGCTACGTCCAGGATGCGCTGCAGGTCGGCCTCGCGCAGCAGGTTCTGGTTCTTGCCGGCCTCGAAGTCGCGGCTGGCGTCGATGAACAGCACCTTGTCGTCGGTCTTGTGCTTGCGAAACACCAGCACCGCGGCCGGGATGCCGGTGCCGTAGAACAGCTTCTCCGGCAGGCCGATCACCACGTCGAGCAGGTTCTCTTCGATCAGCTTCTGGCGGATGCGCCCTTCGGCCGCACCTCGGAACAGCACGCCGTGCGGCACCACCACTGCCATGCGACCGGTGCCCGGCTTCATGGTCTCGACCATGTGCAGGATGAAGGCGTAGTCGCCCTTGGTGCGCGGTGGCACGCCGCGGCGGAAGCGGCTGAACTTGTCGGCCTCGGCGCCTTCGAAACCCCACTTCTCCAGGCTGAAGGGCGGGTTGGCCACGACGATGTCGAAGTGCTTGAGGCTGGCAATGCCGTCCAGCAGCTTGGGGTTGCGGATGGTGTCGCCCCACTCGATGCGGTGGTTGTCCTCGCCGTGCAGGAACATGTTCATCTTGGCCAGCGCCCAGGTGCTGCCGATGGCTTCCTGCCCGTACAGCGCGTACTTGCGCGCGCCGGAGCGCTGGCGGATGAGCCGGCCGCACTTCATCAGGAGCGAGCCTGAGCCGCAGGTGGGATCGCAGATCTCGTCGCCGGGCTGCGGGTCCATCAGCCGCGCCATCAGGGTGGACACCTCGGGCGGCGTGTAGAACTCGCCGGCCTTCTTGCCGCTGGTCGACGCAAAGTTCTTGATCAGGAACTCATAGGCGTTGCCGATCACGTCGAGCTGACCGACGCGGCTTTCGCGCAGGTTCAGCTCGGGCTTGGCATAGTCTTCGAGTAGGTGGCGCAGGATGTCGTTCTTCTGCTGCTCGTCACCCAGCTTGTTGCTGTTAAAGCTGATGTCCTGGAAGACGTCGCGCAGCTTGCCGAGGTTGGCCTCTTCGATGGCGTGCAGGGCCTTGTCGATGCGCTCGCCGTTGCCCGGCGTGTGCCGCAGCCCATGCAACGCATAGAAACTGGCGCTGGCGGGCAGCACGAAGCGCTCGTTCTTGAGCATCTCCTCGATCAGCTCGGGGTGGTCGCCGTACTGCTGCTTGTAGTTGTCGTAGTGGTCCTGCCAGACATCAGAGACGTACTTCAGGAACAGCATGGTCAGGACGTAGTCCTTGTAGATGCTGGGGTCCACCGTGCCGCGGAAGGTGTCGCAGGCGGCCCAGACGGCGCCATTGATGTCGTCCTGGCTCACGCTTGTCTTGTTCACAACGAGGTCGTTCATTTCTTGTCCTGCATGCGGGTAGGGATGGCGGGCGCGCTCAAGTCTTCGGCGATCGCCTGAAGCTGCTGCTCGCGGTTGCTGATGAGTCGCTGCAGCGTTCGGCGCTCCCGCTGCGCCAGTTCGGCGAGGGCAACGATGCGACGCTGTTCTTCGACGGCAGGAATGGATAGCGCGAGCTGCTCCAGTACGGGCCGGCGAATGCTGAGTTGGCTGCTGCCCTCGGCCGCCTGCAGCAACTGACGCTGGCAAGGCGCCTGGTTGATCTGCCAGGCCAGGAAGTGTGGGTCGACCTGAGCATCGGCATGGACGCGGAGGTGGAAGAACGCCGGCACGCACACGGCATGGCTTGGCGGCGCTCCAGCACAAACGGCGTAGAACCGGGCGCCCTTGGCGGCGAAGAGGATGTCGCCATCCTGGATCCAGTCGGGCTGCTTTCGCCCGGCAAGGCGGGTTCGAATCGCGCCTGCCCAGTCCACGCCGATCTCGGGCCCGACATCCTTCATCTGCACGACCAGGACATCGCCGTCGGCGACCTCTTCGACTGTCGTGCGGAAGGGGTAGCCGGCCTGCAACGAGGCCACCTGCGCCAGAACAGTAATGCTTGCATCAAACGCCATACCGCAATCGTAACGGCAAGAGCCGCTCGACGCAAGGATATTCTGCAACTTCTCGATTGATGCAGTGTCTTCGTGATCGAGTCTAGAGGCTGACTCCCGTCCAGCCGCTATGCCAGAGGCTTACCGACGGGGCCCGATGTCGGCAGGTTTGACCTGCAGCGTGGGCTCAGGCGCTTGCCACCGTGGTTCTGCTGCCGGCATCGATGGCATGTCCCTCAAAAACGCAGCGATGGACTTCGCGAGGTTCCGATCGGCCGGGTCGCCAGACATCGCCAACGCCCTGCCCACATGCATCCAGGCATCGACGGCCTGGGCTCGCGTCGCCTTCGCTGCGGCACTGACCTTGGAGCCCAGGCGCGTCGTCCGCAGGCGCCCATCTTGGCGGGCCTTCAGCCGCCACAGGGTGTCGTAGTTCTTGTCGCGCCCGCGGGTGGCCTGGCGGGTCGCCTCTGCTTCGATGCCCTGATCGCGCAGCTTCTCGGCGAAGGTCTCGCGCCAGCGGTGCAGGTCTGCCTTGCGCGGATTGAGTCGCTTGCCGTGTCGTGATTCAGCCCGCACGCTGATGTGCACGTGCGGATTGGCCTGGTGATCGTGCAGCACCATCACGTACTTGTGATCCGACAGCGCGGCCTTTGCGAACTCGCGTGCCGCGCGTTGCACCGCCAGCGGGTCGGTGCCCCTCGGCATCGACAGCATGATGTTGTAGGCCTCGCGCCGGTCGCCCAGATCGTCGATGTAGGTACCGCCATAGCGCCAATCATCAGCCAGCCCCTGAAGCGCAGCCTTGCCGCGCGACGTGTCGCCGCGGTCGTCTTCGATGTCCAGACGGCCGTTCTTGCTGATGTAGCGGAAGTGCGCGGCGATCGCCTTCATGCCACGCCCACCGCCCGTGACCTTCACCATCACCTGGGGCGCCCGGCGCACCACGGTCGCCTCGATGCGCTCGCGGATGGCGGCGACTCGCTGCCTTGCGGCGAGCGCGCTCAGCCTGGGCTGCGGCCGAGTGTGCACGATCCGATTGCCCGGATAGAAGAGCCTGTCGCCCCACTGCAGCAGGACACCGTCGATGTTCTGACCTTGAGTCATGGTCATGCTCCTGTCTGTGCTGGGCCGCTGCGGCGCTGCTGCATCCCGCTGCCCCGTCGGGGCTGCAGCTCGACCAGCGCACGAGTGAGGTGATCGAGGTGCTCGCGCACGTCGAGGCTCAACGTGGTCAACATCGGCCGGTACTCCTCGGCAGGCCGGAAGGCAGCTTGCCGCAACAGCGACACCAGGTGGTTCAGGTTGCGGCTGAACGTGGACAGCTCCGCACACGCCGCGATCAGCGCGCCGACGGTTTCGGCGCGGTCGCTGGCCGGCATCGATGCAGGCAGCCCCGCCAACAGGTCAACGACGAAGTCGCCCGGAGGCTGGCCCACCAGACGGGCAGCAGCCAGGACCGCAGATGCGTCGGCGCGGGACATGCGCAACGTGAGCCGCACGCGGCTCGCATCGCGCGCTTGGAGCCGAGGCGCTATGGCCTCGCGGGCAGCAGGCTCAGCAGAGCCATCCAGAGCCTCTGCAAGCGTCGCCCTGACCCAGCCCGAGGGCGACGTACCGGCCAGCCGTGCGCGCTCAACCAGCGCGGCTTTCAGACCATGCAGATCGACGCTGAGTCGATCACGTGACGAGGGTGTCATACCCGAGCCTCCTGACATGCGGAGCGTGTCAGACAACGGCGCCACCGCGCCTATCTCTGCACTCACCAATGCATTCAGTCTCGGCTCGAATCGAGGTCACAGGACCGATGATTTCGGCCCAAGAATCATCGAACCGGCCGCTATGGTCTACCGGCATGCATCGGGAAGCCGACGACAAGACGACGGGATCTGCCGTCGATCCGCCGAGCAAGCGACGATCTGCCGCCGGCTGTGGATCGAATCAACCGCCGCTCATCACTAAGGACGGGACAAGCGACGGCAAGGCGACGGATCCTGCTGGGGCAGCAGACGAACTGCCGCCGCAGAGCCGATGATTCGCCGCCGAAAGTCATCGCGTCCGACCGGCCCGCAGCGACCTAGATTGGTCGTACTGCCACTGCGGAGTCTCCGTGCACCTGCAACCCAAACGTCCACCCGGACGCGCCGACCGGAAGGCCGCGGCGTATGCGGCTGAGATCGTGCGGCTGCGCGCGGAGGGCTACACGTACGAAGCCATCCGAGAGGCACTCGGCGAGGTCGGCATCACGTTGAGCGAGTGTGCGCTGAGGCGCGAGGTACGCAGGCACGAGAAGCGAACCGTGGGCACCGCTTCGGACGTTCACCCAACACCGCAGGTACCTCCAGGTCCGCGGTTGTATGTGGAGCGCCCCCTGACCACCGGGCCGCCGCCGTCAAAGGACGCCACCGGCCGCGAGATCGCAGCAGCGTTCTTTGACGCAAACCCCAGCAACCCACTGCTTCCAATCAAGGAGAAATCATGAGACTCGCGGTCATCAACTTTTCGGGCAACGTCGGCAAGACCACGATTGCCCGCCATTTGCTCGCGCCCCGGATCCCCGGCTGCCAGGTCGTCGCGGTGGAGAGCATCAACGCCGACGACGGCCAGTCCGTGACGATCCGCGGTCGGCAGTTCGCGCAGCTGCAGGAGTTCCTTCAGAGCGTCGACAACGTCGTGATCGACATCGGCGCGAGCAACGTCGAAGACCTGCTCAAGCTGATGCGCCGCTATCGCGGGAGCCAGCAGGACTTCGACGGCTTCATCGTGCCCACCGTGCCGGCCCGCAAGCAGCAGCAGGACACGGCGGCCACGTTGACGGAGCTGGCACGCATCGGCGTCCCGCCGGACCGGCTGCGCCTGGTCTTCAACCAGGTCGACGACGACAACCCGATCGAGCACACCTTCGAAACGTTGCTCGCCTATTGCGCCTCGTCGGGCGTGGTGCAACCACGGCTGGCAGCCTCCATCTCGTTCAACGAGGTCTACGCGCTCGTTCGTGGCACCGGCCAACCGCTGGCCGAAGTGGCAGCCGACAGCACCGACTACAAGGCGGCGATCGCGAAGGCCGGCACGCAGTCCGACAAGCTGGCCCTGGCTCACCGCCTCGCGATCCAGCGGCTCGCCTGGGGAGTCCTCCCCGAACTCGAGGCGTGCTTTGCAGCGCTGGACCTGCCTGCTCTGGCGCAGCAATCGGGCGTGGCAGCGGTTCCGGCAGCATCATGAACCCGAGCACACCACGTGAAGTGCTCATCGTCGAGGCTCTCGGCGAGGCCGCCAAGCTGATTCGACAGGTCGAAGCCTTGGCCCCGGCGCTGGATCAGTCACGCCAGTCGCTCGCGGACGCGCACAGCGGGCTCTCGGGTCAGCTGGCTGCGTTCGAGACCCAGGTGCTGGCTCTGACCGAGAAGGCCAAGGTCGTCGCGGTGAAGCACGTCCTGACGCGGACCGAGGAGGCGGCGAGGCAGTCGGCCGACCTGCAGAGTCGCGCCATGGCCGACGCGGCGAGGGTCGCCTTTGGCGCCGACATTGGCGCCGCACTCCAGCGCCTGCAGTCACTGCACGCGCGACCAGGACCGCGCTGGGAACCGTGGCTCACACATGCGGCAGCCGCAGCGACAGCATCGGCGGCCACCTGGACGCTGGCGATCACGCTGTGGCCTCGGTGAACGCGCATGCGCACGCTCGCGAGCACTGGTGTAGGATTAAATCCTACGCTGCACGCCAAAACTGCCATGCGCTCGACCCAACAGTTCAGCATCACCCTGCCCAACGAGATGGCCGACGCCGTGCGGGCGAAGGTGGCGGCCGGCGAGTACGCCACAGAGAGCGAAGTGATCCGCGACGGCTTGCGCGTCCTGCTCGCACGGGACCGGGCCGTCGAGGAATGGCTGCGCAAGGACGTGGCCGCCACGTACGACAAGCTCAAGGCCGACCCGTCGCGAGCAGTGGCGGCCGGCGCCGTCAAGGCACGCCTGGCCGCCGCGCACGAGAAAGCGACGAAGAAGGCGCCGGCCAAGGCCTGATCCCGTACGGCGTCGTCTACGCGCCCGAGGCGGCTGACCAACTCGAAGAGCTGTATCGCTACATCGCCGAGCGCAGGTCACCGGTGGTCGCCGAGCGCTACACCAGCGCGGTGATCGAGACCTGTGAGGGGCTTGCACTCTTTCCGCTGCGGGGCGTCTCGCGCGAGGACATCCGTCCCGGGCTGCGCGTCACCCACCACGGAGGTCGTACCGTGATCGCGTATGCCGTGGACCAGGAGCCGCGGCGGGTCTCCATCCTTGGAGTGCTCTACGGCGGCCAGGACCTCGCACGGGCCCTGGCCGAAGGCGGGGACGCCTGAACCATCCGCCCGAGGAAGCGGCTGCACTACGGCGTGTGGATGGGGCGCCGCGCGGCCGAAGGCAAGCGCGGCGCCGGTATTCCCGCGGGCCGGCGAAAGCCGGCCCGCGCGTTTTCAGACCGGCGTGGGCCAGCGATGATCGATGCTCACGCGTCGGTCGGCCAGCGCAGGCCCCAGCGCTCGATGACAGCACGCACGCGGCCATCACCTTCGGGGATGAGCGTGTGCAGGTCGGCACGGCCCCAGCGCAGCGCATCCAAGCAGCACAGCATGTCGTTGCTGATGGCGATGTCGACGGCGCGCAGTTCAAACAGGTCGAGCTGGAAGGCCTGACCGTTGTATGTTGCGGCCAGGAAGCGCGCGATGCGCGGGATCTGGCCGGAGTCGCGCGTCTCGGCCAGCTTCAACAGCCGCGCGAAGGCCTGGGCGCCGGCCTGGGTCGCCTGGAGCGACAGCGCGTCGCAGGCGGCGATCTCTGCGTCGATGGCGTTCTGAACCATGTGAGGCTCCTCGGGTGCGTGTGGGACAGCCGGTCCGATGGTCAGGCCGGCTGTCGGCGCAAGCGGCGATGACTTTCATCGGAAAGTCATCGCACATTGCTCAGCCCTTCAGCTTGCGCATCTCCTCGGCCAGCATCCACAGCGCGCGGTTCAGGCTCACGCCGCGGTCGATGCTGCCCACCGGCCGGGTCTGCAGCCGGCGACCCTGGGCGCTGCGGCCTGGCTGGCCACCGCGGATCACGTTCTCCTGCACGCGCTGGAAGGTGGTCCACAGGCTGTGCCCGATGTCTTCAGGCCTGCGCGCCTCGATCAGCTGCTCGGCAGTCACGGGCGCCGGACGATGCCCGCCGGTCTCCTCCACGCCGCGCTCACCGAAACGCAGCGCCAGGGCGGCCGTCGCGAAGGCGATTTCCTCGGGCGGCTCGAGCTGCAGCGCCTTCATCGCCTCGGTGTGCTCGCCCACCGCCTCGAACTCGTCGAGCACGCGGAACGCGCCTTCGATCACCTCGCCCTGGATGTTGCCCTTGTGCGGGATGCGGATGTCGTCCACCACCTCGCCCACCACCAGGCCGTTGCAGCAGACGAAGCGGAACATGCCCGCGAGCATCTGGTACGAACTGGCGCCGTCGTGGCTGTTGATCAGGATGATCTCGTTCGCCTCGGGCCGGGTCTGCACCTGTCCGGCGTGGCGCATGCGGATCATGTGCTTGGTGAACTCCGCCTTGCCTTCGACGCGGCTCTGGCCCTGGGCGACCATGAAGGGCTCGAAACCCTCCTTGCGCAGGCCGCGCAGGACATCGATGGTGGGGATGTAGGTGTAGCGCTCGGAGCGGCTCGCGTGCTTGCCCTCGGCGAAGATGGACGGCGCCGCGGCGCGCATCTGGTCCTCGCTCAGGGGCTGGTCACCGCGCATCACGCGGGTGTTGCGGGCAAAGCGGGTCGCCAGGGTCGGGGTCGAGTACATGATGGTTTCCTTCGATCGTTGATTGAGGTTCGAAGGGCGGGCGCACCTCAGCGGCTTCACGCCCACCCGATGAGGGTTCAGGCGTCGGCGTGCGCCGGCCGGCGCGCAGCACGGGGCTTGCGGGTGCTGGCGGCCGGTGCAGGCGGCTCGCCGCTGCCGTTGCTGGCGCCGGGCGCGCTGTCGTCGCCACGGGTGCGTCGGGCTTCGGACTCGGCGCGGCTGTCGAGGTAGTCGATCTCCTCGGCCGTGAACGCCATCCCGTAGACGGTCTCGCCGTCTTTCTCGTAGTTGTTGTTGCGCAGCCGGCCGACGATGTTGACGTGCGAACCCTTGCCCAGGTACTCGGCGGCGTTCTCGGCCTGCTTGCCCCACAGGGTCCACTGGATCGCAGTGGACTCCTCCTCGCGGGCTTCACCCGAACCGCGCCGCGTGTTGCTGATCGCGGTCAGCACGGCCTTGGCGATCTTGCCTTCGCGGCCGTTGACGAATTCGAGCTTGACGGCCACGGCCAGGTGCGCGTGACGCTGGATGACTTGAACGTTTGCCATGACGATCTCCAAACGAGAGCAAGCAGCCGGGTCCCGGTCCGGGTTCCCTGAAAACTGATCCTCTCGCTCGGACTCCCTTGCTCCCGCCCACGGGCGGGCGGGGGGTGGGCATGGCCCCTTCCCTCACGGGAAGGGGTTGGGGATGGGTGGTGTTCCTCAGCAGCCGAAGCAGTGAGCCGGTTTCCCGGCCCACCGCTTGAAGATCCCCCCACAAGTCCCCCTCGCAATTCGACGGGGGCGCGTGGGGGGAGCGCGGTGGGACGACTGGCGCACGGGCTGCCTCCTCCCCACGGTCGGCGCAGCGTCGCGGCCGATGTGCCAGCTCGCCTGGCGCAGCGGCTGCAGCGCAGCCGGCTGAACGATCACGAGCAGCGGCGGCTCTGCGGCCGACGTGCCACCAAGCGCAGCGACTGGCGCGACGGCCGAGCCGCGGCGATCACTTCAACGCATTCGGTCTTCAGCGGCCCGGCTACGGGCTTGGCGGGTGACCGGGGTGGCGATCTGGCCGGCGCCGCACCGAGCGGAGCGGAGCGCAGCGACCTGCAAGCCGGTCAGTTCGCCAAGCGGGCCTCGCTCACGCGCAGCGTGAGGGAATCAGGGCCCGCGATCCCCGGGCACGGGAAAGGGCCGCCGCGTGTTTCAGCCGGCAGCGCCGGCCTGACCGAATCGCGTCAGGGATGGAAGCCCGTCAGGGGCGAGACGGCGGTACCCCGGTGGCTCGACGCGCAGCGCGACAGCCCGGTCCCGCACCGCGGGGAGACGCCCAGGCCCACCGAGACCTGGCAGAACCTGCAACATCGAACGCACCACCCGGACACACAGCGCCGGCTGCACCAGCAACTCAAACCTGGGCAGCAGTGGACCCCGCCGCAGCATCAAACCTCGGATAGGACGCGCCCTTCACCGAATCCACCTTGACCACGCCTTCCTCGATCAGCCGGGCCAGCGCCACCTCGACGGACTCCACTGTCGCACCAGCCCCCAGGAGGGATTTCAGTGACCGCCACAGCGAAGCTGGGTTCGTCGGCCGCTTGTCGCCTATCTTCCTCAGGCTGTCTGTCTGAACCGCCCCGGGTTCTGAGGAGGCTCCAACCTTTGAGAGGATGGAGCGATGAGGAGAGCGAGCAAGTTTTCGCTCGAGGTCCAGGAGCGGGCCGTGCGGATGGTCGTCGAGGCCCAGGGCGAGCATGACTCGCAGTGGGCGGCCATCGAGTCCATCGCGTCCAAGATCGGCTGCACGGCCGAGACGCTGCGCCGCTGGGTGCGCCAGCATGAACGGGACACCGGCCAGCGTGATGGCCTGACGACGGCCGAGGCCCAGCGCATCAAGGAGCTGGAACGGGAGAACCGCGAGCTGCGCAAGGCCAACGAGATCCTGAAGCTGGCCAGCGCGTTTTTCGCCCAGGCGGAGCTCGACCGCCGGCTGAAGTGATGCGGGCCTTCGTGAATCAGCATCGTGACGTCCACGGGGTCGAGCCGATCTGCCGGGTGCTGCAGATCGCCCCCTCGGGCTACTGGCGCCACGCCGCGGGGCAACGCAGCCCCGCGTTGTGCAGCCCGCGAGCTCAGCGTGACGCAGCACTGGTGCCGCACATCGAGCGCGTGTGGCGCGCCAACCTGCAGGTCTACGGCGCGAAGAAGGTCTGGCGGCAACTCCACCGCGAGGGCCACGCGGTGGCCCGCTGCACCGTCGAGCGGCTGATACGTCGCCAGGGCCTGCGAGGCGTGATCCGCGGCAAGGTCGTACGCACCACGGTGGCCGACCCGAAGGCGCCGTGCCCACTGGACAAGGTCAACCGGCAGTTCAGGGCCGACAGGCCGAACCAGCTCTGGGTCTCGGACTTCACCTACGTCTCGACCTGGCAGGGCTGGTTGTACGTGGCCTTCGTCATCGACGTCTTCGCGCGGCGCATCGTCGGCTGGCGGGTCAGCCGTTCGATGCACACCGACTTCGTACTCGACGCCCTGGAGCGGGCGCTGTACGCCCGTCAGCCCGAGCGCGACAGCAGCCTGGTCCATCACTCCGACCGCGGCAGCCAGTACGTCTCGATCCGCTACAGCGAACGTCTGGCCGAGGCAGGCATCGAGCCCTCGGTGGGCAACCGCAGCGACAGCGATGACAACGCGCTGGCCGAGACGATCAACGGCCTGTACAGAGCCGAACTGATCCACCGTTGAGCACCCTGGAAGACCCGCAAGACGGTCGAGCTGGCGACGCTGGAATGGGTCTCCTGGTTCAACCATCACCGGTTGCTCGAGCCCATCGGCCCCGTGCCGCCGGCGGAGTTCGAGGACGCCTACTATCGTCAACGCGCCGAGTCGGCCACGTCGGCCTGACTCACACCAATGGGCCTCCACGAAACCCGGGGCGGTTCATTCCTCGGCGTGGTTTGGGTCTTGAGCAGGCGCAGCCCGTTGGCCACGACCAGTAGGCTCGCGCCCATGTCGGCGAAGACGGCCATCCACATCGTGGCGCTGCCGAACACGGCCAGCACGAAGAAGATGGCTTTCACGCCGAGGGCGAAGCTGATGTTCTGCCAGAGCACAGCGTGCGTCTTCTTCGACAGGCGGATCACTTCCGGAATGCGCCGCAGGTCGTCGTTCATGATGACCACGTCGGCCGCTTCCATCGCGGTGTCGGTACCGGCTGCGCCCATCGCGACACCGATGTCGGACTTGGCCAAGGCGGGCGCGTCGTTGATGCCGTCGCCCGTCATCGCGGTCGGGCCGTGCTTGCGCTTCAGGTCTTCGATGGCCTGGAGCTTGTCTTCGGGCAGCAGGTTGCCGCGCGCTTCGTCGATGCCGACTTCGTGGGCGATGGTCTGCGCGGTCGCGTTGTTGTCGCCGGTCAGCATCACGGGCGTCACGCCCAGTGCTTTGAGTTCGGCCACGGCCTGCTTCGAGCTCGGCTTGATGGTGTCGGCCACGGCGAACAGCGCCAGCACCCCTTCGTCGGACGCAAGCAGCGTCACGGTGCGGCCGGCTTCCTCGTGCCTCTTCAGCTCGGCTTCGATGGCCGGGCCGCACTGGCCACGCTCCTCGATCAGCCGGTGGTTGCCGAGCACGTAGGTCTTGGTGCCGACCTGGCCTTGCACGCCGCGCCCGGCCAAGGCCTTGAACGCATCCACCGGTGAATGCGCCAGCTTCAACCCTTCGGCGATGGCCTTCGACACCGGGTGATCGGACCGGCCCGCCAGGCTGGCCGCGACCTGAAGCGTGTCGTCAGCGCCGGCCAGCACCTGCTGGCCGACCAGCTTGGGCTTGCCTTCGGTGATGGTGCCGGTCTTGTCGAGCGCGATGGCGCGCAGCTTGCGCGCGTTCTCCAGGTAGGTGCCGCCTTTGACCAGGATGCCGCGCCGTGCCGCGGCGGCCAGCGCGCTCACCACCGTCACCGGGGTCGAGATCACCAGCGCACACGGGCAAGCGATCACCAGCAGTACCAGCGCCTTGTAGAGCGCCTGCGTCCACGTCCAGCCCATCAGCCACGGCGTGGCCACGGCCACCAGCACGGCGATCACGAAGACGGCCGGCGTGTAGACCGCCGCGAAGCGGTCGACGAAGCGCTGTGTTTCGGCGCGGCTGCCCTGGGCCTGCTCGACGGCGTGGATGATCCGCGCCAGCGTGGTGTTCGACGCGGCGGCGGTAACGCGGAACTCCAGCTCGCTGGTCTCGTTGACCGTGCCGGCGAACACCGGGTCGCCCGGGGCCTTCTCGACGGGGATGCTCTCGCCCGTCACCGGGGCCTGGTTGATCGCGCTGTTCCCGCGCAGCACCACGCCGTCGAGCGGCACGCGTTCGCCGGGGCGGATGCGCACGGTGGCGTCCAGCGGCACCTCGGCGGCCGGGCGCTGGGCCCAGGTGCCGTCTGGCTGCTGAACCAAGGCCGTGTCGGGTGCCAAGGCCATCAGGCCCTTGATCGCATTGCGGGCTCGGTCCACCGAACGCGCCTCGATCAGCTCGGCGATGGCGTACAGCGCCATCACCATCGCTGCTTCGGGCCACTGGCCGATCAGGAAGGCCCCGGTCACGGCCACCGACATCAGCGCGTTGATGTTCAGCTTGCCGTGCAGCAAGGCGCGGAAGCCCTTGGTGTAGGTTTCCAGCCCTGCGAGCACGATGGCCCCGAGCGCCAGGGCCATGCCGATCACCTGCGTCACGCGGGTTTCTGGTGCGAAGAACTCGATCGACTCCGCGGCGATGGCCAAGGCCAGCGCCAGGCCGAGCCGGCCGATCCCGGCCCCGAGTCCGTGCTCGACGTCGGCGGCCACCACCTCACCGGCACCCGTAGGCCGCTGCACGGGTTCGGGCTTGAAGCCCGCTTTCGTGATCGCCTCGACGGCCTGCGGCAGCACATCGGCCGGCGCAGTGATCGCGAGCGTGCGAGCCCCCAGCTGGAAGCTCAGCGAGCGGATGTCGGCCACGGGCTCCAGCGCGCGGCGGATCTCGGCTTCCTCGGCCGAGCAGTCCATGCTGGCAATGCGGAACAGCGCGGCATCGGGCGGTGCGACCGGTGCGGTTTTCGGCTCGGGGGTGTCGCAGGAATGGCAGCCGTGGCTGTCGCACGAGGGCGCGTCAGCGGCGATCGGCAGAGGGTTGGATTGCTTCATGGCGCACATTGAAATACCTGTAGCAGGTATAAAGTCAAGCGCGTTCGGCAACCGGTGTGCCGCTGCCCGATTTGAGGAGCTTCATGCCGATGGACGTGATGCCATGGCCCGAGCGGGCCGTGGTCTGGCCGCCGTGCATCCGCGCGATGGCTGCCACGATGGCGAGGCCCAGCCCCTGGTTCTCGCTGCTGCCCTCGCGGCTGGGCTCCACGCGGTAGAAGCGGTCGAACAGGCGCGACAGGTGTTCCGGGGCGATGTCTTCGCCCGGGTTCTGGACGAAGACGTAGGCGCAGGGCCCGTCGTCGACCAACTGGATCTCCAGGGTCGAGCCGCGCGGCGAATACCGGATCGCGTTGCTCAGCAGGTTCGACACGGCCTGCCGCAGGAGCCCGCGGTCGAAGGCGAACGTGGCCTCGCCCACCACCACCGCGTTCAGGCCGGCCTGCGACAGCACGGCGTCATAGAAGTCGATCACCGCACGCACCTCTTCGGCCAGGCTCGACGGGCCTTCGCGCCGGGCCTGGGCACCGCGGTCCGCGCGCGAGAGGAAGAGCATGTCGCGGATGATCGCGGCCAGGCGATGCAGCTCTTCCAGGTTCGAGGCGGCACTGTCCTGCAACTGCGCAAGCGTGCGTTGCGGTTGCAGGTCCAGTTCGCAGCGGGTGATCAGGATGGTCAGCGGCGTGCGAAGTTCGTGCGCCACGTCGGCATTGAAGCCTTCCAACTGCCGGTAGGCCGCCTCGATGCGCTCCAGCAGGGAGTTGAACTGCTCCACCCAGGGCCGGAGTTCCTCCGCATACGCCTGCGGGTCGAGTCGCTGGTTCAGCTCCTGGGGCGACACCGCATCCAGCTGCGATGCCAGATCCCTTAGGGGCGACAGGCCGTAGTGCACCAGCCAGAACCCGCTGGTCGAGATGGCACAACTGCCGATCACCGTGGCCGCGACGAGCGTCCACGCCAGGGTGGTGAGCAGCGATCGGGTGGCCCCGGCGTCGATGCGAACGATCAACTGGGCGGGCTTTCCGGCCCAGCTCACTTCGCCCTTGAACTCCATGTAGGACTCACCTGCTGCCCTGCCGTCGGGGCTGCGGTACAGCATCCGATCACCAGCGGTCAGGTTGATCTGGATGCTTTGGTCCCCGATGGAAAAATCGTCCAGCTTGTGGCGCAGCGCGTCCACGTCGTCATCGCCACCGACCTCCTTCACCACGTGACGCACGAAGTCCACGCGGTTGGTCAGGTCGCCTTCGAGGTGGCTCTGGAGGCTCCACGACATCGCAAAGTAGATCGACAGCGACACCGCCCCCAGGCCCAGCGCGGTCTGAAGCGCAAACAGCCACCACAGTCGAACGCGCAGCGAATAAGGATGCCGCTTCGCCGGGCTCATGCCGATTCGTCACGTGCTTCCAGCACGTAGCCCATGCCCCGCACGGTGTGCAGCAGCTTCTTCTCGAAGGGGTCGTCCAGCTTGCTGCGCAGCCGGCGGATGGCCACCTCGATCACGCTGGTGTCGCTGTCGAAGTTCATGTCCCACACCTCTTCGGCGATCACGGTGCGCGAGAGCACCTGGCCCTGGCGTCGCAGCAGCAAGGCCAGCAGTTTCAGCTCCTTGGCCGTCAGGTCGAGCTTCGTGCCCGCACGCGTGGCCCGGTGCCGTGCCAGGTCCAGCTCCAGGTCCGCAAGGGCCAGCGTGGTGCCGGTCGAAGAGGCGCGAGCCGTTCCCCCACGGCGCAGCAAGGCCTGCATGCGGGCGAGCAGTTCAGAGAACGCGAACGGCTTGACCAGGTAGTCGTCCGCACCGTCTTGCAGGCCCTTGACGCGGTCTTCGACCCGATCGCGCGCCGTGAGCATCAGCACCGGCGTGTTGTTGCGCTTGCGCAGGGACTGCAACACGCCGAAGCCATCGATCCCCGGCAGCATCACATCGAGCAGCACCAGGTCGTAGTGCCCCTCGGTGGCCAGGTGCAGCCCATCGACACCGTTCGGTGCCACGTCGGCCACGTAGCCATGCTCGGACAACCCGCGCCGCAGGTTCTCTGCCAGCTTGACCTCGTCTTCGATGATGAGCACGCGCATCGCGGCATTCTGCAAGTGCGAAGCAGTTAGCAAGTTTACAAATTTGTTAACTTGGCGTTCGGTTGGCGTTGGCATGGGATTTCTACAGTCCTTCCCATGGATCGCGCATTGCGAGTCCATGCAAGTCAACCCGCAAGAAAGAACCCGCACATGAACCGCATCGGTACCGCCCTCCTGGCTGGGGCTCTGCTGGCCTCCGGCACAGCTTTCGCCGAAACCCTGCGCAACGGCAAGTCGTTCTACGGCGAGCCCGTGCCCGCCTCGCCGCACGCTCGCACGGTCGATCTGTCCAAGAACAAGCCGATCAACGTCGACTGCGGCGACACGGTGACCTTCGTGAACGGCACGAAGACCTTCACCTGGAAGTTCGACTCGATCCGGCACAACACTGGCGTGAAGCTGGCCAAGATCGCCCCCGCCGACTTCGGTGCCGGCGAACAGACGGTCCACATCGGCCCGAGCCGCGACGAGCTCGGCGGCTGAGCTTCAAGGTTCTCCTCGTCGGAAGCGCCATTGCTCTAGTCACCCAGGCGCTCGCATGGGTTTTGACAGCGATGGATTCCGCCGAGTTGAATCGGCGAACAGCAACCACCTGAATTCACATCACGCACGAAGCGGTCAAGGAGTGCCCGTGAACCTCAAGCCTCATTCCCGAGCCCTGGGCACGGCCCTGATCCTGTCCACGGCCGTGTTGCTGGGTGGTTGCATGACCAAGCCGGTGCAGCCCTTGAGCGCCGACGGCACGTACTGCTACCGCGCCGGCAAGATGGCCAAGTTCAAGACGGCCTGCACGGGCCAAGCAGCCCCGTCCGAGCAGGCCCAGGCGGACGCCCAACGCTTCGAAGCCGACCCCGAGGCGCTGACCGTCTATGTGATGCGCAAGCGCTGGGTCGACGGCACGATCGTCGTGCCGCTTTCGGTGGACGGAAGCACGAGCATCGACACCGTGCCGGAATCCTGGCTCCGGCTCAAATTGCCCGCACAGCAGCCCCATCGCCTCACGGCCCGCTGGAACGACCAATCGGTCGACCTCGTGGTCGATGGCAAGCCGGGTGAGGTGCGCTTCGTCGAGTTGGCGGGGTCGCACTTCGCGTGGGGCACCGATTTCCGGTTGAACGCCACCACCCCGGCGGCCGCCATCCCGAAGGCTCAGGCCTCGCGGCTGGTCGCCGACCTGGACCTTCGTCGCTGATTCGCCCCACGAAACATGCGCCGCCGGCTCGTCATCGTTCTGATGTTCCTGTTGCCGTTGCAGTTCTCATGGGCTGCGGCGGCGACTTATTGCCGGCACGAAGCCGGTGAAGGAACGATGCACCTGGGCCACCACGTCCACAGCCATGGCGAGTCGGGCGCACACGCTCATGCCGAGGGGCACCCCGAAGACAAGCCTGGCAACGCCGGCCAGGCCACGCTCGATGACGACTGCGCCTACTGCCATGGCTTCCACCTGAAGCTCGTGCAGATCGAGCACCCTGATGCGTCGCCCGCTTTCAGCACGAGCGTCCCGCCTTATCAAACCAGGTCGGCCACCGCGCCGGACCCCGATCGCCTGGAGCGCCCGAATTGGCGGCTCGCCTGAACGGCGAGTGCTGAATCTTCCTCAAGCTTCCCTGAGGGCCAGCCTCGTCGAGATCCCCGGTTGTCGTTCAACTTCGGAGTTTTCGATGCGCAGGTTCCATCTGCCGTTGCTCAGCACGGCATTGATGCTTGTCTTGAATGCGCCTGCTGCTTGGTCGCAAGCCAGCACGGGTTCGCAAAGCCCCCCTGAAACCCTCTCTGCACCCCCCCGCTCAGGGCTCACGTTGCAGCAGGTTCTGCACAACGCGGCACAGAACAACGCCCGCCTGCGTGCGTCGGCGCTTGAGGCACAGGCGGCGGAAGCTGCCATCCAGCAGGCCGGCGTGCTGCCCAACCCGTCGCTCAGCGTCGATCAGGAAGACACGCGGCGTGCCACGCGGACCACCTCGGTGCTGCTGAGCCAGCCGCTGGAGCTGGGTGGCAAGCGGGCTGCGCGCGTCGAGCTGGCGCAGCGCGCCCATGACCTGGCGCAGGCCGAGCTGGCCGACCGCCGCGCCGATGTGCGTGCCACGGCCACGCAGGCCTTCTTCGACGCGCTGATCGCCCAGGAGCGCGTCGCCGTGGCCGAAGAGTCGCTGCGCATCGCCAGTGGCGGCACCACGGCGGCCTCGAAGCGCGTGATCGCCGGCAAGGTCTCGCCGACCGAAGAGACGCGCGCCAAGGTGGCCGAGGCCAACGCCCGCATCGAGTGGGTCCAGGCGCAGGCCGAGAAGGACATCGCGCTCCAGGCACTGGCAGCCGCGATGGGCACATCGCAGGCGACCGTGCCGGCGCTGGACGGCCGTGTCGATGCCCTGCCCGGTGTGCCCGACGGCACGCGCCTCGACGCACGCCTGACCGCCGCACCTGCTCTGCGTCGTGCGCAGGCCGATGTCCAGCGCTCGGCCGCTGCCTACCAGTTGGAGCGCTCCAAGCGCATCCCCGACCTGACCCTGAGCCTGGGCACCAAGCGCTCGGAGGAGCTGGGCCGCAACCAGGCGCTGATCGGTGTGTCGATCCCTCTGCC
Organism: uncultured Rubrivivax sp.; assembly: GCA_964433315.1. GTDB lineage: Bacteria > Pseudomonadota > Gammaproteobacteria > Burkholderiales > Burkholderiaceae_C > Aquariibacter. Next base: position 99,209 of record CAYSQO010000002.1, read on the forward strand.
GGTGTTCGACCGCAACCAGGGCGGTCAACTCGAAGCGCTGCGCCGCCAGGAAGCCGCCCAGGCCCTGGCCGAAGCCGAGGCCGTGCGCCTGAAGTCCGAAGTGATGCAGGCCGCCGCTCAACTGAAGAGCCGCCGGGCCGAGGTCGAAGCGCTCAAGAACGATGTGCTGCCCGGTGCGCAGAGCGCCTACGAGGCCGCCAGCCGCGGTTTCGAGCTGGGCAAGTTCGGCTTCCTCGACGTGCTGGACGCCCAACGCACCTGGCTGCTGGCGCGCACGCAGTACCTGCGCGCGCTCTCCGACGCGCACCGCGCTGCTGCCGAACTCGACCGACGCCTCGGTGGCGACGAGAACGCCACCCAACCTTGAGATCGCCATGAACACGAACAACCGACTTGTCGACAAGCTGGGCAAGAAGCAACTCATCGCCATCGCCGTGGTGCTCCTGCTGGGGGCCGTGGGCGCGGTGGCCATCCTGGGCTCGTCGCCCTCGAAACCCGCCGCCGAAGAAGGCCATGGACACGGCCACGACGAAGCCAAAGGCCACGCCGACGGCGAGCACCACGGTGCCGCCAAGGGTGAGCACGGGCATGCCGACGAACACGCCGACTCCGAACACCACGAAGAAGCCGCCAAAGGCCCGAACGGCGGCACGCTGCTGACCGAAGGCGACTTCGCCGTCGAGGTGCTGCTGGCCGAGCAAGGCGGCGAGCCGCGCATGAAGCTGTGGCTGTCCAGGGGCGGCAAGCCCGTGGCCCCGGGCAGCGTCAAGGCGCTGGCCGAGCTGACCCGCCCGGGTGGTGACGTCGAGAAGCTCGCCTTCGCGGTCGAGAAGGACGCGCTGGTCAGCACCCAACCGGTGGCCGAACCGCACCTCTTCACCGGCACGATCGAAGTGCAGACGGCCAAGGAGCCATTCCTCTTCCCGTTCAACCAGAGCGAAGGCATCGTGGCGATGACCGACGCGCAGATCCAGTCGTCGGGCGTGGGCATCGACAGCGCAGGGCCCGCGGTCATCCGCTCGGCGCTGCAACTGCCCGGCGAGATCCGCTTCAACGACGACCGCACCGCGCACGTGGTGCCGCGCGTGTCGGGCGTGGTCGAGTCCGTGCCCGCAAACCTGGGCCAGGCGGTCAAGAAAGGCCAGGTGCTGGCCGTCATCTCCAGCCCGGCGGTGGCCGAGCAGCGCAGCGAGTTGCGCGCGGCGCAGAAGCGCCTGGAGCTGGCCCGCACCACCCACGACCGCGAGAAGCGCCTGTGGGAAGAAAAGATCTCGCCCGAGCAGGACGTGCTGCAAGCCCGCCAGGCCCTGCGCGAGGCCGAGATCGCAGTAGATAACGCGCAGCAGAAGCTGCAAGCCATCGGTGCCGGCACGGGCGGTTCGGGCACGCTGAACCGCTTCGAGCTGCGCGCCCCGTTCGACGGCGTGGTGGTCGAGAAGCACGTCGCGCTGGGCGAGCAGGTCAAGGAAGACACCAACGTCTTCACGCTGTCGGACCTGCGCACCGTGTGGGCCCAGATCAACGTGCCGGCCAAGGACCTGGACGTGGTGCAGGTGGGCAGCAAGGCCACCGTGCGCTCCACCGCGTTCGAGCAGTCGGCCTCGGGCACGGTCGCCTATGTGGGCTCTCTGATCGGCGAACAGACGCGCACCGCGCAGGCCCGCGTCACCGTCGACAACCCGAAGCTCGCCTGGCGGCCGGGCCTGTTCGTCACCGTCGAACTCACCGCCGAAGAAACCCAGCTGCCGGTGACGGTCGCCGCCGACGCCATCCAGACAATGGACGACAAGCAGGTGATCTTCCTGCGCACGCCGCAGGGCTTCGCGCCTCAGCCGGTGCAGGTGGGCCGCAGCGACGGCAAGCGGGTCGAGATCGTGAAGGGGCTGAAAGCCGGCACCAAGTACGCCAGCACCGGCAGCTTCGTGGTGAAGTCCGAGGCCGGCAAGAGCTCGGCCACCCACACGCACTGACGGACGGAGCCGATTCATGTTCGAACGCATCATCCGCTTCTCCATCGAGCATCGATGGCTGGTGCTGCTGGCCGTGCTGGGCATGGCCGCGCTGGGCATCTTCAGCTACCAGAAGCTGCCCATCGACGCCGTGCCCGACATCACCAACGTGCAGGTGCAGATCAACACCGCGGCGTCCGGCTATTCACCGCTGGAAACCGAGCAACGCGTCACCTTCCCGATCGAGACCGCGATGGCCGGCCTGCCCGGCCTTCAGCAGACGCGCTCGCTGTCGCGCTACGGGCTGTCGCAGGTGACGGTGATCTTCCGCGACGGCACCGACATCTACTTCGCGCGGCAACTGGTCAACGAGCGCCTGCAGGCCGCACGCGACCAACTGCCCGCCGGCGTGGCCGCTGCCATCGGGCCCACCTCGACCGGCCTGGGCGAGATCTACCTGTGGACGGTCGAGGCGAAGGACGGGGCCAAGAAGCCCGACGGCAACCCCTACACGCCCACCGACCTGCGCGAGATTCAGGACTGGATCATCAAGCCGCAGCTGCGCAACGTGCCCGGCGTGACCGAGATCAACTCGATCGGCGGCTTCGAGAAGGAGTTCCAGGTCGCGCCCGACCCGGCCAAGCTGTCGGCCTACGGCCTCACGCTGGGTGATGTGGTGCAGGCCATCGAGCGCAACAACGGCAATGCCGGGGCCGGCTACATCGAGCGGCGCGGCGAGCAGTACCTGGTGCGCGCACCCGGGCAGGTGAAGTCGATGGACGACATCCGCAACGTGGTGCTGCGCAACGAGGGCGGCGTGCCGGTGCGCGTGCGCGACGTGGCCACGGTAGACATCGGCCGCGAGCTGCGCACGGGCGCGGCCACCGACAACGGCCGCGAGGTGGTGCTGGGCACCGTCTTCATGCTGATCGGCGAGAACAGCCGCACCGTGGCCCAGGCGGTCGACAAGAAGATGACCGAGATCAACCGCAACCTGCCCGAGGGCATCCACGCGGTCACGGTCTACGACCGCACCACGCTGGTCGACAAGGCCATCGCCACGGTGAAGAAGAACCTGCTCGAAGGCGCGATCCTCGTGATCGCGGTGCTGTTCCTCTTCCTCGGCAACCTGCGCGCGGCGGTGCTCACGGCGATGGTGATCCCGCTGTCGATGCTGTTCACCTTCACCGGCATGGTGAACCAGAAGGTCAGCGCCAACCTGATGAGCCTGGGCGCGCTCGACTTCGGGATCATCATCGACGGCGCGGTCGTGATCGTGGAGAACTGCGTGCGCCGCCTCGCGCACGCACAAGAGCACCACGGCCGGCCGCTGACGCGCAGCGAACGCTTCCACGAGGTCTTCCTCGCGTCGCAGGAAGCGCGCCGGCCGCTGATCTTCGGCCAGTTGATCATCATGATCGTGTACCTACCGATCTTTGCCCTGGCCGGCGTGGAAGGAAAGATGTTCCACCCGATGGCCTTCACGGTGGTGATCGCGCTGGTGGGCGCGATGATCCTCTCGGTGACCTTCGTGCCGGCGGCCGTGGCGCTGTTCATCGGCAAGAACGTCGGCGAGAAAGAGAACCGGCTGATGGGCTGGGCACGCCGGGCCTATGAGCCGCTGCTCGACCGGGTGATGACCGCCAAGCCGCTGGTGCTGACCTTCGCCGCGGTGGCGGTGCTGTTGTCGGGCCTGCTGGCCACGCGCCTGGGCAGCGAGTTCGTGCCCAGCCTCAACGAAGGCGACTTCGCGGTGCAGGCGCTGCGCATTCCCGGCACTAGCCTCACGCAGTCGGTGGCGATGCAGCAGCAGCTCGAAGCCACGCTGAAGGCGAAGTTCCCCGAGATCGAGCGCGTGTTCGCGCGCACCGGCACGGCCGAGATCGCGGCCGACCCGATGCCGCCCAACATCTCGGACGCCTACGTGATGCTCAAGCCCAAGGACGAATGGCCCGAGCCACGCAAGACCCGCGAGGAGCTGATCGCCGCCGTGCAGGCCGAGGCCGCCAAGCAGCCGGGGCAGAACTACGAGTTCTCGCAGCCCATCCAGCTGCGCTTCAACGAACTGATCTCGGGCGTGCGCAGCGACGTGGCGGTGAAGGTGTTCGGCGACGACATGGACCAGCTCAACGCCTCGGCCGAGCAGATCGCCGCGCTGCTGAAGCAGATGCCGGGTGCGTCGGAGGTCAACGTCGAGCAGACCACCGGCCTGCCCATGCTCAGCATCGAGATCGACCGCGAGAAGACCTCGCGCTACGGCCTGAACGTGCAGGACGTGCAGGACACGCTGTCCACCGCCATCGGCGGGCGCGAGGCCGGCACGTTCTTCCAGGGCGACCGCCGCTTCGACATCCTCGTGCGCCTGCCGGACAACCTGCGCAGCGACCTGGAGGCCATCAAGCGCATGCCCATCGCTTTGCCGAAGACGGCTGAGTCGGCCAGCGTGCGCTACATCCCGCTGGGCGAGGTGGCCACGCTGTCGCTGGCACCAGGGCCCAACCAGGTCAGCCGCGAAGACGGAAAACGCCGTGTCGTGGTCAGCGCCAACGTGCGCGGGCGCGACATCGGCTCCTTCGTGGCCGAGGCCGAGCAGGCCATCCAGCAGCAAGTGAAGGTGCCCAGCGGCTATTGGCTGACCTGGGGCGGGCAGTTCGAGAACCTGCAATCGGCCACGGGGCGTCTCAAGATCGTGGTGCCGGTGTCGCTGCTGCTGGTGTTCACGCTGCTGTTCGCGATGTTCGGCAACGTCAAGGACGGCCTGCTGGTGTTCACCGGCATCCCGTTCGCGCTGACGGGTGGCATCGTGGCGCTGTGGATGCGCGGCATTCCGCTGTCGATCTCGGCCGCCGTGGGCTTCATCGCGCTCTCGGGCGTGGCGGTGCTCAACGGACTGGTGATGATCTCGTTCATCCGCAACCTGCGCGAAAGCGGCAAGCCGCTCGATGCAGCCATCCACGAAGGCGCGGTAACCCGCCTGCGCCCGGTGCTGATGACCGCGCTGGTGGCATCGCTGGGCTTCGTGCCGATGGCGCTGGCCACGGGCACGGGTGCCGAGGTGCAGCGCCCGCTGGCCACCGTGGTGATCGGCGGCATCCTGTCGTCGACCGCGCTGACCCTGCTGGTGCTGCCGGTGCTGTACCGGCTGGCCCACCGACGTGATGAGGACGAGGTCCTGGACGAAGACGAGAAGACGCCGGACTATCCGGTGATCTCCGGGCACGGCGCGCAGCCATGAGGCTGGCTCCTCTGCGCAAGCGCTCGCCGCAGAGCGCGGGCGAGTCGCGCCCGGGCCTGTCCGCCACATGGCTGGCCGGTGGCGTGGCGGCCTGGTTGGTGGCCGTGGACAACCTCAGCTTCTGGCGCACCTTCATCGGTGCCCAGAGCCCGACGCCCTCGACGGTGGCGGCCACGATCGCGCTGGCCCTGGTGCTGTGGACCTTCACCACGGCCGTGCTCCGATGGGCCGGGCCGCCGCGTGTTGCCCGGGTCGTCTTCGCCGTGCTGCTGCTGGCCTCCGCGCCGGCGGCTCACTTCGTCGACGTGTGGGGCGTGCTGCTCGACCGGGGCATGGTGCAGAACGTGTTGCAGACCGACCTGCGCGAGGCGCTCGACCTGCTCACCGGCACACTGGCCCTGGACGTGCTGCTGCGCGGCGTGCTGCCGGCGGTGGCCGTGCTCTTGCTGCCCGTCCGGCCGGAATCCTTCCGGGCCTCTTGGCGATCGAGCGTCGTCCTGTCCGTGCTGGCGGGCCTGACGCTGGGTGCGGCGCTCACGGCCTTCTATGCCATCTACGCGCCCACGTTCCGCAACCACCGCGAGCTGCGCCTCCAGCTTGTCCCGAGCAACTACCTGGGCGGCTTGTACGGTGCCCTGAGGCCGAAGCGCCTCGGGCCCCTGACACCCGTGGCCCTGGATGCGAAACGGGCCGATGCCGCAGGTCAGCGTCCCCTGCTGGTCGTGCTGGTGGTCGGTGAAACCGCGCGGGCCGACAACTTCTCTCTCGGCGGCTACGCCCGCCCGACGAACGACGCACTGGACGGCCAGCCCATCGTCTACTTCCCCGACGTCACCTCGTGCGGCACCGACACGGCCACCTCCTTGCCCTGCATGTTCTCGGGCCTGGGTGTGGAACGGTTCAGCGTCGAAGCCAGCCAGCAGCGCGAGAACCTGCTGGACGTGCTCAAGCGCACCGGCGTGCAGGTGACCTGGGTCGACAACAACTCGGGCTGCAAGCGCGTGTGCGACCGGGTGCCGACCGTGCGGCTGCACGAGCTGCATTGCAAGCCCGACGCGGATTGCCTCGACGGCCTGCTCGTCGATGCGCTGGAACGGCAGCTCGCCATCACATCCGGCGACGCCCTCGTCGTGCTGCACCAGCAAGGCAGCCACGGCCCGGCCTACTTCAAGCGCTACCCGCAGCCCGCACGCTTCCAGCCGACCTGCGAGACGAACCGCCTGCAGGACTGCACGCCCGAAGCCATCGTCAACACCTACGACAACACGATCGACTACACCTCACGCATCCTTGCCCGAGCGATCGACACCTTGCAGCAAGAGGTGGCCGACCGGGACGTGCTGCTGCTCTACGTGTCCGACCACGGCGAGTCGCTGGGCGAGCGCGGCGTGTTCCTCCATGGCATGCCACGCTGGGTGGCACCGCACGAGCAGTCGCACGTGCCGATGCTGCTGTGGATGAACGAGACGGCGAAGCAGCGGCTCGCACCGAACACCGGCTGTCTGAAGGCCGCAGCCCAGCAGAAGCTCTCGCACGACAACTTGTTCCACACGCTGCTGGGAGCGTTCGGTGTGTCCACGGGCGAATACGCGGCCGATCTGGATGTGCTGGCGGGCGCAAGGGGGCGGACGGACTGCCCGGTGCTGTCCGCACCGAAGGTGCATCTGCCCACCTGACCTGGATGCGTCATGCAGGCGGGTTCTCTTCACAACGCGGTGCATGAGCTTTTCGGCTGGATGGCCCTTGCCATGCTGGCCGTGGCGGTGGTCTGTGGGCTCTGGCTGCACTGGCAGGATCGACGCCAGCGGAAGCATCGGAACAAGGCCTTGCCGTCGAAGCGCCGAAAAAAGAGATGACGTGTCCGGCTCGTGCATATGACGCATATCGATGCGGCTCATCCATGGTGCCGGGGCCCACGCGCAACGTCCACTGGCGTTTGGCTTCTTGCAGCCGCAGCTGGGCTTCGCTGGTGAGATGGCCGCAAGAGCCTCGGCCTGCGCCAGATCGCCAGCGCGGACACGCCGCTGGCCAGCGGATCCAGCGCCTGTTGCTGCGCTTCGACCTGCTGCACGTCCGCCTGCGCAATGGCTAGGTGCCAGGCGGCTTAGCGCATTTGGCCGGCGACCTGCCAGCGGCCGAATGTCGCGGCCGTGTCCGCACTCGCAGCCAGGGCCTCGGACAGTGCGCGCCGACGGCTTTGCTGCCCGGGCATCCACAAGGGTGGGGCCGCGGCGACCTCGGTCTCGCGTGCGGCACCCGGGCGGCGATCGACCCAGCGCTCGTCGCGGTGCGACAGCTCGAGCGAGTGACCTGCCCCCAAAACCCGTACCAGTCGATATGAGGAATCCGCTAGGTTGAAGGAGGTTACTCCTGGGCTTGCTGCGGCGCCGGCACGGCGCCACCGGTCGTTTGTCGATGCTGTGCCGCAAACTTCGCCGGCGGCATCCGCCCGCAGCTGCTGTGCGGCCGGACCTCGTTATAGTCGGTCCGCCAGCGTGCAATCTCGTCGCGAGCCTGCTTCAGGATCTGGAACCAGTGCTCGTTCAAGCACTCGTCGCGGAACTTGCCGTTGAAGCTCTCGATGTAGGCGTTTTGCGTGGGCTTGCCCGGCTGGTTCAGGATGTGGCGCACGCCCTTGGCCTGAGCCCAGGCCATGAAGGCGCGGCTGGTGAACTCCGGCCCCTGGTCGGTTCTCACGGCCTGCGGGTAGCCCCGGAACCGCGCGACCTGGTCGAGCACGCGCACGACGTACTCGCCCCCGATGCCGTGATCGACCGCGATGTCCACGCACTCGTGACTGAAGTCGTCGGTGACGGTCAGGCACTTGATGCGCCGCCCGCTGGCCAGGCTGTCGCTGACGAAGTCCATGCTCCACACCTCGTTGATCGTCTGGCACTCGTGCAGCGGCACGCGTTCGAGCTTCAGGCGCTGCTTGCCGCGGCGCTTTCGCACCGACAGATCAGCCAGCTTGTAGAGCCGGTACACGCGCTTGTCGTTGATCTTGCTGCCTGCCGCGCGCAGCAAATCGCCGATGCGCCGGTAGCCGAAGCGCCGCCGCTCATGCGCAAGCTCGACGATGCGCTGGCTCGTCGCCTGGTCGTGCTGCGCACGCCGGGGCGGGTGCCGCCAGCTGTCGCGCGACAGGCCCACCAAGGCACAAGCCCGCCGTTCACTGATCGAGGTCGCTTCCAACATCATGCCCACCCCGCGTCGCTTCGCCGGTGGGCTCAGCGCTTTATGCCGAAGGCCACCTTCAGCGCCTCGTTGTCCAACACGGCCTCGGCCAGCAGCTTCTTGAGACGGTTGTTCTCGGCTTCCAGGTCACGCAGCCGCTTGGCGTCGCTGGTCTCCATGCCGCCGAACTTGGCCCGCCACTTGTAGAAGGTCGCCGAGCTGAAACCCTCTCGGCGGCACAGATCCGCCACGCTCATGCCGGCATCGGCCTGCTTGATGAATCCAATGATCTGCTCGTCTGTGTACCTGCTCTTGCGCATCGCGCTTCCTCTCGGTTGCGCGGATTCTTCTCTATTGCCGTGGTACGGGTCGCGGGTTGCAGGTCAGATGCAAGACAGCCAGCTTGGCCGCGTCGTCGCCATCCAGGACGTAGCTTCGTGCTGCGACGCGCGCAATGTAGCCAGCCTCATCGGCATAGGCCCACAGATTGACGCATACCTCAGGATTGCGGAGCGGGCGCGGCGCAGTCATGACAAGTCTCCCGAAAGCGGTGAATACCGAGCATCATGAAACAGGCCTGCGCGCTTACGCGGGGAGTTCAAGAGCGGGCACTTTCGACACCGTCACTTGGAGACGGTACTCGTAGAGTTCCACTTCCTTGTTGCTGGCACAGGCCAGGACCAAGTCTTCAGACATCGTCCGGCAAACGATGATGCCGCGCACGCGCTGGCCCGGCTCAGCAAGCTCCTTCCGCACCCAGTTCACGTAGCGCAGGAGTTGCCCGACCACGCGGTCGTAGCCCTTCTCGACCTTCAGTTCGAGCACAACGAAGTTGCCCGACTTGTCCTTTGCCAAGATGTCGATGCGGCGGCCTCCGCCAGCGGGGTACTCGAACCCGGTGATGTCTTCGTCCTGGAACAAGGTCAGCCCAGGCTCGATGAGCTGGAGGTTGTCGGCCAGGTAGCGCTGCAGGTCCTTCTCGAGGGCGAACTGGGTCGAGCCGGCGAGCGCGGCGTCAACGGCGGCCCCGGCATCGTCGTCCTCCTCGTCGACGGTGACCATCGCTCCACCGGCGCCAGCGATCTGAGTCTTGCCTGGCTGATGAATCGGCGCTGGATCTACGCCAGGCTGGTAGCGCCGGTACTCGCGTGACCCAACCTTGAACAGGAGATCATCGGTCGCATTCGTCGCCGGATGGTGGCGACGACTCGGGTCGTTCGTCGAAGCCTGAACAAGATGCGCGTGGATGCTGCCGGCCTTCAGCTTCGGGTAGTTCTTTGCGAACCACTCAACCGCACGTTGGGCGCTGAACGTTTCGTCGGGCTTCAGCTTCCACTCGGCGAGCATGTCTTTGAGAAGCGCCCGCGTCGGCTTGTCGTAGATGGTCCGGGCCATGGGGCGTTCTCACTTTCCAGGCAAGCAAGGGATTCGATCAAGACCTTCGGGGGCCGCGAAACGGCAGCACGGTGCTCGGCGCAGACGCTGAACCGGCAGGCGCATCCGTCGGCTGACGAATGCGGGCCAGTTGAACGACGTTGCCTCGCCCCTGAAAGTAGCCTTCGGGCAACCCAGCCAGCATCTCGATATCGTGCGACGCAAGGCCGAGATGCCGAGGAATGGCTTCCAGCGGCATCACGTTCTCATCGACGAGCAGGTCGATCGTGCGACGCAGCAAGCGCGGTCGCTCAGGCGCTCGATCGCCATCCCCCGGTTCCGACTTGGCGCCCCATCGCGCCGACCGACGCTTGAACAGCGCCTGAGCCCCTTCGTCGTCCAGGAGTTTCAGAGCCCGCAGCCGCATCAAGATCGCGCCAACGGATACGCCCCAGCGACGCTTCATCAACAGCAAGTCGTCCAAGGTCACCGGCATGCGCACTTCGGATGCGAAGGTCTCCGCGGGCAGGAGAAAGGCGCCCGCGAACCTGTGGGCCTGCTGTTCAAGTTCCTTGTGACGTTCGCGATCGGTTGGACGCGCGATGTGCCTGTGAAGGATCAGATGCCCGAGCTCGTGGGCGAGGTCGAATCGGCTTCGATAACCGTTGTCCTTATCGGCAGAGAGAAGCACCAGCGGTCTGCCGAGAACAGCGCTCCATGCAGACAGGCCTTCGATCTGTGCGATACCGGTCTCCTCACGGACGAGCACGACCCCAGCGCCTTCGATGGCCAGCGCCAAGTCCTGGACAGCCGACCGCCCAAGTCGCCAGAGATCGCGGCACTCCGCCGCGGCTAGTTCGATCTCTTCATGGGTGATCTGCTCAGGGTCGGTGAAGTTGCGGCTCGGCAGGTTCAAGGCCGGGAAGTCGACGAACTCGGTCAAGGCCAACGCAATGTCTTGAGCCCACTCCATCCGAGCTTCCAGCATGGCCCGGGCAGCCACATGCGCGGAGGCGTTGCTCCGGAAGAGCGGCAACGAAACCTTCTCCGCCGGCGGCCTGGTGAACCACTCAGGCGTCACATTGACAACCCCGGCCAATCGATCGAGTGCATCTCGCTCTGGAGCTTGGGTTCCCGCGCGCCACTTGCTCACCGTCGCGGGCGACACCCCCACCAGCGAAGCGAGCTGCGCTTGGGTCAGGCGGCGAGCAGCCAGCATCTGGCTGAGGCGGTCACACTGAAACCCTTGAACACCACCGCGGCTCATGACGAGGTGCCGTCCATGTCCTTCTTGCCGATGTTCTTCTTGAGCTTCGGCACGGCCAGGTCGATTTGGCTGGGCTCTTGGACGTCATAGCGCTTGGCAAACACCTCCAGCGGCTCGCGGAACAGCCAGCCGCGCATGTACCGATCGGGCACTGCGATCTGGATCGAGGTGGGCGATTCGGGCTGGATCTGCAAGGACCCCGAGAAGCAGGCCACGAAGAACGCCACGGCTTCAGCCGGCGGCTGGTACTGATCGAACAACTCCGGCTGCACCAGCGGTTCGATGGCCTTGTTTGCGAACGCCATCTGGCGGCGTGTCTGGCTGCGGCGTCCGTTGATCCAGAACCCTTCGGGGATGTTGAACCTGGCGAGGGTGAAGACGCCAGTGCGGCCGGTGACCAAGCCGTTGCCCTGGATGGCCGTTGGTGTCGCCTCAGCCGCCGCAAGCGCGCGGTAGAAGGCTTCGTTCATGTTGAAGTGCCTCAGCTGGCCGACGACATGCGGGAGGTGGCCCTCATCCATCCCCTTGGCTGCGGCGTACGCGCGCGCAGCACCAGCATTAAGTGCGTCTTCGACGCCGAGTACAAGCTCGCGCGGGATGCTGCGCAGAAGCAGGCCTGGGATCGTGTCTTTGGTGGGCGGATTCATGCTCTGGGTCACCTCGTCATCGATTTCGCTTAGACGTATTCTATACGGATTTTGTTTCGCTTAACCAGTTTTGGAGCGTGGATGCGCACAGGCCCTTCCCCCCAGGAGCGCACCTGAAGCCTCGAGCAACCGATCCACTTGAACTTCGTCAGAAATAGCTTCATACTTCTGACAACCAAGGAATCAACGTGTCCAACCTCGCCCAGCAAGTCCTCGCGCACGCCACCTCCATGCCGGAAGGCACCAGCCTGTCCGCCAAGGCCCTGTTGCACCTTGGCAGCCGGGCTGCGGTGGATCAGGCGCTGTCGCGCCTGGCGCGTAGCGGCGAACTGCTGCGCGCCGGGCGGGGCGTCTACGTCCTGCCAGTGAAGGGCAAGTTCGGAACACGGGCACCGGAAGTTGCCAAAGTGGTCCAGGAATGGGCCAGCCAGCGCGGCGAAACCGTGGTCGGCCACGGTGCGGCTGCAGCGAACAGGCTGGGTCTGACGACCCAGGTGCCGGTGCGCCAGGTCTTCCTGACCTCGGGCCGCAGCCGCAAGCTCAAGCTCGGCGCGCAGACGGTCGAGTTGAAGCATGCCCCGCCGTGGCAACTGCTCTACCCAGGGCAGGCCGCGGGCGAAGTCATCCGCTCGCTGGCGTGGATGGGGCCATCGGGCTCCGAAGCGGCGCTCGGTCAGCTCAGGCACAAGCTGCCGACGTCGGAACTGCTGGCCGTCGCCAACGCACGCGCGCGACTACCCACCTGGCTGGCGAGCCAAGTCAGCAGCCTGGTGACCCGTGCCTGAATACTTCGCCATGCCGCGCGAGGATCAGCGCGAGGCGCTGCTCGTTGCGGCAGAGCATTCGGGCCGTCCCCTGCACTTGCTCGAGAAGGACGTGTGGGTCGTCTGGGCCCTGCACCACCTGTTCACCGGGCCGCACGCGCAGCACCTGGTCTTCAAGGGCGGCACATCGCTCTCCAAGGCCTACGGCGTGATCAAGCGCTTCTCGGAAGATGTGGACCTCACCTACGACATCCGTGCCATCGCTCCGGACCTGATCGAAAAGGCCGACTCCCCCTGGCCCACGTCACGCAGCCAGGAGAAGAAGTGGAGCAAGGCGATCCGGCGGCGCCTTGCCGAACTCGTCAGCGGCAAGCTGGCGCCTGATCTTGCCAAGGCACTCGCCGAGCAGGGGCTGCAGGCCTCGGCCCGCGCAGAAGGTGAGAAGGTCTTCATCGACTACGAGGCCTTCGGCGAAGGCACGGGCTATGTCCGGCCCTCGGTCCTGCTGGAGTTCGGCGCGCGATCGACGGGCGAGCCCAACGAGCCGCGACCGGTCGCGTGCGACGCTGCGCTGCACCTTGCGGAAGTGAGTTTTCCATCGGCCACCCCCCAGGTGATGCGCCCGGAGCGCACGTTCTGGGAGAAGGCCACAGCCATCCATGTCTTCTGCGCCCAAGGCAGCTTTCGAGGCGGTGACCGCTACGCGCGCCACTGGCACGACGTGACGAGGCTGGACGCTGCCGGCTTTGCCGACAGCGCGGCAACAGACCGCGCGTTGGCGCTCGCCGTCGCAGAGCACAAGAGCATCTTCTTCGCCGAATCGATGCCAGACGGTGCACCCATCGACTACCGCGCAGCGGTCACCGGCGCACTGGATCTGGCACCCAGCGGCGACGCGCGGAAGACGCTGGCCGAGGACTACCAGCGCATGGTGGAGGACGGCCTGCTCTTGGATGACGCCGAGCCCTTTGAGGCCTTGCTGGAGCACTGCCAGGCGCTCGCAGAGCGCGTTAACGCTGTTGCCCGCGGGAGCACCTGAGACCTGATCAGCCCGACGCCACCAGGACCACTTGGGGTGATGTCGGGTGTTGCGTTGGGGAAATGCGGACATCCGGGTCGACACGCGCACCCTGCGCATCGACTCGGACGCTGGCTAAGCGTCAAGCACCGACAGGCGCACTTTGACACACCTCGCGCACGAGGATCTCGATCGCTTGGCGCTTCTCCGGCATGTAGTCGTGCCCGTCGTAGTGCCGCGCCTGAACACCGGTCAGGCCGTGCGACTGCAGATGCCCTCTGATCTCGCGGCTGACGCCGTTCGCCGCAAGCAGCGTCTCCACCCCTGATCGAATCCGCTTCAGCTGGAAGCCCTCGATCGAGTCACCGACCACGTCGTGAGCCCAGCCCGCGAGCGTCCGCACGCTAATGGCCTTCTTGCCAGCTGTCGTCGAGATCGCGAACTCACCCTCGCGTTTCAGGAGGGCGAGGTCGGCCCTGGCCAGCTTCACGAGCGGAATCTGGTGCGCGCGCGGCCCCTGGCCTGGCCGCCCCTTGCCGTCGAAGATCGTCAGGGCGTCATCGCTCACATCAGCCCACTTCAGCCGAACGAACTGTTCGATGCGCTGGCCCCCGGTCAGCACATGCAACCTCAACGCCGCTGCCTCGACGCCCGGGCGTGCGGCAATCAGCTTCCAGTACGCCTGGAGTTCGGCCTTGGAGAACGGTCGCTTGTCAGCACGATCGAACTGCGGGGATCGACGCGTCTGCGCGGCCGGGTTGAAGACGGCGCCGAAGGACTTGAAGACGACCGGGATCGACGCCGTGGTGCGGACATCCAGCGCGCACTGGAACGCCGCACGAAGGTACGAACGCAGCTTGTTGGCCGTACGTCCCTTGTTGGCCTCGATCAGCCTGCGCAGCATGTCCAGTACCTGATCAGGCGTGAGGTCAACCGCAGGCGCCTCGGCCACGATCGGCCACGCTTCGGTGACGTGCCGCTTGAAGATCTGGTCGGCGTCGACGTGGCTGCGACGACCCTGGGTCTTCAGGTGCCACACGTAGGCGTCGAGCAGCTTCTGCAGCGTCCGCTCGGACTTCTCGGCTTCGGCTGCCTTTTGCGCGACGAAGGACTTGCGCTTCTCTGCCTTGGCCTCGCGGAGGCCGCCCGTGTCGGCCCGCGCCGAATGAATGTCGGCGAGCTCGCGACACTTCTCGAGCGCGGCGGCCAGGCCATAGCCACGCGGTGTCGGCTGCAACTTCTTCGGCGGTGCCGACGGATCGTAGACCCCGATCGGCTCGCGGCTCGTCTTGCCGCCGAGGGAGTAGCGCCAGTAGAGCTGCACCGCGCCATTGGCGAGCTTGCGCGCCTGCAGCGCACCGCCTCGATCGAGGCGGCTGTGCAGGGTCACGAAGGCGCCGCCTTCCAGTGATTTGATAGCGGCGGAAGCCGCTGAAACTTGATCTCTTGCCATAGTCCGTAGCTGATCTGGTGCCAGTCTGGTGCCAGTTTTGGCGACGATGGTCCGAGACGGCTTGAAATGACTATGGACGTAAGCTGTTGATCTGTAAAGAGTATTCTGAAGGCGGCTTGTGTCAGGAGATCCCAGAAAGTCCCATCCCCAGGGACTGTTAATCCGTAGGTCCCTGGTTCGAGCCCAGGTCGGGGAGCCAAAAAAGC
>CAYSQO010000003.1:0-79170 GCA_964433315.1 uncultured Rubrivivax sp.
GCCGCCCCGACCTGCCATGCCTGCCGTGCCGACCGATTTCCCCCGACCCGACGAGGCGCGGCCCGAAGGCCAGACCGCCCGCTTCGCCGAGCTGGGCGGCGGCCGGCCGGCCCGCGTGATCGCCGTGACCAGCGGCAAGGGCGGCGTCGGCAAGACCTTCGTCAGCGCCAACCTGGCGGCTGCACTCAGCCGGCGCGGCCTGCGCGTGCTGGTGCTGGACGCCGACCTCGGCCTGGCCAATCTCGACGTGGTGCTGAACCTGGCGCCGCAGCGCACGCTGCACGATGTCTTCACCGGCGGCAGCGTGCTGGAGGAGGCCCTGCTGCCCGCGCCCGGCGGCTTCACGGTGCTGCTGGCGGGCTCGGGCCTGGTCGAGTACTCGCGCCTGACGCCCGACCTGCGCGAGCAGCTCTTCGGCGTGATCGAGCAGGTTCGGCCGCTGTTCGACGTGGTGCTGCTCGACACCGGCGCGGGCATCTCGGACGTGGTGCTCTACACCATCTCCCTCGCCGACGAGGTGCTGGTGGTGGCCACGCCCGAGCCGACCGCGCTGACCGACGCCTACGCCACCCTCAAGGTCCTGGCCCACCAGCAGCAGCGCGAGCGCATGGGCCTGGTCCTCAACCAGGTCGCGCGCCCGGGCGACGGCCGGGCCATCGCCGCCCAGCTGCAGGCCGTGGTCGACCGCTACGTGCTGCCGCTGACCGGCCACCCGGTGCAGCTGCAGCTGCTCGGGGACATTCCGGCCGACCCGGCGGTGCGCGAGTCGGTGCAGCGCCGCGAGCTGCTGATCGAGCGCCTGCCCGGCTGCCCGGCCGCCCAGGCCTTCGGCCCGCTCGCGCGGCGCCTGGCCCCGGACTGAAGCCCGGCCGGGCCTGGGCGACACTGCCACCCATGAGCCCGACCGACGACGACGAGCGCCCGCCGCACACCCAGACCGCCTTCGAGCTGCTCGGCGGCGAGGCCCCCGTGCGCCAGCTGGTGGACCGCTTCTACGACCTGATGGACCTGGAGCCGGACTACGCCGCGCTGCGTGCCGTGCACCCGCCGACGCTGGACAGCGCGCGCGACAAACTGTTCTGGTTCCTGTGCGGCTGGCTCGGCGGACCGAACCACTACATCGAGCGCTACGGCCACCCGCGCCTGCGCGCCCGCCACCTGCCCTACCGCATCGGCATCCGCGAGCGCGACCAGTGGCTGGACTGCATGGGCCGGGCCATGCGCGAGCTGGGCGTGGCCGCTGCGCTGCAGCCGCGCCTGGCCCAGGCCTTCGCGCAGACGGCCGACTGGATGCGCAACGTCGGCGGCTGAGGGCCGCCCGCGGCTCAGGCCGCGCGCTTGAGCCGCAGCGTGGCGACCAGGCCGCCGGCCTCGCCATTGGCCAGATGGAAGCGCCCGCCCATGCGCTGCACGGTCTTGTCGACGATGGTCAGGCCCAGGCCGGCCCCGGTGGCCGCGGTGCGCGCGACATCGCCGCGAAAGAAGGGCGTGGTCAGCCGCTCCAGCATGGCCGGGGGCACGCCGGGGCCGCGGTCGCTGACCGTGACCTCCACCCAGGGCCCGCTGCGCGCATAGGCCACGTCGACCTCGGCGATGCCGCTGTCGGCGCTGCGGCCGTAGCGGCGCGCGTTCTCGAAGAGGTTGGCGAAGACCCGGCCCAGTTCCAGCTCGTCGGCCAGCACGCGGGTGTCGATGGCCACCCTGGAGACGACGCGGATCAGGGGGCTGTCGCGCAGGGCGGCGATCTCGCGGTCGATCACCCGGCTCAGGTGCACGGGCTGCAGGCGCGGGCCGCCGGGCCGGGCGTAGTCCATGAACTTGTCGATGGTGGCATCGAGCTGGTCGATGTCCTCGGCGATGTGGCGGCGCGCCTCGTCGTCGGCCACGCTCATCTCGGCCTCCAGCCGCAGGCGGGCCAGCGGCGTGCGCAGGTCGTGGCTGATGCCGGCCAGCATCACCGTGCGCTCTTCCTCGACCCGGGCCAGCTCGCGGGCCATGCGGTTGAAGCCGCGGTTGACCTCGCGGACCTCGCGGGTGGGCGTGTCCTCGTCGAGGCGGGACTCCTCGTACTCGCCGCCGCGGAAGCGGCTGGCCGCGAAGGACAGGCGCCGCAGCGGGCGGTTGATCAGCATCGCGATCAGGGCCGAGGCCAGCACGGTGCCCAGCAGGGCCAGCACGCCCGGCAGCCAGTCCCAGGCGCTGCGCGGCAGGTGGGGCGGGGGCGGCATCTCGCTGCGCAGCCACCAGGGGTCGGCACCGATCATGAAGCCCACCCACAGGCCGGGCTGCTCGTCGACGGCCCGGGCGATGAGGGTGTCGGGCCCGAGCCGCGCCTGCAGGGCACGCACCAGGGCGTGGCTGTCGCGGTCGATGCCGTAGGGCGTGACGCGGTCGCCGGCCTCGCGGGGCCGCACGCGCAGGCCGCCCACGCCCAGGGCATGCAGGCGGGCGACGCGGTCGATGGGGTCGGTGTCGCGCAGCGCGGCCTCGGTCAGCTGCACGACGCTGGCGATGTGCTGGGCGGCCAGGGCGCGGCGGGGCTCGGTGTCGAGCGAGCGCAGCGCCGGCAGCCAGAAGGCCAGCTCGGCCACCAGCAGCAGGCCCAGCAGCATCAGGGTGCGGACGAAGAGGCTGAAGCTGCGCGGCAGGCCCAGGCGCAGGGCCAGCCGGCGCAGCGGCCCCAGGCGGGGCATGCCGGGGCGCGCAAGGGGGGCCGCCGCGGTGGCCGGACCGGTCGCGGGCATCGCGCCGGTCGGCGCTTCGGTGGGGGCCGGATCCGTCGCGGCGCGCATCGGGGAGCGGCGGGTCAGGACGAGCCGTCCGGCACGAAGACGTAGCCCACGCCCCAGACGGTCTGGATGTAGCGCGGCTGCGCCGGATCGGGCTCGATCAGCTTGCGCAGGCGCGAGACCTGCACGTCGAGGCTGCGGTCGAAGGGCTCAAACTCGCGGCCGCGGGCCAGCTGGGCGAGCTTGTCGCGGCCCAGGGGCTGGCGCGGATGGCGCACCAGGGCCTTGAGCATCGAGAACTCGCCGGTGGTCAGCGGGATGCTCTCGCCGTCTCGGGTCAGGCGGCGCAGGGTCAGGTCGAACTCGAAGGGGCCGAAGCTCACGGTCTGAGCCTCGCGCGAGGGGGCGCCCGGCGCCTCGGGGGCCGGCCGGCGGCGCAGCACGGCG
Source organism: uncultured Rubrivivax sp. (assembly GCA_964433315.1). Taxonomy (GTDB): domain Bacteria; phylum Pseudomonadota; class Gammaproteobacteria; order Burkholderiales; family Burkholderiaceae_C; genus Aquariibacter. The sequence goes on from CAYSQO010000003.1 coordinate 3,177, forward strand.
TGGATGCGGGCCAGCAGCTCGCGCGGGTTGAAGGGCTTGGGCAGGTAGTCGTCGGCCCCGACCTCCAGGCCGACGATGCGGTCCACGTCCTCGACCTTGGCGGTCAGCATGATGATGGGCGTGGCGTCGTTGGCGGCGCGCAGGCGGCGGCAGATCGACAGGCCGTCCTCGCCCGGCAGCATGAGGTCCAGCACGATCAGGTCCACCGCCTCGCGGGTCAGGGTGCGGGTCAGCACCTTGCCATCCTCGGCGAGCAGCACGTCGAAGCCTTCCTGGGCCAGGTAGCGGCGGAGCAGGTCGCGGATGCGGGCATCGTCATCGACGACGACGACGCGGTTGGGACGGGTCTTGGCTTCAGCGGTCATTGTTCGGGCGTACCGTGCAACCCGGGATGGGCGCAGGGGGCGCGACATGGTATGCAGCGCCGCCGACGGCCCGGCGGGCGGGATCGGCTTGTTACATATCTTGCCAGCCCCGCGGGCGGGCGCGCGGCCCCCGCGCCGGGCAGGATGCCGCATCGTCCACGGAACCGGGCCGGCTGCGCACGGTCCACCGCGCCCCACCCTGGAGAAACGCATGACGTTCCGCGCCCTTCGCCCCTTCCCTCCCCTGCTGCTGGGCCTGGCCCTGGGCGCGTCCCTGAGCGGCCCGGCGCATGCCGAAGCTGCGGCGCCGCGCAATGTGGTCCATCTGCAGGCGGAAGCGCAGCTGGAGGTGGCGCAGGACTGGCTGACCCTCACGCTGCAGGCTGTGCGCGAGGGCAGCGACGCCGCCCAGGTGCAGGCCGCGCTGAATCAGGCGCTGGACGCCGCGCTCAAGACGGCGCGCGCCGCCGCCGAGGGCGAGGCCCTGATCGTGCGCACCGGCGGCTTCAACCTGAGCCCGCGCTACGGCAAGGACGGCCGCATCAGCGGCTGGCAGGGCCAGGCCGAGCTGGTGCTGGAGGGCCGCGACAGCGCACGCATCGCGCAGACCGCCGGCAAGCTGGTCGGCCTGAACGTGATCGGCGTCAGCCCCTCCATCGCCCGCGACACCGCCCGGCGCCACGAGGCCGAGGCCAGCGCCCAGGCGATCGCCGCCTTCCGCCAGAAGGCGGCCGACACGGCGCGGGCCTTCGGCTTCTCCGGCTACGCCCTGGGCGAGGTGCGGCTGCAGGGCGGCGAGAGCGCGCCGCAGCCGCGGCCGATGTTCCGCCGGGCCGAGATGGCCGTGATGGCCGCCGATGCGCCGGTGCCGGTGGAGGCCGGCAAGGGGCTGGTCGGCGTGACCGTCAGCGGCAGCGTGCAGCTGCTGCCCTGAGCGGGCCGGCGCGGCGTGGAAGGCTCACTGCGCGGTCCAGCCGCCGTCCATGGCCCAGGACTGGCCCTTCACGTTGGCCGCGGCCGGCGAGCACAGGAAGACCGCCAGCTCGCCGAGCTGGGCCGGGGTGGTGAACTGCAGCGAGGGCTGCTTCTCGCCCAGCAGCTCGCGCTCGGCCTGGCGCACCGGGATGCCTTCGCGGGCGGCGCGGTCGTCGATCTGCTTCTGCACCAGCGGGGTCAGCACCCAGCCGGGGCAGATGGCGTTGGCGGTGATGCCGGTGGTCGCGGTCTCCAGCGCGACCGCCTTGGTCAGGCCGACCAGGCCGTGCTTGGCCGCCACGTAGGCGCTCTTGCCGGCCGAGGCCACCAGGCCATGGGCCGAGGCGATGTTGAGGATGCGGCCCCAGTTGCGCGCACGCATGCCGGGCATCGCCGCCCGGATGGCGTGGAAGGCCGAGCTGAGGTTGATGGCGAGGATGGCGTCCCACTTCTCGACCGGGAAGTCCTCGATCGGCGCGACATGCTGGATGCCGGCGTTGTTGACGAGGATGTCGACCGCACCGAAGCGCTGCTCGGCGAAGGCGATCAGGGCCGCGATCTCGGCCGGCTTGCTCATGTCGGCGCCATGGAAGTCGATCTGCGCGCCGGCGGCCGCCACGCCGCGCACCTCGGCCAGCGGGGTGGCGCTGTCGCCGAAACCGTTGAGCACCACGTTCGCGCCCTGGCGGGCCAGTTCGATCGCGATGCCCAGGCCGATGCCGCTGGTCGAGCCGGTGACGACGGCTGTCTTGCCTGACAACATGGGAACACTCCTGTCGGGGATGGATGCGGGCCGTTTCTCGACCGGCCTCGCGGAGGATGGAGGTCGATTATTCCCGCAGGCTCTTGCAAGTCGCCTGCCACGGCGGCGGCGGGGCGGTCCGGCGCTTGATGCACCATGGCGGCCGGGTGCCGCTTCCGCGCACCGCCCGACCGCCGCCGCCATGTCCCGCACCGAACCGACCCTGCACCACCTCCTCTGCGCCGACCCGCGCGGCCTGCACCGCATGGCCTGGTGGGACTGGCCCTGCACCGGCCCGGCCGGGGCGGCGGCGCCGGTCGCCGTCTGCGTGCACGGCCTGACCCGGCAGGGCCGCGACTTCGACGCGCTGGCCCGCACGCTGCAGGCCACGCACCGGGTGGTCTGCCCCGATGTCGTCGGGCGCGGCCGCTCCGACCGCCTGGCCGACCCGGCCGGCTACGGCGTGCCCACCTACGCCGCCGACCTGGTGGCCCTGCTGGGCCGGCTGGCGGTGGGGCCGGTGGACTGGGTGGGCACCTCGATGGGCGGGCTCATCGGCATGGTGATCGGCGCGATGCGCGACGCCCGCGGCCAGGGCCTGATCCGTCGCCTGGTGCTCAACGACGTCGGCCCGACGCTGAACCCCCAGGCCCTGGGCCGCATCGGCGACTACGTCGGCGAACGCCCGAGCTTCGCAAGCCTGGACGAGGGCGTGGCCTGGCTGCGCACGATCGGCCTGGGCTTCGGCCCGCACAGCGAGGCCGACTGGCGCGCGCTGAGCCTGCACCAGCTGCTGCCCGAGCGCCTGCGCGACACGCCCCCCGCCGAGACCGCCGCGCTGCGCGCCGACGAGGCCGCCGCCGTGCAGCCGCGCACCGCCGCCGACGACCCGCAGGCCGCCGGGCCCTGGACCACGCAGCACGATCCGGCCATCGCCCTGCCCTTCCGCGCGGTGACGCCGCAGCAGATCGCCGCGATGGAGGCCTGGCTCTGGGGCTGCTACGACCGCCTCGACATGCCGACCCTGCTGCTGCGCGGCGCCGAGTCCGATCTGCTGAGCCCCGAGACCGCGCAGGCCATGGGCCGGCGCGGCCCGCGCGCCCGCTGGGTGGATGTCGCCGGGGTCGGCCACGCGCCGACCCTGGTGGATCCGGCCCAGCAGGCGCTTGTCACCGACTTTCTCCGTGCCGCCTGAGGCGGCCATCGCGCAGGGCATGCAGCCTCCTCCCCCCTCTCCCGTCGCCGCCAGTGCTGCCATCGTGCAGCTGGCCGACGCACCGGACACCCCGAACCCCGCCGGCGCGGCTGCCGAAGAAGCCCGCGAGCTGCTGGCCCGCGCGCGGGCCTTCGCGGCGCCGCTGCTGGGCGGCGAAGTCTTCGACACCGGCGAGGCCGCGCTGGCCCACGCCGACGGCGTGGCCGAGCTGCTGCTCGGCCTGGGGGCCGCCCCCGGCGTGGCCGCGGCGGCCTACCTGGTCTACGCCGCCGAGTACCTGGCGCGACCGGAAGAGGTGGTGGCCAAGACCTTCGGGCCGGGCTACGCCGGCCTGGTCAGCCACACCCGCAAGCTGGTGCAGCTGCAGCGCAGCGCGCGCGACGCGCTGGCCGATGCGCGCGAGAGCAGCAGCGCAGCGCACCGCGCGGCGCAGATCGAGCGCGTGCGCAAGATGCTGCTGGCCTTCTCGCGCGACCTGCGCGTGGTGCTGCTGCGCCTGGCCTCGCGGCTGCAGACCCTGCGCCACTACGCGGCCAGCAAGCAGCCCTGCCCGCGCGTGCTGGCCGAGGAGACCGCGCAGGTCTTCGCGCCGCTGGCCAACCGCCTGGGCCTGTGGCAGCTCAAGTGGGAGCTGGAGGACCTGGCCTTCCGCTTCCTGCAGCCCGAGGCCTACCAGCGCATCGCCCGCCTGCTCGATGCCAAGCGCGGCGAGCGCGAGATGGGCGTCGAGACCGTGCGCACCCGCCTGGCCGAGGCCCTGGCTGCCAGCGGCGTGCAGGCCGAGGTGCAGGGCCGGCCCAAGCACCTCTACAGCATCTGGAAGAAGATGCAGGGCAAGCGCCTGCCGATCGACCGCATCTTCGACCTGCAGGCGCTGCGCGTGATCGTGCCGACCGTGCGCGACTGCTACGCCGCACTGAGCCGCGTGCACGAGCTGTGGCAGCCGCTGCCCGAGGAGTTCGACGACTACATCGCCCGGCCCAAGGCCAACGGCTACCGCTCGCTGCACACCGTGGTGCTGGACCCGGCCGACGGCCTGCGGCCGATCGAGGTGCAGATCCGCACCCGCGAGATGCACGAGCAGGCCGAAAGCGGCCTGGCCGCGCACTGGGCCTACAAGGAGGCCGGCACCCGCGGCTATGCGGGCGTGCAGGCCGACGACACCCTGCAGGCCCCGCTGGCCCAGGCCCGCAAGGCCGTGCTGCACCAGCTGCTGGCCTGGGAGCGCGAACTGGCCGCGCCCGCACCCGACGCCAGCGGGGCCGGGGCCGCCACCGTGCCGGACCGCTGGTTCGACGAGCGCATCTTCGTCTTCACGCCGCAGGCCGAGATCGTCGAGCTGCCGGCCGGCGCAACCGCGATCGACCTGGCCTACACCCTGCACACCGAGCTGGGCCACCGCTGCCGCGGCGCCAAGGTCGACGGGGTCATGGTGCCGCTGATCACGCCGCTGCAGAGCGGGCAGACGGTGGAGATCATCTCGGCCCGCGAGGGCGGCCCCTCGCTGGACTGGCTCAATCCCGAGCTGGGCTACCTGGCCAGCCCGCGCGCGCGGGCCAAGGTGCGCGCCTGGTTCAACGCCATCGCCCAGGCCCAGACCATCGCCCGCGGCCGCGAGATGGTCGAGAAGCTGCTGCAGCGCGAGGGCCGCACCACGGTCAAGCTCGACGAACTGGCCGGGCAGCTCGGCTTCCGCGACGCCCAGGCGCTGTTCGAGAGCGTCGGCAAGGACGAGCTGCCGCTGCGCCCGATCGAACTGGCCCTGCGCCCCAGCGAACCCGCGCCCGACGCCGACGAGCTGCTGGCCCAGCGCCTCGCACGCAGCACCCCGGACGCGGCGGTCGAGGGCGGCGGCGTGCTCGTCGTCGGCGTGGCCTCGCTGCTGACCACCCTGGCGCGCTGCTGCAAGCCCGCACCGCCCGACCGCATCGGCGGCTACGTCACCCGCGGCAAGGGCGTGGCCGTACACCGCGAGAGCTGCAGCAACTTCCGCCAGATGCGCGAGCGCGCGCCCGAGCGGGTGATCCCGGTGGCCTGGGGCAAGCCAGGCTCAGGCGATGAGGCTGCGGTCTACCCGGTCGACGTCTTCGTGCAGGCGCATGACCGGCCGGGCCTGCTGCGCGACATCACCGAGGTCTTCGCCAAGGAGAAGACCAACGTGATCGGCGCGTCGACCCACAGCAACAGGGGCCTGGCCGCCATGACCTTCACTGTGGAGGTGGGCGACGCCGCGCGGCTCGACAGCACCCTGCTGCAGGTGCGTCAGATCGCCGGCGTGACCGTGGCGCGACGTGTTTGAGGCACAAAGCTCAAAAATGCTGTTATAGTCATTGGCTTGCAGGCGCGTAGCTCAGCTGGTTAGAGCACCACCTTGACATGGTGGGGGTCGTTGGTTCGAGTCCAATCGCGCCTACCAACACTGCATGGCGAGAGCCCGGTTCCGAAAGGAACCGGGCTTTTTGCTTTGGGGCTCGCCCGCGGAAGGCGCCCGGAGGACGGCTCCGCGGGCACCGGCATGCAAGTCGCACCCGACACGCCCGCCGTGCAGGGCGCGCACGCCGCGGGTCAGAGCCCGGGCATGGGCACATAGCCCGGCAGCGCACGCAGCCGGTCGAACCAGGCCCGCAGTGCCGGGTAGGGAGCGAGGTCGATGCCGCCCTCCCCGGCCAGCGCGCAGTAGGGGTAGACCGCGCAGTCGGCGATGGTCGGCCGGCCGCAGGCCAGCCAGTCGTGGCGCTGCAGGTGGGCGTCGAGCAGGCCCAGCACCCGCGCGGCGGTGGCCTGGGCCGCGGGCAGGTCGATCGGCAACCCGAACTTCAGCGCCAGGCGCGCATCGGCCGGGCCATGCTGCACTTCGTTGGCGGCGGTGGACAGCCACTGCATCACCTCGGCCAGGCCGCCGGCCTCCTCGGGCAGCCAGGCCGGATCACCGTGCTTGCGGGCGAGGTAGACCAGGATGGCCTGGGAGTCGCGCAGCACGCGCCCCTCGTCCTCCAGCACCGGCATCTGGCCGAAGGGGTTCAGGGCCAGGAAGGCCGGCTGGCGCTGTTCGCCGCCCAGGAAGTCGACGGGTTTCAGGCTCAGGGTCTGGCCGGTGAGGGCCGCGAACAGGCGGACCTTGTAGCAGTTGCCGGAGAGGGTGAGGTCGTGCAGGCGCATCGTGGGTCTCCTTGGACCGTGCAGGGGAATCAGGGGCAGCGGGGCGCCACGTCGGATGCGGCGGCCCGCCATTCGTCGGCGCGGTAGCGCGGGGTGATGAACTGGCTGCAGTTCCAGTCGAAACCGCGCAGGTGGAAGCGGAGCAGGCGCTCGGCGCCGTCGAGGCCCGGCAGGTCCCGGGCGGCGGGCGGGGCCTCGTCCGGGCGCAGCAGCGCGACCTCGGCCACGAGCTTGAGCCGTCGCTGGTTGGGGTAGTCGACCAGGATCAGCGCGGCACGCGGCACGGCCTGCAGGTGGCCTGCGCTCAGATGCTGGCGGTTGCCGGGTCGGTCGGCCATCAGCAGGGTCTGCGCATCGAGCACGCGCAGGAAGCCGGGCGGACCGCCGCGGTGCTGGACATAGGGCCAGCCGTCGGCGCTGACGGTGGCGAGGTAGAGGCTGTCGCGCGCGGCCAGGTAGTCCATCTCGCGCGGCCCCAGCCGGTCGTTGGGCCCGGCTTCGGCGCGCCGGCGCGCCTGGGCGGCGGCGCTGCCGCGGGCCTGCTGCTCGTCCAGCACGCTGGCCGAGGCATAGATCTGGGCATGGGCGTGGGCCATCGAAGCTCCTCGGCCCCGCGGTCGGGGGCCGTGGCGGCATCGTGCCCGGCTTGTCGATCGGAACAAATGGCCTGACCATCAATGGATTGTTCCGATTGAAGAATCATTGAGCCCCATGGACAAGCTCCGCGCCATGCAGACCTTCGTGCGCATCGTCGACCGCGGCAGCCTGCGCGCCGCGGCCGAGAGCCTGGACAGCTCGCCGCCGGCCGTGGTGCGCAGCCTGGCCGCCCTGGAGCATGCGCTGGGCGTGCGCCTGCTGCATCGCACGACACGCCGCCTGGCCCTCAGCGAGGAGGGCCGCGACTACCTGGTCCACTGCCGGCAGGTGCTGGCCGCCGTAGAGCAGGCCGAGGCTGCGCTCAGCGCGCGCCGCGCACAGCCCGGGGGCCGGCTGGCGCTGACCGCGCCGGTGCAGTTCGGTCGTCTGCATGTCGCGCCGGTGCTCAACGGCTTCCTGGCCGCGCACCCGGCGATGCATGCCGAGCTGCTGCTGCTCGACCGGGTGGTCGACCTGCTGGAGGAGGGCCTGGACCTGGCGATCCGCATCGGCGAGCTGCCCGACTCCTCGCTGATCGCCGTGCCCCTGGGCCACACGCCGCGCATCGTCTGCGCCAGCCCCGCCTACCTGGCCACCCAGGGCCGGCCCGAGACGCCGGAGGCGCTGGCCGGCCACCGCGGCGTGCACTTCACCGGCCTGGGCCAGGGCGCGGAGTGGACGCTGTCGCGCGGCCGCCAGACGGTCCGGGTGGCCCTGCCCTGCGTGCTCAGCACCAACCAGGTCGACACGGCGCTGGCGGCCGCGGAAGCCGGCCTCGGCCTGGTGCGGGTGCTGGGCTACCAGGCGGCCGAGGCCCTGGCCGCCGGCCGGCTGGTGCGGGTGCTCCGGGAGGCGGAGCCCCCGCCGCGTCCGGTGCAGCTGCTGCACCCGGCAGCGCGGCTGCCCTCGTCGCGGCTGCGGGCCTTCATGGACTGGGCGGTGCCCCTGCTGCGGCAGCGCCTGGCCGGCCTGATGCCCGACTAGGGCGGGCGCGGCTCACCAGTCCGGCCGGAAGGCCCATTCGCGCAGGGTCGCGACATCGACCACGCCCTGCCAGGGCCGGCCGTCGATGTGGCCGCGGCCCGGCTCGCCGGGCTCGCCGAGCTGGTCCAGCTCGGCCCAGGCGCCGGAGAAGTCCTCGCCCTCGGTGTAGAGCGCGCGGGTGACGATGCAGCGCAGGCCGGCCGACCGGGCGGCCGACAGGCCGAGCTGCGAATCCTCCAGCGCCAGCACCTGGTTGGCTTCCAGGCCCAGGTGCTCCAGGGCGTGCAGGTAGATGTCGGGCGCGGGCTTCTTGCGCGGCACCATGTCGCCGGCGCTGAGCTGCTCGATCCAGCCCGGCGCCTCGGGGCCGATCGTCAGGCGCAGCAGGGTCTCGACATTGGCCGGCACGGTGGTGCTGGCGATCGCGAGGCGCATGCCGACGCGGTGGGCCTCGCGCAGCAGGCGGGCGATGCCCGGCCGCAGCTGCACATGGCCGAGCGCGACCCGGTCGGCATAGCGCCGGGTCTTCTCCTGGTGCACCGGGCGCAGGGCCTCGCGCATCGCCGCGACTGCCTCGGGCCGCGGCGGCTGCGGCTGCAGGCCGGCCCACCAGGCCAGCATGCGCTCCATGCCGCCGGTCACGCCGAGCAGGCGGGCGTAGGTGGCGTCGTCCCAGTGCCAATCGAGGCCGCAGGCCGCGAAGGCCTCGTTGAAGGCGACGCGGTGGCCGTCGCGCTCGGTCTCGGCCAAGGTGCCGTCGACGTCGAAGATCAGCGCCGCCAGCGGCGGGCGCGGGGTGGGACGCAGGAGGCGCATCGGGGAGGTCGGGCTCGGCCGGCTAGATGCGGCGCTTGAGGTCCATCAGCCGCAGCACCATTGGCGTGAAGATGAGCTGCATGGCCAGGCCCATCTTGCCCCCCGGCACGACGATGTTGTTCGGCCGGCTCATCCAGCTGTTCTGCAGCATGGACAGCAGGTAGGGAAAGTCGATGCCCTTCGGGTCGGCGAAGCGGATGACGACCATGCTCTCGTCGGCGCTGGGGATGTCGGCCGCGATGAAGGGGTTGGAGGTGTCGACCGTCGGCACCCGCTGGAAGTTGACATGCGTGCGGCTGAACTGCGGGCAGATGTGGTGCACGTAGTCCGGCATGCGGCGCAGGATGGTCTCGGTGATGGCTTCCTTGGAGTAGCCGCGCAGGCTGCCGTCGCGGTGCAGCTTCTGGATCCACTCGAGGTTGATGATCGGCACGACGCCGATCAGCAGGTCCACATGCTGGGCGATGTCGGCGTCCGGACCGACATAGCCCCCGTGCAGGCCCTCGTAGAACAGCAGGTCGCTGCCGGGCTCGATCGGACGCCAGGGTGTGAAGCAGCCGGGGGCCGCGCCATGCAGGGCGGCCTCGTCCTCGTCGTGCACGTACTTGCGGATCTCGCCGCCGCCCCCGCGGCCGTAGTCGGCGAAGCACTGGGCGAGCCGCGGCAGCAGATTGCCCTCGGGGCCGAAGTGCGAGAGGTAGTTGGCGCCCTCGGCCTCCGAGGCGCGCACCGCCTCGCGCATCGCGGCGCGGTCGTGGCGGTGGAAGGCATCGCCCTCGACGATCTGCGCCTTCACGCCCTCGCGGCGGAAGATGTGCGCGAAGCTCTTCATCACGGTGGTAGTGCCGGCCCCCGAGGAGCCGGTGACCGCGATGATGGGATGGCGACGGGACATGGACCGGAAACTCGCGATCAGGGACTCAGGACTGGCGACCGAAGCCGCGGGGGGAACCGCGCCGGACCTCGGCACGGTAGAGCGAGCGCTGGTTGAACAGCGGGCTGACATAGGCCTCGTCGGCGCCGCTGTCGTGCTCGGCGTGATAGCGCTCGATGCGCTCGATCTCATCGCGTGAGCCCAGGATCAGCGGCACCCGCGCGTGCAGGGCCTTGGGCTCGACCTCCAGCACGCGGCCGCGGCCGGTCGAGGCCAGACCACCGGCCTGCTCGACCAGCCAGGCCACGGGGTTGACGCCGCAGAGCTGGTGCAGCGGCAGCGTGTCCTGCGGCACCGCCTCGTCGACCGGAGCCTCCGGATCGGCACGCATGCGCGGCACCATGAACACGCCGCCGACGCTCAGCACGCGATGCACGGCCGCCACCGTGCTGTCGATCCAGCGCAGCGCAAAGGCCCGGCCGCGCTCGCCCGCCCGGCCGGCCTTGCACTCGCGCACGTAGCGGCGCAGGGGGGGCTCCCAGAAGCGCTCGTGGCTGGCGTCGACCGCACATTCGCCGCCCTCGGCCGGAATGCGCAGGTCGGGGTGGGTGAGGATGAAGTTGCCGACCTCGCGGTCCAGCGTGAAGCCGTGCGTGCCGCGGCCGACCGTCAGCACCAGCATGGTAGCCGGGCCGTAGAGGGCGTAGCCGGCCGCCACCTGGCGCACCCCGGGCTGCAGGAAGTCGGCCGCCTGCGGCGGCGCATCACCGACATGGCGCAGCACCGAGAACAGCGTGCCGACGGCGGCATTGGCCAGGCGGTCGGCCGATTCTTCGATGGCCTCGAACAGCAGCAGGAAGGCGCCGCGCCGGTACTGCGGCGGCAGCGCATAGGGCGTGTCCAGCGCCGGAGTGGCCATGCCGGCGACCAGGCCGCCCCACTCGCAGGCCTCCAGCAGGGTCTGGCGGGCCAGACCCTCCAGGCGGGGCGGGGTCGCCGCGCCGGAGGCCGGCGGCAGGCCGAGCGCGCCCTTGCCGGCCATCGCCGCGATGGCCTTGACCGCGGCGGCCACGTCGACCAGCAGTGCGCCCAGGTCCGAGGCCTCGGTACCGCCCCGCAGTTCCTCGATCAGGAACTTCGAAAGCGTGGTTCGGCCCAGGTGCATGCGCAATCTCCTCCTCGCGGGCGCTACTGCGCCCCGGGCTTCAAGCGTAACGGATGTGTCCCGGGACCGAGGGCGCACCGGGCGGGGCGCGCCCCACCCGGTCCCTCCGAAGAAAACGTGCCTGGACCACGGCCCGGCGGGGATGACCCGACGGTCGTGCGGGCCGGAGTCCGCGACGGCCGGGGGGGATGCCCCCGGACTGGACCCGCGGCCAGGTTCCTCACGGCACGACCGGATGGTCTGCACCGAGGCTCGCAACCCCCTCCCGACACCGGGGAGCGCGAGGCGACCCAGGGCGATTCCCCGAGGCCGGAACAGGCACAAAACTGGCGCCGGAGCCTTCCACTTCCGGCATGACGCAACCATATGCCCGAGGACGGTTTAGGTACAGTCAAAAGAAGTTCAGGGTCGATTAAGAGCGACTGACCTGTTCAGCCGTCGCCCCTGTTCGGCCCACCGTCTCCGTCCCCCTTTCCATGCGCAACGTCACCCTCCGCCAGCTGCGCTGCTTTGCGGCCGCCTCGCGGCTGGGCAGCTTTGCCAAGGCCGCCGAAGAGCTGCACCTGACCCCGCCCGCGGTGTCGATGCAGATCAAGGAGCTGGAAGGCCAGGTTGGCCTGCCGCTGTTCGACCGCTCCGGCCGCAGCGTCTCGCTGACCGTGACGGGCGAGTACCTGCTGGTCCACGCCCGCAAGATCCTCGCGACGCTCAAGGATGCCGAGGACACGGTGGCCCGCTTCCGCGGCCTGCGCTCGGGCCGGCTGGTCATCGGCATGGTCAGCACGGCCGAGTACTTCCTGCCGAAGCTGCTCGCGCGCTTCCGCAGCGAGCATCCCGAGATCGACATCCGCCTCTTCGTCGGCAACCGCGAGAGCCTGGTGGCCGCGCTCAACGACAATGAGTGCGACCTGGCCGTGATGGGCCGCCCGCCCAAGGAGCTGGCCACCCGGGCCGAGCCCTTCGCCGTGCACCCCCTGGTCGTGGCCGGCCCCACCGAGCATCCCCTGCTGGCGCACGGCCGGCTGCCCGCGGTGGCGCTGGCGAATCAGGGCTTCATCGTGCGCGAACCCGGCTCGGGCACGCGGGCAGCGATGGAGCAGTTCTTCGACGACGTCCGTATCAGCCCCTCGGTGGTGATGGAGATGTCGAGCAACGAGACCATCAAGCAGGCGGTGATGGCCGGCATGGGCCTGGGCTTCCTGTCGCTGCACACCATCGGCCTGGAGCTGCGCAGCAAGCGCATCGCGGTGCTGGACATCGAGGGCCTGCCGCTGGTGCGGCGCTGGCACGTGGTCCACACCCTGGCCAAGACCATGTCGCCGCTGGCCGAGGCCTTCCGCTACTTCATCCTCGAGCACGGCGAGGCGCACCTCGCCCGCGAGTTCGGCGATTTCGCGGCCGAACAGGCCGCTCGCCAGCGGGCCCAGCAGCTGGGCTGAGGCCCGGCACGGGGCCGCCGCGCAAGGCGGCGGCCGGCGACCGGTTCAGCGCAGCGTCGGCAGGCCCCGCATCGCATCGACCACCGCCCCGCCGGCGGCCGCGCCGAAGCGGCGCGCGAAGCGCTCGGCCAGGTTCTCCTTGGGCGTGTAGTCGATGATTTCCTCGGCGCCGATCACCTCGCGGGCGAGCTGGTCGAGGCTGCCGAGGCGGTCGGCCAGGCCCTGCTGGATCGCGCTCTGGCCGTTCCAGAACAGGCCGCTGAATGTGTCGGGGGTGATCTTCAGCCGCTCGCCGCGGCCGGTCTTGACCGCCTCGATGAACTGCTGGTGGATCTGGTCCAGGGTGGCCAGGGCGTAGGCGCGGTGGGCCTCGCTCATCGGCGAGAAGGGGTCGAGGAAGCCCTTGTTCGCGCCGGCCGTCAGCAGGCGGCGTTCGACACCAAGCTTGTCCATCACGCCGGTGTAGCCGAAGCCGTCCATCAGCACGCCGATGGAGCCGACCAGCGAGGCCTTGTCGACGACGATCTCGTCGGCCGCCGCCGCCATGTAGTAGGCGGCCGAGGCGCACAGCTCCTCGCAGACCGCGTAGAGCTTCTTGTCGTGCAGCTTGCGCAGGCGCTGGATCTCGTCATAGACCAGTCCGGCCTGCACCGGGCTGCCGCCGGGCGAGTTGATCCGCAGCACGACGGCCCGGGCGCCCTTGTCCTCGAAGGCGCTGCGCAGGGCGGCGTTGATCGCGTCGGCCGTGGCCTCGCCCTCGGCGTCGATGGCGCCGCGGACCTCGACCAGGGCGGTGTGCGGGCCGTTGGGCGCGCTGCTGTGCCGGGCGTCGGCCAGGGTGCCGGCAAGGACGGCCCCGGCCAGCAGCAGCCACAGCACGCGCCAGAGGGTGCGCCAGCGGCGTTCGCGCCGGCGGTCGGCCAGCCAGACGCGGGCCAGTTCGTCCAGGGGATGGGCTTGGGCGGCCGGCGTCGGCGAGGCGGGGGAGGAGGCTTCTTCAGCGTGCATGGGGCGGGGAGTTCAAGGCGCTTGGCGCATTGTCGTCGGCCGTTCCGCCGGACGCGGGCGCCGGGCCGTAGACCCAGCCCGCCTGCTCGTGCACCGCCACGGGCTGAAGCCGGCCCCGGCCGCAGGGGCCGCCCAGGCAGCGGCCGCTGCGCGGCTCGTAGGCGGCGCCATGCAGGGCGCAGACCAGCTCGCGGCCCTCGGCGTCCCAGAACTGGCCGGGGTTCCAGTCCAGCTCGGCCGGCTGGTGCGCACAGCGGTTCAGGTAGGCGCGCAGCTCACCGTCGACGCGCAGCACGAAGGCAGCCTGCGGCCGGCCGTCCGGTCCGCGCAGCTCGAAGCGATGGGCGGCGCCGCGCTCGGGCAGATCTTCGCTGCGACAGAGCGGCTCGCCGAGGGAGTGCACGCTCACTTCCAAGACCTCAGGCGTGGTCGCGCAGCCACTGGTCGAGGGCCTGCATCGAGGGCAGCACGGCCAGCGGACCGAAGGCGTGGAGCGACTCTGGCGGGTGGGCGCCGTAGCCCACGGCCAGGGCGGCGGTGCCGGCGTTGGCAGCAAGCTGCAGGTCGTGGCTGGTGTCGCCGACCATCAGGGTGTGCTCGGCCCGCACGCCGAAGTGATCGATCAGCTCCAGCAGCATGCGCGGGTGCGGCTTGCTGTGGGTCTCGTCGGCGGTGCGGCTGGCGTCGAAGTAGTGGCCGAGCCGGCGGCCCGGGGGGGCGTCCGGACCGGGTGGCCGCTCGAGCACCTCGTCCAGGCCGCGGCGCGACTTGCCGGTGGCAATCGCCAGCCGGTGGCCGCGGGCGCGCAGGCCTTCGAGCAGCTCGACCGTGCCGGGGAAGAGGCTCAGGCCCTGCTGCTGGGCCAGGTAGTGCACGCGGTAGGCGGCCACCAGATCGGGGATCTGCGCGGCCGGCAGGCCGGGGGCCACCTGGCGCAGGGCCTCGTGCAGGCCCAGGCCGATGACATGGCTGGCCGCCTCGGGACTGGGCACCGGCTGGCCGATGTCGGCGCAGGCCGCGCGCAGGGCCTGGACGATCAGCGCGGTGGAGTCGTAGAGCGTGCCGTCCCAGTCGAAGACGATCAGCTCGAAGCGGCGCGGGCTGCGGCCCATCATGCCGCCCCCGCCGGGGCCGCCGCGGGCGGCAGCGCGGCCAGCAGCGCGGCGCAGGCCGGCGGCAGCGGAGCCTCCAGGTCCAGGGTCTGGCCTTGGACCGGGTGGGTGAAGCTCAGGCGTCGGGCGTGGAGGAACATGCGTTCGAAGCGGAGGGCGACGCCGGGCTGCTCGCCCCGCGCCAGGGCCTTGTTGAGGACGAAGTCGCCGTACTTGTCGTCGCCGACGATGGGGTGGCCGGCGCCGGCCAGGTGCACGCGGATCTGGTGGGTGCGGCCGGTCTTGATGGTCACGTCGAGCAGGGTGTAACCGGCAAAGCGCTGCAGCACCCGCACCAGGGTGATCGAGCGCTTGCCCTGCGGGTCCTCGGGCGTGGTGGCGCGCACGCGGCGCTCGCCCTCGCCGTCCAGGTACTTGTGCAGGGGCACGTCGATCACCTTCAGCCGGGTCGGCCAGTCGCCCTGCACCAGGGCGGCGTAGGTCTTGCCCGTCTCGCGCTGGCGCAGCTGCTCCTGCAGCAGGGCCAGGGCCTGGCGCTTCTTGGCCACGATCAGCAGGCCGGAGGTCTCCTTGTCCAGGCGGTGCACCAGCTCCAGCATCGCCGCCGCCGGGCGGGCCCGGCGCAGCTGCTCGATCACCCCGAAGCTGACCCCGCTGCCGCCGTGCACGGCCACGCCGGCCGGCTTGTCGATCACCAGCAGGGCCTCGTCCTCGTGCACGACCGGGAACTCGCGCGGCGGCGCCGGAGCCTCGCCGGCCGCCTCGCCGCGCGGGGCCACCCGCACCGGCGGCAGCCGCACGCTGTCGCCGCGGGCCAGGCGGGTGTCGGCCGCGGCGCGGCCCTTGTTCACCCGCACCTCGCCGCTGCGGATGATGCGGTAGACGTGGGTCTTGGGCACGCCCTTGAGCGTGCGGATCAGGAAGTTGTCGAGGCGCTGGCCATCGCCGGCCTCGCCGACCTCGACCCACTGCACGGCCGGCTCCGGCACCGGGGCACGGGGCGCGGCCGGGGCCGTCGACCGGGACGCCGCAGGGGCGGTGGAAGCGCCGCGCGGGGCCTCATTCAACGACTTCGAACGGGCGCTGCGGCCACCTATAATCCGTCGGTCCACAAGCGCGCCGTAAGTGTTTGATTCGCCTGAGTTTACCGGCGCTCGCGCCGCGCTCCGGACACCGCGCCACCGCTGGTGGCGCCACTTTGAGGTGATGCAACGCTGCGTCGACCCGGTCAGACCGTCTCCCAATGCGAACGGTGGATCCGGTTCCGCAGCGGCAGAACCGATGCCCAGACCCTCCGAAACAAGGTTTCCCGGCGGCAGCCGCGCCGCCCCGGCCCACCCGGCCGGTTGCATGCGGCTGCCGCCCGCGTCCCGCCCCGAACCGGACCCATCCGGATGAAGTCGACCCGCCCCCTCCTCGCGCCTGCCCGCCGCCCTGCCCCGCCCCGCGCGGCGCGGGGCGCCGGCGGATCGTCGCGCCGGGATGCGGGGCGACCCGACGCCGCCGAGCCGCCCCGCGTGCCCGGCCGCGCATCCTGATCCCACCGCCCCGGGGCGACGCTCGTGCCAACGCGACCCCGTCGAGCCTTGCGGCTCGGTGGGTCGTCCAGGGCGATTCCTTCCGGCGTCTGGCGTCGTTTCGTGCATCGACGGGCCTGCCCCTGTCCGCATCCTGCGGGCGGGATCGGCAGGCCGCCTGCCCCGTTCCGCCTGCCTCGGCAGCGGCCGGGGCCGAGTCGGCCGTCCCCCCGGGGCGGCCGGGAGATGTCAGATGAAACGCATGCTGATCAATGCCACGCAGCCGGAAGAGCGGCGCCTGGCCATCGTTGACGGGCAGAAGCTCCTCGACTTCGAAACCGAGATCGAAGGGCGCGAACAGCGCAAGGGCAACATCTACAAGGCCGTCGTCACCCGCGTCGAGCCCTCGCTGGAAGCCTGCTTCGTCGACTACGGCGAAGACCGCCACGGCTTCCTGCCCTTCAAGGAAATCGCGCGCAGCTACTTCAAGGAGGGCGTCGAGGCCAAGAACGCCCGCATCCAGGACGTCATCAAGGAGGGCCAGTCCCTCGTCGTCCAGGTCGAGAAGGAAGAGCGCGGCAACAAGGGCGCCGCGCTGACCACCTTCGTCAGCCTGGCCGGCCGCTACCTGGTGCTGATGCCCAACAACCCGCGCGGCGGCGGCGTCAGCCGGCGCATCGAGGGCGAGCAGCGCGAGGAGCTCAAGGAGAACCTCGAACAGCTCGAATACCCCAAGGGCATGAGCCTGATCGCCCGCACCGCGGGCATCGGCCGCTCGGCCGACGAGCTGCAGTGGGACCTGAACTACCTGCTCAAGCTCTGGACGGCGATCGACGACGCCACCGGCGGCAAGGGCGCCTTCCTGATCTACCAGGAAAGCTCGCTCGTCATCCGCGCCATCCGCGACTACTTCACCGCGGACATCGGCGAGATCCTGATCGACACCGACGACATCTACGAGCAGGCCAAGCAGTTCATGCTGCACGTGATGCCGGACACCGCGCATCGCGTCAAGCGCTACCGCGACGACGCGCCGCTGTTCAGCCGCTTCCAGATCGAGCACCAGATCGAGACGGCCTTCAGCCGCACGGTCAACCTGCCCAGCGGCGGCGCCATCGTGATCGACCACACCGAGGCCCTGGTCTCGGTCGACGTCAACTCCGCCCGCTCGACCCGCGGCACCGACATCGAGGAAACCGCCACGCGGACCAACCTCGAAGCCGCCGACGAGATCGCCCGCCAGGCCCGCCTGCGCGACCTGGGCGGCCTGATCGTCGTGGACTTCATCGACATGGAGGAGTCCAAGAACCGCCGCGAAGTCGAGACCCGCCTGCGCGACGCGCTGCGCAACGACCGCGCCCGCGTGCAGTTCAGCCCCATCAGCAAGTTCGGCCTGCTGGAGATGAGCCGCCAGCGCCTGCGCCCCGCGCTGAGCGAAGGCAGCCACATCACCTGCCCGCGCTGCAACGGCACCGGCCACATCCGCGACACCGAATCCTCGGCGCTGCAGATCCTGCGCATCATCCAGGAAGAGGCCCTCAAGGAAGGCACCGCCGCCGTCCACGTGCAGGTGCCGGTCGAGGTGACCAGCTTCCTGCTCAACGAGAAGCGCACCGAGATCACCAAGATCGAGCTCAAGCAGCGCACCACCGTGCTGCTGGTGCCCAACAAGCACCTGGAGACGCCGAACTACAAGCTCGAACGCCTGCGCCACGACGACCCGCGCCTGGAGAACCTGCAGGCCAGCTACACCATGATCGAGGAGCCGGACGACGAGGTCTCGATCAGCCGGCGCGAGAAGGCCAAGGCCAAGCAGGAGCCGGTGCTCAAGGGCGTGCTGCCCGACCAGCCGGCCCCGGTGGCGGCCCCTGCCCCGGCCCCGGTGGCTGCTGCCCCGGTCGCCGCGCCGGCGCCGGCGCCCCTCGCCCCCGCCCCGGTCGCCGCGGCCCCCGCGGCGGGTGGCGGCTTCTTCGGCTGGCTCAAGCGCCTCTTCGGCGCCCCGGCGGCCACGCCGGAAGCCACCCCGTCTGCCGCGCCGGCCCCGGTCGGCAGCCCGGCCCCCGCCAAGCCGGCCGACGGCCGCGAGGCTCGCAATGGCGAACGCCGCGGCGGCCGGGGCGGTCGCAATGGCGAACGTGCGGGCGAGCGCGGTGAACGCGCCGAGCGTGGCGAACGTGGGGATCGGCCGGAGCGCGGCGAGCGTCCCGAGCGCGGCGAGCGCCCGGACCGGGCCGAACGCGGCGAAGCCCGCGCCGGCCGTCCGCGTGGCCCGCGCAGCGAAACCGAGGGCAGCACGCAAGCCGCCCCCGAGGCCCGTTCGGGCGAAGACCGCCGCCCGCCGCGTGGCGAGCGCCCGGAACGGGGCGAACGCGCCGAGCGGGGTGAGCGGGCCGAACGTGGCGAGCGCCGCGTCGAGGCCACCGCCCCGGCCGAGACCGCCGCGGACGCCAGCCTCACCCTGTCGGACACGCCGGAGCTTCTGACCCTCGCGGCCGAAGGTGCGGACGCCCAGGCCGAGGCCAGCGAGCGCAACGGTCGCCGTCGCCGCCGTGGCGGCCGGGGCCGTGGCGAACGCAGCGAGCGTCCGGAAGGCAGCGAGGACAGCCCGGCCGCCGAAGGCGCCGACGCCTCGAGCGAAAGCCCCGCCCGCGAGGCGACCGAGACCCCGTCCGACGCCCCCGCCACGCCCGCCGCAGGCGAGGCCGAAGCGGGCGAGGCCGGCGAAGCCCGCCGTCCGCGTCGCGGAGGCCGTGGCCGCCGCCGCGACGGTGAGCCCCGTGCCGAGGGCGAGACCCCGGCCGCCGAGGCCACGCCGGAAGCTGTCGCCCCGGCCCCCGCCGCCGGCGCCTGGTGGGAAGACGCCGCCCCGGCCGTGCCCGCCGCACCCGCCCCTGCGCCCGCAGCGAGCGAGGCGGCGGCCGAACCGGCTCCGATGATCGAGCCGGCCGCGGCGCCGGTCGAGGAGGCGCCCGCCGCCGCCCCGGCCCTCGCGGCGACCGCAGCACCGGTCGAAACCGTGGTCGAAGCCCCCCTCGCGGCCCCGGCCCCGGCCCCGACCCCGGCTCCGGCCCCGGTCGCCCAGCCCGGCTACACCCTGCCGATCGCGCAGCTCGAAGGGGTGGCCCGCGGGGCCGGCCTGGAGTGGGTGCAGTCCGACGCGGCCAAGGTCGCCGAGGTGCAGGCCGCCATCGCCGCCACCCCGGCGCCGGTGCATGTGCCGCGCCAGCCCCGGCCGCCGGTCGTGCTGGATGAAGGCCCGCTGATCCTGGTCGAGACCCGCAAGGATCTGGCCGATCTCAAGCTGCCCTTCGAGAGCTGATCGCCCGGCCGCCGCCTCGCCGCGGCCTGCGCATTCCAAGGCCCCGCACCCGCGGGGCCTTTTTGCTTGCGGGGACGGCCCTCCGCGCGAAATCCCCCGCCCGGCAAGGGCGGGGGGTGCACCGCATCATCCGCGGCATTCCCCCACCGACCCAGCCGCCTCTGCCATGCAACGTCGCCACCTCCTTGCCGCCGGCCTGTCGGCCGCGGCCGTCTCCCCCCTGGCCTGGCTCGCGGCCTCGGGCGCCTGGGCCCAGGCGCCCGCCGAACTGGGCGCGCCCAGCCTGCCGTCGCCCGGCTTCCGCCGGATGAAGGTGGGCGAAGCCGAGGTGATCGCGCTGAACGACGGCGTCGCCCGCCGCCCCCTGGGCGAGGAGTTCGTGAAGAACGCGCCCCTGACCGAGGTGCGCGCCCTGCTGGCCAGCCAGGGCCTGCCGACCACGCACATCGACATCCCCTTCACCGCCTTCCTGCTGCGGATCGGCGGGCGCCGCATCCTGCTGGACACCGGCTTCGCCGACCACGGCGGCCCGGGCACCGGCCGCCTGACGGCCCAGCTGGCCGCCGCGGGCTTCCAGCCCGAGGACATCGACACCGTGCTGATCAGCCACTACCACGGCGATCACATCCAGGGCCTGCGCCGCAAGGACGGCAGCCTGGTCTACCCGCGCGCCCAGGTGTGGGTGCCCGAGCCCGAGCACGCCTTCTGGATGGACGAGGCCGCGATGAACGCCCGCCCCGAGGCCCAGCGCGGCGGCTTCCAGGTGGCGCGCCGGGTGTTCGCGGGCCAGCCCGCCCTGGACCTGCAGCGCTTCACGCCGGGCAGCGAACTGGCCCCGGGCCTGCGCTCCCTCGCCGCCTTCGGCCACACGCCGGGCCACACCCTGTTCGAGCTGCAGTCCGCCGGCCAGACCTTCGTCTACGTCGCCGACCTCACCAACGTGCCAGCCCTCTTCGCCCGCAACCCGGACTGGGCCGTCAGCTTCGACATGGACGCCGAAGCCGCCCGTCGCGTGCGCCGCGCCACCCTGCAGCGCGTGGTCGACACGCAGGCCCTGGTCGGCGGCTACCACTTCCCCTTCCCCGCCTTCGGCCGCATCGCGGCGCAGGGGGAAGGCTATGCCTTTCAGCCGGCCTGAGGCTGCCCGCGCGGGCCGGCGCCACCTGCTGCGCGCCGGCTGGGCGCTCGGCCTGGACCTGGGGCTGCGCGGCGGAGGGCATGCCGCACGAATAGCCCGCGGCGTGGCGGGCGGCGCCGCAGGGCTGGCGGCCGGCGCAAGCCAGGCCTCCGAGGACGCGATCGCGGACCTGTTGCGCCAGGGCGGCCTGGTCATGGCCTTCCGCCACGCGCTCGCGCCCGGCACCTTCGACCCACCCGGCTTCCGTCTGGACGACTGCCACAGCCAGCGCAATCTGTCCGAGGCCGGCCGCGCCCAGGCCCGCCAGATTGGCGCCTGGTTCGAAACCCGCGGCCTCCGCCCGGCCCGCGTGCGCAGCAGCCCCTGGTGCCGCTGCCTGGACACCGCCCACCTGGCCTTCGGTACGGCCGAAACCTGGCCTGCACTCGGCTCGCCCCACGGCGCCCGCGAAGGCACGAATGCCGAGAACCTGGCCGCCCTGCGCCAGGCCCTGAGTGAAGCCAGCGACGCACCCGGCCGCTTCGAGGTGTGGGTGACCCACATGTTCGTGCTGGCCGACCTGGGCCTAGGCGGCGCCAGCTCGGGCGAGGGCCTGCTGCTGCGCGCTCGCCCGGCGGGGGAGGTGGAACTGGTGGGTCGACTGGCAGCGCCGAGGCTCACCCCATGAGCTGCAGCCCCACAACAATGAGCTCCTCCCGGGACCTCAGCAGCCCCTTGCTGCCATCTCACCATGGAAATCACGATCCATCGATCCGCGCAGGAGATCGGCGGCAACTGCATCGAGCTGCGGTCGGACAAAGGATCACGCCTGATCCTTGACGCGGGTCGCCCGCTGCACGCGACTGCGGATGCCTGCGGCCTGCTGCCGGCGTCGCTGAACCAGGAGCAGCCCGTCGACGGAGTGCTGATCTCCCATCCCCATCAGGACCACTACGGTCTCTTGAACGAGTTGCCTGCGGATTGGCAGGTGTGGTGCGGCGAGGCCTCGGCCCGCCTGATGGCGCTGACGGATCGAATCATGGGGCGTCCGGCACATCGCCCGGCTCCGCGAACCTGGTGCACTGGCCTGCCCTTCATGTTGGGCGACTTCCGCATCACCCCCTGGCTCACCGACCACTCGGCCTTCGACGCCCACATGCTGCTGATCGAGAACGACAGGCGCAGGGTGCTCTACACCGGAGACTTTCGCCAGCACGGTCGCAAGGCCGCGCTCGTCGAGCGCACCCTGCGCTGCCTTGCCGGGCAGGTGGATGTGCTGATCATGGAGGGGACGAACCTGGGGAGCGACAAGCCAACCGTTCACGAACATCAGCTTGAGGAGGAGGCCGTCGATTGGAAGCAAGGCACCCGGGGCCGCCTGTTCGTGACCTGGTCAGCGCAGAACGTGGACCGCACCGTCTCCCTGTACCGGGCTTGCCTGCGCGCAGGTCGCACCCTGGTGGTGGACCTCTACACCGCCGATGTCCTGGAAACCCTGGCCGATCAAGGGCGCTTGCCGCAGCCCGGCTGGCGGCAATTGAAGGTCGTCATCACGCGACGGCTGGCACGGCTCTACCGCAGGCAGGGGCGTGGCGACTTCGTCGAGCGCATGGCGCGACATGGGCTGGCTGCGCGCTCCCTGGCCGCACAACAGGGACGCTGGGTGGTGATGCTGCGCTCCTCGCTGATCGAGGACTTCAGCCGTGCCGGGGCCGTGCCTGAGTCTTCGGATCGCTGGTTGTGGTCCATGTGGAACGGCTACCTGCAGGATCCCCATGCCCGTCTGCTGGCGGACTGGTTTCAAGGTGCAGGCCTGCGCGCCCTGCCCTGGCATACCAGCGGTCACGCATCGTCCACAACCCTGCACGATTTCGCCGAGAGACTGGGGGCCAGACAGCTGATCCCAGTGCACGGGCTGGCCTGGGACGGTCCCGCGACGCTCCCGCGCAACATCACCCGTCTTCGCGATGGCGAGTCCTTGCTCGTCTGAGCAAGCTCGCGCGCCCAGCAGATTTCAGAAGGGAGAACGATCCGATGAGCCAATCCTCGACGCCCTCGGTCAAGCCGAATGGCCCGGCATCTGTCCGCGAATATCTTCGCGCGATATCTGGCCTGCATGAAAGGCTCATCCGGCCCCTCGGGCCGGATGAGCTGCGCATCTGCGCCGAGCATCACCTCTACCCGCGGCTGCAGGGCGGAGGGGTTCGGCCGGTGTCGCTGCACCCCGGTCAGCCGCTTGGCAAGGTGAGAGCAGGCGGCCGGGTGGTGGGTGAGTTCACCACCCTGGACGGTCTCCGCAAGCGGCTCGCCGAACTCAAGGCGCAGAACCCGGCCTCAAGCTTCTCCCCCAAGCCGGATGACGAGGTGGGTGAGGAGCGCAAGCTGCAAAGCTGGCTGATTCGTCAGGCCATGCTGCAGGGCCGCAGCTTTCACCGGCAGATCGAAGGACTAAGCGCGCAAGGGTTGGACGATCTTGTCTTCGTCTGCGACGAGATCAGTGTCAGTGCCCGGATGCGAGCCGCTCAGGAGGCCAGCAAGGGCATACGCTGCGACGTGATCGGCCTCGGCAGGCGGGGAGGCACCTGGTTTCCGGTCTTCATCGAGTTGAAGTTCAAGCGTGAGCTCGGCACCTTGATCGATCAGCTGGAAAGCATCCAGCACGAAATGCTGGCCGAGTCCGTGGCTCCCGCCTTCCGCACGCTCCTGGCCACCGTGGCAGGCCTCGCATCGGAATCCGACATCGACCTCGCCGCGGCTCGCAAGATGCTGATCTGGCCCGACGGCAATGAATCCGATCAGACCCGTGACCGGCGCATCAGCAAGCAGCTCATCTGCGTCCACTACACGCCGCTCGGGTCCGCGTTTCATTTGAAGGTGCATGGCTGAGTCATGCGCCGTCCAAGCCGAGGGCCGCAACACAGGCGGACCGTGACGGCCCGGTGCCCCTCCTGAAACGAGTCCGTCGGCCGTTTCGGCGGGTCAGGGGAAGGGCATCCAGGAGGCGGCCGCTTGAAGCTCAGCTGCCACCTGCAGGCTGAGGTCAGCCCCCCAGGGGCACCGCCCCCACCCCCTCCCCCGGCCGCAGGCCGGCGGCGGCCCTCAGCAGCTCGCCGCTGAGGGCGTAGTGCTCGGCGGCGTCGACGGGGAGCATGTTCTCGACCGAGAAGCTGCCACCTTCGAAGACGGGCAGCACGCTGTAGCCGTAGAGCTGGCCGGGCAGCAGGTGCTTGCCGTGCGCGCGCAGGGCGTGGACGAGGCCGGGCAGGAACCATTCGTCCTGGGCGTCGGGGTCGGACAGGCGGGTGCGGAAGGCGGCCGGGCTGTCGGCCACCTGCTCCAGGTCGCCGCTGGCGGTGCTGAGCCACCAGACGCTGCCGGCCGGGGTCTGGACAAAGACATCGCCAATGGCGCTGGCCAGCAGGGGCTGCCAGGTGGGGCCGAGTCGCCAGGCCCAGGCGCTGCGCAGGGCCTGCAGGCCGGCGGCGTCCAGGGGATGGAGCAGCTCGGCGGCGGGTTCGGGCCGCACGGCGGGCTCAGGCCGCGGCGGGCGCGGCCGGGTGGATCAGCGGGCTGAGCAGCAGGCCCAGGGCGGCGGCGGCCAGCCAGGCGCCGATGCGCAGCAGCAGCGCGCGGTCGAGCCGGCCACCGGGCACGGCGCCCTGGCCCAGGCCGAGCACGAAGAGGTGGGCCGGCAGCGCCACCAGCAGCAGGGTGGCGACGATCAGCTCGACCTGGCCCGAGCTGGCCGAGCCGCCGCCGAAGCGGGCCCAGAGCAGCGGCCAGGTCAAGGCCGAGAACAGGCCGGCCAGGGCGGCGCGGAAGGGGGTGGGCTGCAGCGTCATGGTCGGGGGGCGGCGGGGCTTGGGGGCGGGCGCGGAGCCTCAGGGCAGGCGGTCCAGGGCGCTCAGGTAGACGGGGTGCTGCATCAGTTCGTCCCAGGGCAGCGGGGCGGTCTGGGGCAGCAGGTCGAGGCGGCGGGCTTCGCTGTCGGGCTGGGGCTGCCAGCGGCCGGACTCGGCTTCGGCCTGCAGGCCGTCGAGCAGCGCGTCGACGGGCCGGCCGCCCTCGACCAGGGACTGGTTGCACAGCAGCACCAGGTCGCAGCCGGCCTGCAGGGCCAGCACGGCGGCCTCGGTGTAGCTCAGCTCGGCGCCATCCCTCACGCCGGGCACGCGGCGTGCGCCGGCCATGCTGAGGTCGTCGCTGAAGACGGCGCCGGTGAAGCCCAGGCGCTCGCGCAGCACGTCCTGCAGCCAGACCTCGGAGAAGCCGGCGGGCCGCGCATCGACCTTGGGGTAGATCACGTGCGCCGGCATCACGCTCTGCAGCGCGGGGCCCAGCCAGCCATAGGGCTTGGCGCAGTCGCCCAGGATGGCCTTGAGGCTGCGGCGGTCCACCGGCACCTCGGTGTGCGAATCGGCCGCGACGAAGCCGTGGCCGGGGAAGTGCTTGCCGCAGCTCGCCATGCCGGCCAGCAGCAGGCCGTGCATGAGGCTGCGCGCGAGCAGGGTGACGACGCGCGGATCGCGGTGGAAGGCGCGGTCGCCGATCACGCCGCTGGGGCCGTGGTCCAGGTCCAGCACGGGGGTGAAGCTGAAGTCCACGCCGCAGGCGCGCAGCTCGGCGGCCAGCACGTAGCCGCAGGCGGTGGCGGCGTCGGTGGCGGCCATCACGCCGGCGCCCTCGCCGCCCTTGCCGTCCTGCGCCCACAGGGCGCCCAGGGCGCGCATGGGCGGCAGCGGAGTGAAGCCGTCGCTGCGGAAGCGCTGCACGCGACCGCCTTCATGGTCGACAGCGATCAGCACATCGGGCCGCTCGGCCTTGATGGCGGCGCAGAGCTCGGTGAGCTGGGCGCGGTCCTGCCAGTTGCGGGCAAACAGGATGAGGCCGCCGGTCAGCGGGTGCCGCAGGCGGCGGCGGTCGTCGGCGCTCAGCGTGGTGCCGGCGATGTCGAGGACGACGGGGGCGTGGAGGGCTTCGGTCATGGGGGCGATGGCCGGCGCGGGGCGCACGGCCGGTGGGGGGTCAGGCCGGCGGCGCGGCAGGCGGCGGGGCGGCGGGGTCGGTCTCGACGACGACGAAGGCGCAGGCCAGGTCGCCCTCATCCGTCAGGGTGACATGGGCCCGCCAGCCGCGCGCGGCGAACCAGGGGGCCAGCGCCCCGCCCAGCACGATCTGCGGCGCGCCAGAGGGGCCGTTGAGCACCTGGCAGGCGCGCCAGCTCATGGGATGGTGGATGCCCAGGCCGATGGCCTTGGAGAAGGCTTCCTTGCAGGCGAAGCGGGTGGCGAGGTAGCGCAGGCCGCGCAGCGGCACCTTGGCCGTGCGGGCGCGCCAGACGGCCAGCTCCTGCGGGCCGAGCACCTTCTCGGCGAAGCGCGCGCCGCGCCGGTCGAGCGCGGCCTGCACGCGGCGGATGTCGCAGAGGTCGGTGCCGAGGCCGACGATCACGGGATGACCCCCCGGCGCTTCAGCGCGCCGCGGCGCGGGCCTGCACGGCCTCGGCCTGGAAGTCGCGGATGGCCTGGGCCAGGCCGACGAAGATGGCATGGCCCATCAGCGCATGGCCGATGTGCAGCTCGGCCACCTCGGGCAGGGCGGCGATGGCGGCGGTGCTGCTGGGCGCGTCCGGCGCCGGGCGGGTGGTTCCGGGCGACCACAGCGCCAGGCCGTGGCCGGCATGGGTGCGCAGGCCCAGCGCGCGGCCACGCTGCAGGCCGGCCTGCAGGCGGCTGCGCAGGCGGGCCATCTCGGCCGCGTCCTGGGCCCACCAGGCGTTGGCGTAGGCGCCGGTGTGCAGTTCGATGCAGGGCGCGCCGACCTCGGCCGCGGCCTCGATCTGCGCCGGGTCGGCGTCGATGAAGAGCGAGACCCGGCTGCCCGCGGCCGCCAGGCGCGCGCAGGCCTCGCGCAGCCGGGCCTTCTGGCCGGCCACCTCCAGCCCGCCTTCGGTGGTGACCTCCTGGCGGCGCTCGGGCACCAGGCAGACATGCTCGGGCCGGGTGCGCTCGATGAGGGCCAGCATCTCGTCGGTGACGGCGGCCTCGAAGTTCAGCGGCGCGCGGATCGCCTGCTTCAGACGCACGACATCCTCGTCGCGGATGTGGCGGCGGTCCTCGCGCAGGTGGAAGGTGATGATGTCAGCACCCGCCTCCACTGCCAGCTCGGCCGCGGCCACCGGGTCGGGGAAGGGCCCGCCGCGCGCATTGCGCAGGGTGGCGACGTGGTCGATGTTGACGCCGAGCAGGGGGGCGTCGGGGGCCGGGGCGAAGATCATCGGAAGCGGGGCGCGGGAGGCGCGAGGGCGTCAGGGGGCGGCGGCCAGATCGGCCATCAGCTGCCGGGTGTGCAGCGGCCGGCCGCCGAGATGGTAGTGGAGCACCCCGCGCAGCAGCGGCCGCAGGGCCGGCGCCGCGCAGGCGGCCTGCAGGCGGGCGAAGGCCGCCTCGACGGCCGGCCCGGCCGGCGGCTCGGACCCACCCAGCTGCGGGGCCAGGGCCTGCAGCGCGGCCTCCAGCGCGCACCACTGGGCGGCGGGCAGGGCGGGCGGCGCGCGCTCGGGGCCGTCGTCGCCGGGCGGCAGCAGCACCAGGCCGGCCTCGGGCCGCAGCGCGGCAGGCTGGGCGGGGTCGGCGGCGGCCAGGGGACGCTGGCGCAGGGTGTCGTGGTCCAGGGCGGGCAGCAGGCCCAGCTCGCGCAGCAGCAGCAGCTCGAAGGCGCGCAGCAGCGGGGCCAGGGGCGGCGCGGCGGCGCGCACGCCCAGGGCGGCCACGGTCAGGGCGTAGGCATCAAAAAGCCGGGGGTGCGGGTCGTGGCGCGGCAGCAGCTTGAGCAGCAGCTCGTTCAGGTAGAAGCCGGCCAGCAGGGCCGGGCCCTGGGGCAGCGGCGGGCCGCCGGCCCATTCGGCGCTCTTGAGCGGCAGCACCTCCCCGCCCTCCTCCTGCGCGTCCAGGGGCTGCGGCTTGCGCCGGCCGTGCACGACCAGCAGGCGCTGCAGCGGCAGCAGCACGGTGCGGAAGTTGGAGTGCGGCCGCTTCGCGCCCTTGGCCACCAGCACGACGCGGCCGGCCTCGCGGCCGAACAGGTCGAGGATCAGGCTGGATTCGCTCCAGTCATGGCGGTGCAGCAGGTAGGCCGGCTGCGGCGGCGCGGCGCGCGACGCACTGCGCGCGGCGCCCGGGGCGGCAGCCGGGCTCATGCGCGGGGGCCGGGCCGGCGGCTCACTCGTAGCCGTAGGCGCGCAGGCGGGCCTCGTCGTCGGCCCAGCCGGAGCGCACCTGCACCCACAGCTCCAGGAAGACCTTGGCGCCGAGCAGGCGCTCCAGCTCGACCCGCGCCTCGGTGCCGATGCGCTTGAGCCGCTCGCCGCCGTCGCCGATGACCATGCCCTTGTGCGCATCGCGCTCGACGACGATGGACGCGGCGATGCGGTGCATGGGCGTGCCGTCGGCCTTGGGCGCGGCCTCCTCGAACTTCTCGATCACCACGGTCGAGGTGTAGGGCAGCTCGTCGCCGGTCAGGCGGAAGAGCTTCTCGCGGATCAGCTCGGCGACCAGGAAGCGCTCGCTGCGGTCGGTCAGCGCATCCTCCTCGTGCAGCCAGGCCTGCTCGGGCAGGTAGGGCGTGAGGATGGCGAGCAGGCGCTCGATGTCGGACTCGCGCGTGGCCGACATGGGCACGAATTCCGCGAAGGGATGGCGCGCCTGCATGCCCTGCAGCCAGGGCAGCAGGTCCTGGCGGCGGGCGACCTTGTCGAGCTTGTTGGCCACCAGCACCACGGGCGTGCCGGCCGGCATCAGGGCCAGCACCTTGGCGTCGGCGGCGTCGAAGCGGCCGGCCTCGACCAGGAAGAGCACGAGGTCGACGTCCTCCACCGCGGCCTGCACCTGCTTGTTGAGCTTGCGGTTCAGCGTGGCGGTGCCGCGGACGATGTGATCGGTCTGGAAGCCCGGGGTGTCGACGAAGACGAACTGCGCGCCGCCGCTGGCCGCGGTGCCGACCGTGCGGATGCCGGTGATGCGGTGGCGCGTGGTCTGCGCCTTGCGCGAGGTGATGCTCACCTTCTGCCCGACCAGGGCATTGAGCAGGGTGGACTTGCCGACGTTCGGCCGGCCGACGATGGCCACGTGGCCGCAGCGGGTGGCCCCCGCCGCGCCGTCCGCGGCCCCGGCCTTGGGCGCGCCGAAGGCGGCAGCCAGCACGTCGGCGGTGGGATCGGGCAGGTCCTGGTCGGACGCGTCCTCGTCGGGCAGATCCTCGCCGGGCAGCGTGTCGTCGGGCAGATCGTCGGGGGTGGGGCTCATGGGGAGGCGGGCTCAGCGGCCCTTCAGGGTGTCGAGCGCCCGCTGGGCGGCGGCCTGTTCGGCGGCACGGCGCGAGCGGCCTTCGCCCTGCACCTCCAGCTGGCGGGTGGGGATGGCGCAGGCCACGACGAAGGTCTGGTCGTGCTCGCGGCCCAGGGTGGCGGCGATGCGGTAGCTGGGCACGGGCTCGCGGCGGGCCTGCAGCCATTCCTGCAGCTCGGTCTTCGGGTCCTTGGTCCAGGCGGCGGTAGCGGTGCGGTCCAGGTGCGGGCCGATCAGGCGCTCGACCATGGCCGCCGCCGCGGCCAGGCCGGCGTCCAGCTGCACGGCGCCGATCAGCGCCTCCACGGCGTCCGCGAGGATCGAGGGGCGCTGCGTCCCGCCGCTGCGGGCCTCGCCCTCGGACAGGCGGATCAGGCCGGGCAGGCCCAGCTCGACGGCGATCTGGTGCAGCGATTCCTCGCGCACCAGGTGCGCGCGCACGCGGCTGAGCTCGCCCTCGTCGGCCTGCGGGTAGCTGCGGTAGAGCAGCCCCGACACGCCGGCCGACAGCACGGCATCGCCCAGGAATTCGAGGCGCTCGTTGTGGTCGCTGCCGAAGCTCTTGTGGGTCAGCGCCCGGCGCAGCAGGGCGGCGTCGGTGAAGCGGTGGCCCAGGCGCTGCTGCAGCTCCTCGGGCGTGCCCTGGCCGGCCGGCTGGGGGCGCGGCGGGGCCGGCGGCTTCAGGCGCGGCGCGCCGCGGCGGACCGGGGGACGGGTCGGCTGCACGGCGGGTTCAGGGCGCGGCCGTGCCGTGCAGGCGGATGCGCAGGGCGAGCGGCTCGACGAGCGGCACCTCGACCTCGTAGGCGTAGTCGATCACGAAGCGGCCGTCCTCGCGGCGCAGGTCGAGGTCGCGGCCTTCGAGGTTGACGATGGCCGAATCGATCTGGCGCTGGCGGTCGAAGGCACCGCGGATGGCGGCCTCGCTCTCGAGGCCCTGGCCGGCGATGCGCTGCAGCGTGCGCTGGATGGTCAGGCGTTCGCCCACCACCGGCGCCACCCGCAGGGCCAGCACCGCCGCCAGGCCCAGGGCGGCCAGGAGCAGCAGCAGGCCGATCAGGCCCAGGCCGCGCGCGGCCGAGGGCACGCGCGGGCTGCGGGGGGCGGTCGGCAGGGGCATGGTCGGCGGGCGGAGAGCAGGGCTCAGTCGAACGCCCCGATGCGGCCCAGATTACCGAAGTTCATCCAGACGAAGAAGGCCTTGCCGACGATGTTGCCCTCGGGGACGAAGCCCCAGAAGCGCGAATCCTGCGAGTTGTCGCGGTTGTCGCCCATGACGAAGTAGTGGCCGGCCGGCACCGTGCAGCTCACGCCCTCGGCGGTGTAGCTGCAGGCGTCCTTGGGGCCGCGGAACTCGGGCATGGGCAGCACGAAGCCGCTGCGGTCGCGGTCGTTGAGGATGTGGAAGCGGTGCAGCTGGCCCTCGCCGCGCGGCAGGGCCTCCTCGAACTGCAGGGCGTAGCGCAGGCTGTCCTCGTCGTAGAACTCGGGCAGCGCGGTGCGGGCCACCGGCACGCCATTGAGGGTCAGCCGCTTGTTGACATAGGCCACGCGGTCGCCGGGCAGGCCGACGATGCGCTTGATGTAGTCGATGCGCTCGTCGACGGGGTAGCGGAAGACGATCACGTCGCCGCGCTGCGGCGCCTGGTTGTCGATGACCTTGGTGTGCAGCACGGGCAGGCGCACGCCGTAGTGGTACTTGTTGACCAGGATCAGGTCGCCGACGGCCAGCGTCGGGATCATCGAGCCCGAGGGAATCTTGAAGGGCTCGAACAGGAAGGAGCGCAGCACGAAGACGATGAGGATCACCGGGAAGAGCCCGGCGGTCCAGTCCAGCCACCAGGGCTGGGCCAGCACGCGACTGCGGGCCTCGTCCAAGCTGCTGTCGACCTGGGTGATGCCCTGGCGGGCGAGTTGCTCGCGGCGCTGGGCCTCCTGCTGCTCCAGCGCACGGGCCGCGGCCGCGCGGGCCGGCGCGAAGCGGAAGCGTTCGGCCAGCCAGTACAGGCCGGTGAAGACGGTCAGCAGGAAGAGCAGCAGGGAGAAATTGCCGGTCCAGTGACCAAGGTACCAGCCGCCCAGATAGGTCAGCAGGACGGCGTAGAGCAGGCCGGTGAGTGCGCTCATGGCGTGGGGGCGTGGAAGGCGGAAACGGGACGCGGCGGCGCGGCAGCGGGCGAAGAAGCGGCGGCGGGCTCAGTCATCGACCTGCAGGATGGCCAGGAAGGCCTCCTGCGGCACCTCGACCGTGCCGATCTGCTTCATGCGCTTCTTGCCGGCCTTCTGCTTTTCCAGCAGCTTGCGCTTGCGGGTGATGTCGCCGCCGTAGCACTTGGCCAGCACGTTCTTGCGCAGGGCCTTGATGTTCTCGCGGGCGATGATGTTGGCGCCGATGGCAGCCTGAATGGCCACGTCGTACATCTGCCGCGGGATCTGCTCGCGCATCTTGGCGGCCACCGCGCGGCCGCGGTACTGGCTCTGCGAGCGGTGCACGATCATGGCCAGCGGATCGACCTTGTCGCCGTTGATCAGGATGTCCACCTTCACCACGTCGGCGGCGCGGTACTCCTTGAACTCGTAGTCCATGGAGGCGTAGCCGCGGGTGGCGGACT
The DNA here is from genome assembly GCA_964433315.1 of uncultured Rubrivivax sp. Classification (GTDB taxonomy): domain Bacteria; phylum Pseudomonadota; class Gammaproteobacteria; order Burkholderiales; family Burkholderiaceae_C; genus Aquariibacter. Next base: position 34,578 of record CAYSQO010000003.1, read on the forward strand.
TCAGCTTGTCGAAGAAGTCCAGCACGATCTCGGCCAGCGGCAGCTCGTAGGTCAGCATGACCTGCTTGCCGTGGTAGGCCATGTTGAGCTGGATGCCGCGCTTCTGGTTGCACAGCGTCATCACCGTGCCCACGTAGTCCTGCGGCATGTAGAGGTGCACGGTGACGATGGGCTCGCGGATCTCGGCGATCTTGCCGACCTCGGGCATCTTGGAGGGGTTCTCGACCTCGATGACCTCGGCGTCCACGCCGCCCAGCTGCACCTGGTAGACCACGCTGGGCGCGGTGGTGACCAGGTCCTGGTCGAACTCGCGCTCCAGGCGCTCCTGCACGATCTCCATGTGCAGCAGGCCCAGGAAGCCGCAGCGGAAGCCGAAGCCCAGGGCCTGGCTCACCTCGGGCTCGAAGCGCAGGGCGCTGTCGTTGAGCTTGAGCTTTTCCAGCGCGTCGCGCAGCTGGTCGTACTCGCTGGCCTCGCTGGGGTAGAGACCGGCGAAGACCTGGGGCTGGATCTCCTTGAAGCCGGGCAGCGGCGCGCTGGCCGGGCCGGCGTTGTTGGGCAGCTTCTTCTCGAGCGTGATGGTGTCGCCGACCTTGGCCGCGGCCAACTCCTTGATGCCGCAGATCACGAAGCCCACCTCGCCGGCGCGCAGGGCGTCGCGGTTCTCGCTCTTGGGCGTGAAGACGCCCAGGTGCTCGACGCCGTAGACGGCGTTGGTGGCCATCAGGCGGATGCGCTCGCCCTTGCCGATCTGGCCGTCCACCACGCGCACCAGCATCACGACGCCGACGTAGTTGTCGAACCAAGCGTCGATGATCATGGCCCGCGGCGGGCCGTCCGCCTGGCCGCGCGGCGGCGGCATGCGGGTGATGACGGCCTCCAGGATCTCGTCGATGCCCAGGCCGGTCTTGGCCGAGCAGGGGATGGCGTCGGCGGCGTCGATGCCGATCACGTCCTCGATCTCGGACTTGGCGTTCTCCGGGTCGGCCGAGGGCAGGTCCATCTTGTTGAGGACCGGCACCACCTCCACGCCCAAGTCCAGCGCGGTGTAGCAGTTGGCCACCGTCTGCGCCTCGACGCCCTGGCTCGCATCGACCACCAGCAGCGCACCTTCGCAGGCGCTGAGGGAACGGCTGACCTCGTAGCTGAAGTCGACGTGCCCGGGGGTGTCGATCAGGTTGAGGTTGTAGACCCGGCCGTCGCGCGCCTTGTACTGCAGGGCCGCAGTCTGGGCCTTGATGGTGATGCCGCGCTCGCGCTCGATGTCCATCGAGTCGAGCACCTGGGCCTCCATCTCGCGATCCGACAGGCCGCCACAGCGCTGGATGATGCGGTCGGCCAGCGTGCTCTTGCCGTGGTCGATGTGGGCAATGATCGAGAAGTTGCGGATGTGATCCATGCGGTCGGTGCTGTGCGATCGGGGCGTTCGCCCGAGGGCGTGAGCCCCGCATCCGGGGCCGTCTCGCCATGCGGGGCCGGGCTCCGGAGGGCCCCGCCGCGCGCAAAAAAAATGGCACGTCCAAGATCGAACGTGCCCTCCAACAGAAGGTTTGGCAACTGCTTGTTGGGGCTCCATTGTAGCCAAGCCGCCCCGGTCAACCGGGGCCCGGGGGGCCGGCCGGGGCCGGACGCTCCCCCGACCCGGCCGCTTATCCACAGTCCTGGCGCCAAACCTGTGGACAAGCACCCGGCCGCGCCCGCGGCGGCCGGGCGGCCCGGCTCAGCGGGTGGCCGGCCGCACCAGGGCGTACTGGGCCCACTCGCCACGGCGGAAGAGCACGCTGATGGGCTTGCTCTTGTCGGCCTTGGCGACCACGGCCTCGAACTGGCGGATGTCGCTGATCTCGACATTGGCCACCGCCAGGATGATGTCGCCCTCGTTCAGGCCGGCGCGGGCGCTGGCGCCTTCCACCTTCTCGACGCGCACGCCGCCCTTGAGCTTGAGCTCGCTCTTCTGCTCGGCGTTGAGGTCGCTGAGGGTCAGGCCAAGCGCGCCGACCGGGCTGGGCGCCGTCGGGCTGGGCTTCAGGGCGGTCTTGACCTTCTCGGGCTCGAGCTCGGCCACGGTCACGCCGAGCTGGCGGCTCTGGCCCCGGCGGAAGACCTCGATCGAGGACTTGGCGCCCGGCGAGGTGTTGCCGACCAGGCGCGGCAGGTCGCCGGACTTCTCGACCGTCTTGCCATCGAAGCGGGTGATGATGTCGCCCGCCTCGATGCCGGCCCGGTCGGCCGGGCCGCCCGGCTCGACCGCCCGCACCAAGGCCCCGCTGGGCTTGCCCAGGCCGATGGATTCGGCGATCTCCTTGGGGACCTCGGCGATCTGCACGCCGATGCGGCCGCGCACGACGCGGCCGAGGCTGCGCAGCTGGTCCGCGACCCGGGTGGCCTCGTCCATCGGGATGGCGAAGCTGATGCCCATGAAGCCGCCCGAGCGGCTGAGGATCTGCGAGTTGATGCCGACCACCTCGCCGGCCATGTTGATCAGCGGGCCGCCCGAGTTGCCGGGGTTGATCGCGACATCGGTCTGGATGAAGGGCAGGAACTCGCCGGTGTCGCGCGCCTTGGCGCTGACGATGCCGGCCGTCACCGTGTTCTCCAGGCCGAAGGGCGAGCCGATGGCCATCACCCATTCGCCCACCTTGAGCCGGTTCACGTCGCCGATCTTCACCGCCGGCAGGCCGGCCGCCTCGATCTTGACCACCGCCACGTCGGTGCGCTTGTCGGCGCCGATGACGCGGGCCTTGAACTCTCGCTTGTCGGGCAGGGTGACATAGACCTCGTCGGCGCCGTCGATCACGTGCGCATTGGTCATCACGTAGCCGTCGGGCGTCAGGATGAAGCCGGAGCCGACGCCGCGGTTGGTCTCCTCGTCCGGGCCGTTACCGCCGCGCGGCGGGCCGCCCCGGCGGGGTCCGGGCGTGGCCCCCGGAGGCATGGCCCCGGGCGGCGCACCGAAGAAGCGGCGGAAGAAGTCCTGCATCTCCTCGTCACCCTCGGGACCAGCCTGGCTGACCTTGGCCTTCTCGGTGGTGCGGATGTTGACGACCGAGGGCCCGACCGCCTCGACGAGGCTGCTGAAGTCGGGCAGACCGCGCACCAGCGGCGCGGCGGGGGCCGGCGCAGCCGCCAGCGGCACGGCAGCCAGGGGCGAGGCGGTGGGCGCACCGGCCTGGGTCGGCAGCGGCGACCACAGGGCGACACCGCCCAGGCCGCCGAGCGCAAGCATCGTCACCGCCAGCAGACCCAGGCGGAAGGGCGAAGACCGACGCGACACGCCGGCAGGGACAGAAGTCGGATCGAAGGACATGAGGGCCTCGTGGCTTGGGGTTCTCGGGAACGGACCGGGCACCGCAGGCCCGGCAGGCAGCGAGGGAGTCCGCCGCGCAGCCGGAGTTTCCTGGCGTCAAGCTGAAGCCGCCCCGGCCCGCCGGGCCGCGGGGCGGCCCAGGCTCAGCGGCGTCGTTCCAGTCCGGCCGCGAAGGCCTGGAGTGTGGCCACAGGCACGTCTCCGACGACGGTGATCCACCAATCGCCCTGACGGCGGACCAGGGTTTGCGTCGCGCCGGTACTCAGCAGCAGCTCGCGGCGGTGCAGCCGCGCCTCGTAGGGCTCGATGAAGAGCGAGACGTGGGTCAGGCCGTCGGTGTAGAGGGTCTGCAGCACGTCGGCGCCGGCACGCGGCTCGGCACGGGCGCTGGCCGCGGCCGAGGGCGGACTGGGGGGCAGCGGCCGCTCGATGGGCCGGCGCACCGAGCTGAGATGGCGGAAGCCGGGGGGCACGGTCGGCAGCATCCAGCCGGCCTCCTCCAGGCCGACCGGGTCGAGGCGGCTGCGCTGGACCCGGTAGCCCTCCATCTGGCGCATCGGGCCGAGCACCAGCTCGGGCTGCGGCTTCACGCCGATCTGGAGCTCGGAGAAGGCGACCGATTCCAGGACGGTGCCGTCCTCGCCCAGCACCTCGGTGCGCAGGAGCAGGCCGGTGCGGCGCTCGATCCACAGGCGGTGGGCGAAGCGCAGGCGGTCGCGCGGGCGCAGCTCGAGCACGCGGGCCTCGTGGCCGGCGACCCGGTCGCTGCCGACCTCGCGGGCCTGGTAGACCCGGTCGAGCCGCTCGCTGCCGCCCTCGATCAGGGCCGGGAAGGCGGCCAGCGGCCGGCGCTCCTCGATCAGGGCCTTGCCCAGGCCGGGCCACAGGGTGTGGACCTGGTCGTTGTGGCGGAAGACCTCGCAGCGCAGGCCGTCGAGCATCTCGACGCGCTGGTACTGCTGCGTCCCGACATTGAAGTGGCTGATGCGCGTGCTGCGCGCCTGGCCGCCGGCCGTGACGACGAAGGTGCCCTGGAAGTTCTTGCGGCGCAGCGCGTCCTGCATGCGCTCGAGCGTCTCCAGGGCCTCGGGTGCGCTGGCGGGCGCCTCCAGGGCCGGCGCCGGGGCGGCCCCGGCCGTGGTCAGCAGACCAAGCAGGCAGGCGCCCGCGAGGCGGCGCCAGGCCGCGCGGCGCGGTTCAGCGCTCCGGGTCCGCATGGGCGGCGCTGCGCAGGAAGGGCGAGGGCTCGCCGGAGCCCAGGCGGTCGGCAAACTGCTTGTGCGCGGCCAGGTAGTGGTCGAGCCCGGCGTCGCGCAGCACGCCTCCGGCCTCGGCCTGGGGCACGGCCACGTTGACCAGCGGGCTCGGCGCGTCCGGCCCGACCAGCACCGGGCGCAGCTCCGCCGGAGCGGCCGCCAGCTGCGGGCCGGCGGCGGGCTCACCCGGGCCGCGGGTGACGATGAGGGCGCCGATCACCAGCACGCAGGCCGCGGCCACGGCCGCGGACGCCGCCCAGCGACCGGGCCGCAGGCGGCGCGCCGTGGCGGCATCGGGCCGGGCCACGGGCCGCGGCGCAGGGGCCAGCACCACCGGCTCCGCGGCCAGGCGCTCGCGCAGGCGCTGCAGGAAGGCGGCATCGTGGGCGGGCTCGGCGGCCAGGTCGTCCGAGCGGAGCACGTCGCCGATCAGCTGGTAGTCATGCCAGCGGCGACGCTGCGCGGGATCGTCGCGCCAGGCGGCCAGCATGCCGTCGAGCTCGTCCGGCTGGATCTCGCCATCGACCAGGGCCGACAGGCTCTCGGCCTGTCGGACATCAGCAGGGGCAGACTGGGGCTTCACGACCGGACTCCGGAAACAGCAGACACACAGGGCAGGACAGATCTCACCAACGCACTCCCTCGCGGGTGTCGAGCAAAGGACGCAGACGCTCGGCGATGGCTTCCCGTGCCCGAAAGATACGTGAGCGCACCGTGCCGATCGGGCAGTTCATCACGGTGGCGATCTCCTCGTAGCTCAGCCCTTCGATCTCGCGCAGCAGGATGGCCTGGCGGAGATCGTCGGACAGGTGCTCGATGGCGGTGTTGACCGCCGCCGCCACCTGGCGGCTGGCCAGCACGTTGTCCGGGGTCTCGCCGTCGCTCAGTTCGTTTTCGAGGCGGGAAGTTTCCTCGCCGTCCTCGTCACGGCCGAGCCGCGCGGATTCGGTGATCAAGGGGTCGCGCTTGAGTTCCATCAGCGCCTTCTTGGCCGTGTTGACCGCGATGCGGTACAGCCAGGTGTAGAAGGCGCTCTCGCCGCGGAACTGGGGGAGGGCCCGGTAGGCGCGGATGAAGGTTTCCTGCGCGATGTCCTGGACCAGATCCACGTCGCGGACCATGCGGGCGATGAGCCGCTCGATGCGGCGCTGGTACTTGACGACCAGCAGCTCGAAGGCCCGGACGTCGCCGTGCTTCACACGGTCGACCAGCAGGGCATCGGCATCAGCGTCGGGGGTCGTCACGGCAGGCAGTCGGGCGGCGGCGGGGCGTCGCCCGGTCCGGGACGCACCCCTTCAGGGCGGGCGGAATATAGCGCAGCGCGGAAGGCGGCCCAGTCGCCCCCGGTGTGGCGCCGCTGGAGGGCCCACCAGACGCTGCGGCCGGGGCCGTGCACGCGCAGCAGCAGGGCATCGCCGAGGTCGAGCATGGGCTGCAGCCGCAGCGGGCCGACCCCGGCAGGGTCCTGCCAGGCCTGGCCGTCCCAGCTCAGCACGGTCGGTGCGGCAGGCCCCAGCAGGCGGGCCGGGCGCCAGGCCAGCGCCAGCACCAGGCCGCCGGGCAGGGCGAGGGTCAGCAGGCCGGGCGCCTCGTGCGCGTGCAGCCAGGCGGCCAGGCTGAGCGCCGCCAGCAGGACGAGGCCCCGCAGCGCCGCGTGCCAGGCCGGGGACGGCGCCAGGGTGATGCGCAGGCTGCGGGAGCGGGCGGCCATCGCGGGGAACCAGCAGGCCGGCGGGCTGAGCGCGTGGGGCGCGGGACCGCCGTGGCCGCAAGCCGCGGCGGCCGCCAGGCCAGCCTCAGACCCGCTTGAAGACCAGCGAGCCGTTGGTGCCGCCGAAGCCGAAGTTGTTCTTCAGCGCGGCGTCGATCTTCATCTCCCGCGCGGTGTTGGCGCAGTAGTCCAGGTCGCACTCGGGATCCTGGTTGAAGATGTTGATGGTTGGCGGGGAGATCTGGTGGTGGATCGCCAGCACCGTGAAGACCGATTCGATGCCGCCGGCGCCGCCCAGCAGGTGGCCGGTCATCGACTTGGTCGAGTTGACGACCAGGTGCTTCGCGTCGGCCCCGAAGGCCGCCTTGATCGCGTTGGTCTCGTTGACGTCGCCCAGCGGGGTGGAGGTGCCGTGGGCGTTCAGGTACTGAACCTGGTCGGTGTTCAGGCCGGCATCCTTCAGCGCGAGCTGCATCGAACGCTTGGGGCCGTCCACGTCGGGCGCGGTCATGTGATAGGCGTCGGCGCTCATGCCGAAGCCGGCCAATTCGGCGTAGATCTTGGCGCCGCGGGCCTTGGCGTGCTCGTACTCCTCGAGCACCATCACGCCGCCGCCCTCGCCGAGCACGAAGCCGTCGCGGTCCTTGTCCCAGGGACGGGAGGCGGTGGCCGGATCGTCATTGCGGCTCGACAGCGCACGGGCAGCCGCGAAGCCGCCGATGCCCAGGGGCGACACCGTGCTCTCGGCGCCGCCAGCGACCATCACGTCGGCATCGCCGTAGGCGATCAGCCGCGCGGCTTGGCCGATGGAATGCAGGCCGGTGGTGCAGGCGGTGACGATGGCCAGGTTGGGGCCCTTGAAGCCGCACTTGATCGACACATGCCCCGAGATCATGTTGATGATCGAGGCCGGCACGAAGAAGGGCGAGATGCGGCGCGGGCCGCGCTCCAGGTAGTCGGACTGCGTGTTCTCGATCATCGGCAAGCCGCCGATGCCCGAGCCCACCAGGCAGCCGATGCGTTCGGCCAGCTCCGGCGACAGGGCGTCGCCGGTGGGCAGGCCGGCATCCGCCACGGCCTGCAGCGAGGCAGCGAGACCGTAGTGGATGAAAGTGTCCATGTGGCGGGCTTCCTTCGCGGGGAAGTACTCCTCCACGTTGAAGCCCTTGACCTCGCCGGCGAAGCGGCAGGCCAGCGCCGAGGCGTCGAACTTGGTGACCGGCCCGATGCCGCTCTTGCCGGCGACGAGGTTGGACCAGGATTCGGCCACCGTGTTGCCCACGGGCGTGATCAGCCCGAGGCCGGTGACGACGACACGACGCTTGCTCATCGCTGCGCTTCCGCTCAGGCCTTGGCGTTGTTCTTGGCGTAGTCGATCGCGAGCTGGACGGTCGTGATCTTCTCGGCCTCTTCGTCCGGGATCTCGATGCCGAACTCGTCTTCGAGGGCCATCACCAGCTCGACGGTGTCGAGGGAGTCCGCGCCCAGGTCGGCCACGAAAGCCTTCTCGTTGGTGACTTCGGCTTCGGCCACGCCGAGCTGCTCGGCAATGATCTTCTTGACGCGGGCTTCGATATCGCTCATGTCTCCTCCTAGGAGAGTGCTGAAAAACAGCGCGGGATTCTATGCGGTCCGTGAGACGGTCCCGGGGCTGCTGGGACCGGACGGCTCGCGACGCCGTCCGGGGTGGAAAAGCGGGTGGGGCGCAGGCCGCCTCAGCCCATGTACATGCCGCCGTTCACATGCAGCTCGCTGCCGGTGATGTAGGCGGCGGCCGGCGAGGCCAGGAAGGCGACCGCCGCGGCGATCTCCTCGGCCTGGCCGAGCCGGCCCAGGGGGATCTGCTGCATCAGCGCGTCCTTCTGGGCCTGGGGCAGGTCCTGCGTCATGTCGGTGGCGATGAAGCCGGGCGCCACACAGTTCACGGTGATGTTGCGGCTGCCCAGCTCCCGGGCCAATGCACGGGTCATGCCCGCGACCCCGGCCTTGGCCGCGGCGTAGTTGGCCTGGCCGGCGTTGCCGGAGGCCCCGACGACCGAGGTGATCGAGATGATGCGGCCCTGGCGCTGCTTCATCATGGGGCGGATGGCCGCGCGGCTGGCACGGAAGACGGCGCGCAGGTTGGTGTCGTGCACCGCGTCCCAGTCGGCGTCCTTCATGCGCATGGCCAGGGTGTCGCGGGTGATGCCGGCGTTGTTGACCAGGATGTGCAGGCCGCCGTGGGCGCTGACGATGCCGTCGATGGCGGCGTCCAGCGCAGCGTCGTCGGTCACGTCCAGCTTCAGGCCCAGGCCCCCGTGCGGGGCCAGGGCCTCGCCGATGGCGGCGGCGCCGCTGTCGCTGGTGGCGGTGCCGATCACCTTGGCGCCCTGCCCGGCCAGGCTGAGCGCGATGGCGCGGCCGATGCCGCGGCTGGCGCCGGTGACCAGGGCCACCTGGCCGGCGAGGGAGAGGTTCAGGCTCATCGGGAGGCTTTCTTCAGGGACGGTCGTCGGGCGGCGGGCTCAGCCCAGCAGCGCGCGGGTGGCGGCCAGGCTGGCCGGGTCGGCGATGCCGGCGGTCGACAGGCCCGGCTCGATGCGCTTGACCAGGCCCTGCAGCACCTTGCCCGGGCCGCATTCGACGAGCTGGGTGATGCCGCGGGCGGCCAGGGCCTGCACGGTGCCGACCCAGCGCACTGCGCTGTAGGTCTGACGCACCAGGGCGTCGCGGATCTGCTCGGGGGTGCCGGCCCAGCTCAGGTCGACGTTGTGGATCAGCGGGATCTCGGGGGCGTTCAGCGGGGTCTGCGCCAGGTGCTCGCGCAGGACCTCGGCCGCCGGGCGGATCAGGCTGGAGTGGAAGGGCGCGGACACCGCCAGCGGCAAGGCGCGCTTGGCGCCGGCCGCCTTGAGCTTTTCACAGGCCAGGGCGATGCCGGCAGCGCTGCCGGCGATCACGGTCTGGGCCGGGTCGTTGAAGTTGGCGGCCTCGACCACCTCGCCGCTGGCCGCGGCCAGCTCGGCGCACAGGGCCACCACCGTCTCGGCCGGCAGGCCCAGGATGGCCGCCATGCCGCCGGTGCCCACCGGCACCGCGGCCTGCATGGCCTGGGCGCGCAGGCGCACCAGGGGCACGGCATCGGCCAGGCTCAGCACGCCGGCGGCGACCAGGGCGCTGTACTCGCCCAGCGAATGGCCGGCCACGGCCGCCGGCAGGGCCCCGCCCTCGGCCCGCCAGGCGCGCCAGGCCGCCACCGAGGCGGTCAGCATGACCGGCTGGGTGTTGGTGGTCAGGTCCAGCTGCTCCTTGGGCCCCTGGGCGATCAGCGCGCCCAGGTCCTCGCCCAGCGCGGCCGAGGCCTCGGCCAGGGTGTCGCGCACGGCAGGGTGGTCGCCCCAGGCGTCGAGCATGCCCACGGACTGCGAGCCCTGGCCAGGGAAGACGAAAGCAAGCGAGGTCGTCGTCATGGGAGATCGGGAGTCAAGACAAGTCGGAAGGGGCGGCTGCCCCGGGCCCGGGCCCGGCCGCGGCAGGGGGTGCGCGGGCTCAGAAGTCCAGCAGCACCGCGCCCCAGGTGAAGCCACCGCCCACGCCTTCGAGCAGCACGGTGTCGCCGCGGCGGACCTGGCCGCTGCGCACGGCCTCGTCCAGGGCCAGGGGCACGGAGGCGGCCGAGGTGTTGCCGTGGCGGTCGACGGTGACAACCAGCTTTTCGGCGGGCAGGCGCATCTTGCGGGCCGTCATCTGCATGATGCGGATGTTGGCCTGGTGCGGGATCAGCCAGTCCACGTCCTCGGGCGTGCGGCCGGCCTGGGCCAGCACCTTGCGGGCGGCGTCTTCCAGCACGCCCACGGCCAGCTTGAAGACGGCCTGGCCGTCCATGCGCAGCAGCGGCTCGCCGATCACCCGGCCGCCGGACACGGTGCCCGGCGTGCAGAGGATCTCGACCTGCCGGCCATCGGCGTTGAGCGTGCTGGCCAGCAGGCCGGGCGTCTCGCTGGCCTCCAGCACCACGGCGCCGGCGCCGTCGCCGAAGAGCACGCAGGTCGTGCGGTCCTTGAAGTCGAGGATGCGCGAGAAGACCTCGGCGCCGATCACCAGCGCGCGCCGGGCGGTGCCGGTGCGGATCAGCGCGTCGGCCACCGTCAGGCCGTAGACGAAGCCCGAGCACACGGCCTGCACGTCGAAGGCCGCGCCGCCCGGCACGCCGAGCTTGCGCTGCACGATGCAGGCGGTGGAGGGGAAGACCATGTCCGGGGTGGACGTGGCGACCACGATCAGGTCGATGTCGGCCGGGGTGCAGCCGGCGGCCTCCAGCGCATGGCGGGCCGCTTCCACGGCCAGATCGCTGGCGTTCACGCCGTCGGCGACGAAGTGGCGGAAGCGGATGCCGGTGCGCTCGACGATCCAGTCGTCCGAGGTCTCTATGCCGTCAGCCGCCAGGCGGTCGACCAGGTCCTGGTTGCTCAGGCGTTGCGGCGGCAGGGCGCTGCCGGTGCCGGCGATGCGCGTGAAGCGCGTCGGGGAGGAGGTGGGGACCATGCGCGGGTTCGTGGAGGAGACGCGGGCAGCCTCAGGCCGCGGCAGCGGTGGGCGCGTCGGCCCAGCCGGGAGCCTGCAGGCGCTCGTGCACGCGCTGCATCAGCCCCCGTCGGGCGGCGTCATGGGCCCGGGCCAGGGCCTGCTCGAAGGCGAAGGCATCCGCCGAGCCATGGCTCTTGAACACCAGGCCGCGCAGGCCGAGCAGCGCGGCACCGTTGTAGCGGCGGTGGTCGACGCGGGCCTTGAAATGCTTGAGCACCGGCAACGCCACCAGCGCGGCCAGCTTGGCGTAGGCGGTGCGCGTGAACTCCTGCTTGATGAAGTTCGACAGCATGGCCGCCAGGCCCTCGGCCGTCTTCAGGGCGACATTGCCGACGAAGCCGTCGCAGACCACGATGTCCGTCGTGCCCTTGAAGATGTCGTTGCCCTCGACGTTGCCGTGGAAGTTCAGGCGACCGGCCGCGGCCGCGGCGCGCAGCAGCTCGCCGGCCTGCTTGATGACCTCGCTGCCCTTGATGGCCTCTTCGCCGATGTTCAGCAGGCCGACGCTGGGCTCGCTCTTGCCGTCGACTGCGGCGACCAGCGCGCTGCCCATCAGGGCGAACTGCAGCAGGTGCTCGGCCGTGCAGTCGACATTGGCGCCGAGATCCAGCACGGTGGTGTAGCCGTCGCGCTGGTTGGGCATCACGGTCGCGATGGCCGGCCGGTCGATGCCCTCGACCGTCTTGAGCAGGTAGCGGGCCACCGCCATCAGCGCACCGGTGTTGCCGGCGGACACGCAGACATCGGCCGCGGCCGAACCGTCGCCCCCCGCCTTGAGCAGGCCGAGGGCCACGCGCATCGACGAGTCCTTCTTGCGGCGCAGCGCCACCTCGACCGCATCGTCCATGGTCACGACCTCGGTCGCGGCGACGATGCGGGTGCGGGGCCAGGCGGCCGCCTCGGCCAGCACCTCCGGCCGGCCGACGAGCAGCAGCTCGGCCTCGGCCTGGCGAGCCAGGAAGCTGCGGCAGGCGGGCAGCGTGATGGCGGGACCGTGGTCGCCGCCCATCGCGTCGACCGCCAGCCGGACCGGCGTGCGCAGGCTCATGGGCGAGGGCACCCGCGGCTCAGCACGGACGCGACTTCAATGCAGACGCCCGGCCGCCTGCAGGACAGGGGGCCGGGCGGCAGGATCGCACCGCGCGGGACCGGCTGCCGTCCGCAGCGCGAACGGCGGCCGGCCACATCACGCTCAGGCATCGGCCTTGGTCTTCAGGACCTTGCGGCCACGGTAGAAGCCGGTCGGGCTGATGTGGTGGCGCAGGTGGATTTCGCCCGTGGTCGGCTCGATCGCGGTGCCCGGCTGGGTCAGGGCGTTGTGCGAGCGGTGCATGCCGCGCTTGGAGGGCGACTTCTTGTTCTGTTGAACGGCCATGGTTGGCTCCAGTAAAGCAGGACGGACGGGGCTCGAAAGCCACAGGGCGTCCGAGGTAAAGCCCGCGATTGTAGCAGGCATCGCGCAGACCACCCGGGTCAGCGGGCCGGACCGCGCCCCTTGCGTCGGGGCGGCCGCGGGGACTCGGCAGCCGGCGCAGCCTCGCCGCCCGAGGCCCCCAGGCTGGCCCGCAGCGCGGCCAGGCCGGCGAAGGGCTGGACACGCGCCGCCTCGGGCGCCGGGGCCTCCGCGGGCGGAGCTTCCTCATCGCCCTGCGGTGCGGACAGGCCGACGCCCAGCGCCTCGGCCCCCGGCAGCGGCGCCGGGCAGCGGCCATGGCGCGGAACCAGCGGCAGCTCGAGCAGCAGCTCGTCCTCGACCCAGGCCTGCACGTCCAGGCGGCGCTCCATGGCCAGCACGTCCTCGTCGCCCAGGGCATCGAGTTCGGCGGCCTGGTGCTCGTCGCGGACGAAGCGCACGCGGCGGTCGATCTCGAGCGCCACCTCGACCGGGGCCAGGCAGCGCTGGCAGCTCAGGGCGATGCGCGCGCGGGCCTGCAGGTGCAGGCGGACGAGGGGATCGCCGCCCAGGCGCGGGCTGTGCTCGCCCTGCAGCGTCCACTGCACCGACGCGTCCTCGGCCGGCGGCGCCTCGGGCGCGGCCGAGGCGGCCAGGCGCTCCAGCGCGCGCAGCGGCCAGGCCCCGTCCAGGGCGGTGCCGGCCTCGGCGAAGGCAGCGACATCCAGGGCTCGGGGGTTGGTGCGGCGCAGGCTCATCCGGCGCAGTTTAGGCGGCCCCCGCCTTCGCCCGGCCGGGGGCGGGCCGGCGCGGACAATCCCGGCATGAACGTCCCGCCGCTGATCCTGGGCTCCAGCTCGCGCTACCGCGCCGAGCTGCTGGCCCGCCTGCACCTGCCCTTCACCTGCATTGCCCCCGAGGTCGACGAAAGCCCGCGGCCCGGCGAAGCCCCGCAGGCCCTGGCCGAGCGCCTGGCGCGCAGCAAGGCCCTGGCGGTGGCCGAGCGCCACCCCGGAGCCTGGGTGATCGGCGCCGACCAAGTGGCCGACCTGGCCGGCGAGCCGCTGGGCAAGCCCGGCGATGCGGCGGGCGCGCAGGCCCAGCTGCGGCGCCTGTCGGGCCAGACGGTGGACTTCCACAGCGCGCTGGCGCTGGCCGGGCCCGGGGGGCTGCACGGCGAACGCTGCATCCGCGTGCGGGTGCGCTTCCGCCGCCTGGACGAGGCCGCCATCGCGCGCTACATCGCTCTGGAGCCGGCCTTCGACTGCGCCGGCAGCGCCAAGTGCGAGGGCCTGGGCATCGCCCTGCTGGAGGCGATCGAGAGCGAGGATCCGACCGCGCTGATCGGCCTGCCGCTGATCGCCACCGCCGCCCTGCTGCGCGGCGTCGGCCTCGACCCGTTGGGGGCCACGGCATGAGCCGCGGCCGCCTGATCCTGGTACCCAACACCCTGGACCTGGGCGCGCTCGACGCGGGCGAGACCCCGCCCGACCTGCGCGAGGTGCTGCCCCAGGCCGTGCTGCGCGAAGCCGCCCGGCTCGGCCACTGGGTGGGCGAGAACGCCAAGACCACCCGCGCCTTCCTCAAGCGGGTCGACGCCGTGCAGCCCCTGGCCCAGCCGCTGCAGGCGGTGGCCATCACCGAGCTGCCGCGCCCGGCCAAGGGCCGGCCGCAGGGGGCCGACCGGGCCGCGCTGCTCAAGGCCCACGAGGCCCTGCTCGCCCCGCTGCGCGCCGGGCAGGACCTGGGGCTGATCTCGGAGGCCGGCCTGCCGGGGGTGGCCGATCCGGGGGCCGAACTGGTGGCCGCCGCACACCGCGAGGGCCTGAGCGTGGAGGTGCTGGCCGGGCCCAGCAGCCTCAGCCTGGCGCTGGCCGCCAGCGGCCTGCAGGGCCAGAGCTTCGCCTTCGCCGGCTACCTGCCGCAGGACGAGGCTGGCCGCGCGCAGCGCCTGCGCGAGCTGGAGCAGCGCTCGGCGCGCGAGCAGCAGACCCAGCTGGCGATCGAGACGCCCTACCGCAATGCCGTGCTGATGGATGCCCTGCTGCGCCACCTGCAGCCCGGCACCCGGCTGGCCGTGGCCTGCGGCCTCACCCTGCCGGGCGGCTGGTGCCAAACGCGCAGCGTGTCGGCCTGGCGGGCAGCGGCGCCGGACTTTCCGCGCCACCGGCCGGCGGTCTTCGCCTGGCTGGCGGGCTGAGGCGCACGGGGCGCACCACGCCAGCAAGCCCGACGCGGCAGCCTCTGATGCGGCGAGGCTCCGGCGCGGCCCCGCTCAGCCGGCCGCGGGCCGCGGCGCCTGACGCAGCCGCCAGGTCGCCCAGGCCCAGGCCAGCAGCAGGCCCAGGGCATCGGCCAGCAGGTCGGCCCAGGAGGCGCTGCGGGTGGTGGTGAGCAGGCCCTGGCCGATCTCGACCAGGCCGCCATAGGCCAGCAGGCCCAGCAGCAGCCCGCGCGGCCGGGCCGGCCAGGCGCGCTGCGCCATCAGGCCGAAGACCAGGAAGGCCGCGATGTGCTTGACCTTGTCGAAATGCGGCAGCTCGCCCGGCTCGGGGTGGTGGGGCAGCAGCGCGACGACGTAGCCCAGCAGCAGGCCGCCGATCAGCAGCAGGCGCCAGGTCGCGGGCGCCGCGAAGCGGCCGGGCTTCAACCCTTGGGGCCACCCAGCAGGGCGGCGATGCGGCGACGCGGCTTGATGAAGCGCGACAGGCTGTTGCCGGCCGCGGCGGCGGGCGCCGGGGCCCGGTCCCAGGCCGCGGTGGCCTGGTCCTCGGCCGGCGGCTCGTAGGGCCGGTCGAAGAAGGGATCGCTGGCCGGCGCGCGGCGCGGCGGGGCGGACGGCGCACTGCTGCGGACCGGCGCGGCCGGGCGCTCGTCCTGGAAGCCGGTGTCGCGGCCGCGCGGCGGCGGGCTGCGGCGCGGGCGCTCGTCGCGCAGCTCGTAGGGCTCGACCTCCAGCTTCTTCTTCAGCAGCTTCTCGATCTCGCCGGTCAGGCGGCCGTCGTCGCGGTCGACGAAGGTGAAGGCCAGGCCCGAGGCCCCGGCCCGGCCGGTGCGGCCGATGCGGTGGACGTAGTCCTCGGCGTGGAAGGGGATGTCGTAGTTGAAGACCGCCGGCAGGTCGGCGATGTCCAGGCCGCGGGCGGCCACGTCGGTGGCCACCAGCAGGTCGACCTCGCCGGCCTTGAAGGCGGCCAGGGCCTTCAGGCGCTCGTCCTGCGACTTGTCGCCATGCAGGGCGCTGGTGCGCAGGCCGTCGCGCTCGAAGGCGCGGGCCAGGCGCGCCGCGCCGAGCTTGCTGTTGACGAAGACGATGCTCTGGGTGATGCCGCGCTCGCGCAGGATCTGCCGCACGGCCGCGCGCTTGTCGTCTTCCTCGACGCGGTAGAAGCGCTGCTCGACGGTGGAGGCGGTGGCGTTGGGCCGCGCGACCTCCACCAGCAGCGGGTCCTGCAGGTAGCTCTGGGCCAGCTTCTTGATCTCGGGCGAGAAGGTGGCCGAGAACAGCAGGGTCTGACGGGTCTTGGGCAGGTAGCTGAGGATGCGCTGCAGGTCGGGCAGGAAGCCGATGTCGAGCATGCGGTCGGCCTCGTCGAGCACGACGTACTCGACCTGCGACAGGTTGCAGTTCTTGGCCTCGATGTGGTCGAGCAGACGGCCGGGGGTGGCGATCAGGACCTCGACGCCCTTCTTCAGCTCCAGCGTCTGCGGCTTCATGTCGATGCCGCCGAAGACCACGGTGGAGCGCAGCAGGGTGTGCTTGGCGTAGGTCTTGACGTTGTTGGCGACCTGGTCGGCCAGCTCGCGCGTCGGCGCCAGCACCAGCGCGCGCACCGGGTGGCGGGCCGGCGAGACGCTGGCGCTCTCGTGCCGCATCATCTTCTGCAGCAGGGGGATGGAGAAGGCGGCCGTCTTGCCGGTGCCGGTCTGGGCGGCGCCCATCACGTCCCGGCCGGCCAGGACCACCGGGATGGCCTTGGCCTGGATCGGCGTCATCGTCTCGTAGCCGGCATCGGCCACGGCACGCAGGAGCTTGGCGTCCAGCGGCAGGGTCGAGAAACGGGCGGGGGGCGCTTCAACCGGCGCCGCGGGGGTGTTATCAGCTTGCATCAACCCGGGATTATCGACGGGAAAGGGAAAGGGTCGGAAACAGCCGGCCCGGGTTTTGCAAGTCACCCCAGCGCGCCCCCGGGATCGAGGCCTCGTTTGTGTGGCAGGACGGCCTCGCGCCCGGCAGGAAACGCAAGACTCGCTCGTTATAGTGCGCTCGCCCCTCCGATACCGCCTCGCGCGGCACGACCACCCATGTCCATTGTTCCCGTCATCCTGTCCGGGGGTTCCGGCACCCGGCTCTGGCCTCTGAGCCGCGCGCTGTATCCCAAGCAGTTTCTCGCCCTGGGTGGCGAGCAGACCCTGCTGCAGCAGGCCGTCCAGCGCCTGCTGGCCCTGGGGAGCCGGGCCGGCACGATGGGCGCCCCGCTGCTGATCGGGGCCGAGGGCCACCGCTTCCTGCTGCTCGACCAGCTGCGCGAGATCGGCGTGCAGCCGGCCGCCGTCGTGCTGGAGCCGGCCGCGCGCAACACCGCCCCGGCCCTGGCCCTGGCCGCCCTGGCGGCCCTGGAAGGCGGCGGCGATCCGGTGCTGCTGGTCAGCCCGGCCGACCAGACGGTGGGCGACACCGCAGCCTTCACCGCCCTGCTGGCGCAGGCCGTCGAGGCCGCGCAGGCGGGCCAGATCGTCACCCTGGGCGTGGCCCCGACCCGCCCCGAGACCGGCTACGGCTACATCAAGAGCACCCCCGCCGCCGACGGCGGCCCGGTGCGCCGCGTGCAGGCTTTCGTCGAGAAGCCCGACCGCGCCACCGCCGAGCGCTACCTGGCCGAGGGCGGCTACGCCTGGAACAGCGGGCTCTTCGTGCTCAAGGCCTCGGCCTGGCTGGCCGCGCTGGACCGCTACCGGCCCGACCTGGCCGCCGGCGCCCGGGCGGCCTGGGCGGCGCGCAAGCTCGACGCCCCCTTCGTGCGGCCGGACAAGGCGGCCTTCGAGGCCACGCCTTCCGACTCGATCGACTACGCGGTCATGGAGCGCCTGCCCGGCGACGCCCAGGCCCCGGCCCCGCTGGTCACCCTGACGCTGGATGCCGGCTGGAGCGACCTCGGCGCCTGGGACGCCGTCTGGCAGGTCGGCGCGGCCGACGCCCAGGGCAATGTGGCCCAGGGCGACGTGCTGTTCGAGGACAGCCACAACACCCTGGTGCACGCCACCAGCCGGCTGGTGGCCACCGTCGGCGTGGAGGACCTCGTCGTCGTCGAGACGCCCGACGCGGTGCTGGTGGCCGACCGCAGCCGCAGCCAGCAGGTCAAGCAGATCGTCGCCCGCCTGCAGCAGTCCGGCCGCGGCGAGGGCGAGCTGCACCGCCGCGTGCACCGCCCCTGGGGCTGGTACGACAGCGTGGACGCTGGCCCCCGCTTCCAGGTCAAGCGCATCCTGGTGAAGCCGGGCGCCTCGCTGAGCCTGCAGATGCACCATCACCGTGCCGAGCACTGGATCGTCGTCTCCGGCACCGCCGAGGTGACCTGCGGCAGCAGCAAGCGCCTGTTCAGCGAGAACCAGAGCACCTACATCCCGCTGGGCGAGACCCACCGCCTGGCCAACCCCGGCAGCATCCCGCTCGAAATCATCGAGGTGCAGTCCGGCAGCTACCTGGGCGAGGACGACATCGTCCGCTTCGAAGACACCTACGGCCGCAACTCGGCAGACAAGACATGATTCTCGTGACCGGAGGCGCCGGCTTCATCGGCAGCAATTTCGTCCTCGACTGGCTGGCCGACCCGGCCGCCGAGGGCGTGGTCAACCTCGACGCCCTGACCTACGCCGGCAACCTGGCCAACCTGGCCACGCTGAAGGACGAGCCGCGGCATGTCTTCGTGCACGGCGACATCACCGACCGCGCGCTGATCGACCAGCTGCTGGCCACGCACCGCCCGCGCGCGATCGTGCACTTCGCGGCCGAGAGCCACGTCGACCGCTCGATCCACGGCCCGGGCGCCTTCATGCGCACCAACGTCGACGGCACCTTCACGCTGCTGGAGGCCGCGCGCGCCTTCTGGGGCACGCTCGAAGGCGCGGAGAAGGCGGCCTTCCGCTTCCACCACGTCAGCACCGACGAGGTCTACGGCTCGCTCAAGCCCAGCGACCCGCCCTTCGCCGAGACCAACCCCTACGAGCCCAACAGCCCCTACTCGGCCAGCAAGGCCGCGTCGGACCACCTCGTGCGGGCCTGGCACCACACCTACGGCCTGCCGGTGGTGACGACCAACTGCTCGAACAACTACGGGCCCTATCACTTCCCCGAGAAGCTGATCCCGCTGATGATCGTCAACGCCCTGGCCGGCAAGCCGCTGCCGGTCTACGGCGACGGCCAGCAGATCCGCGACTGGCTCTACGTCAAGGACCACTGCAGCGCGATCCGCGCCGTGCTGGCCGGCGGCCGCCTCGGCGAGACCTACAACATCGGCGGCTGGAACGAGCAGGCCAACATCGACATCGTGAAGATCGTCTGCAGCCTGCTCGACGAGCTGCAGCCCGACCCGGCCGGCCCCTACGCGCGCCTGATCACCTACGTGACCGACCGCCCGGGCCACGATCGCCGCTACGCCATCGACGCCCGCAAGATCGAGCGCGAGCTGGGCTGGCGCCCGGCCGAGACCTTCGCCACCGGCATCCGCAAGACGGTGAGCTGGTACCTCGCGAACCGCGAATGGGTGGCCGAGGTGCAGAGCGGCAGCTACCGCGACTGGCTGGCCCGCAACTACAGCGGCCGCGTCGCGGACCCGGCCTGAGGCGGCCGCGATGAAGATCCTGCTGCTGGGCAAGGGCGGTCAGCTGGGCTGGGAACTGCAGCGCGCGCTGGCGCCGCTGGGCGAGCTGGTCGCGCTGGGCACCCAGAGCCAGGATCTGGCCGCCGACTTCCGCCAGCCCGAAGCCCTGGCTGCCACGGTGCAGACCGTGCGGCCTGACGTGATCGTCAATGCCGCGGCCTACACCGCCGTCGACAAGGCCGAGAGCGAGCCGGCCGTGGCCGCCGCCATCAACGCCACCGCGCCCGGCGTGCTGGCCCGCGAGGCCGCCGCGCTCGGCGCCACCCTGCTGCACTACAGCACCGACTACGTCTTCGACGGCAGCGGCGACACGCCGCGCGACGAGGACGCCGCCACCGGCCCGCTCAGCGTCTACGGCCGGACCAAGCTCGAAGGCGAAGAGGCCATCCGCGCCAGCGGCTGCCGCCACCTGATCCTGCGCACCAGCTGGGTCTACGCCGCCCGCGGCGGCAACTTCGCCAAGACCATGCTCCGCCTGGCCGGCGAGCGCGAGCAGCTCACCATCATCGACGACCAGATCGGCGCCCCCACCGGCGCTGACCTGCTGGCCGACCTGAGCGCCCACGCCCTGCGCCGCCTGGCACAGCAGCCCGCGCTGGCCGGCACCTACCACGCAGTCGCCGGCGGCGAGGTCAGCTGGCATGGCTACGCCCGCCACGTCATCGAATGGGCCCGGACGCGCGGGCAGGCGCTGCGCGTGCCGCCCGAGGGCGTCCTGCCCATCCCGACGAGCGCCTACCCGACCCCGGCCCGACGCCCGCTGAATTCCCGCCTCGACACCCGCAAGCTGCGCCGCGCCTTCGACCTGGAGCTGCCGCACTGGCAGACCGGCGTCGACCGCATGCTGGCCGAGGTGCTCGGGGCCTGACGCCTTCCATCGACTCCACGGTTTCCCATGCAACGCAAAGGCATCATCCTCGCGGGCGGCTCCGGCACCCGACTGCACCCGGCCACCCTGGCCGTCAGCAAGCAGCTGCTGCCGGTCTATGACAAGCCGATGGTGTACTACCCGCTGACGACGCTGATGCTGGCCGGGATCCGCGACATCCTGATCATCAGCACGCCGCAGGACACCCCGCGCTTCCAGGCCCTGCTGGGCGACGGCTCACAGTGGGGCCTGAACCTCAGCTACTGCGTGCAGCCCAGCCCGGACGGCCTGGCCCAGGCCTTCATCCTGGGTCGCGACTTCGTCGGCGGCGCCCCCAGCGCGCTGGTGCTGGGCGACAACATCTTCTACGGCCACGACTTCCAGGGCCTGCTGCGCAGCGCCGCGGCACGGCCGGAAGGCGCCAGCGTCTTCGCCTACCACGTGCACGATCCGGAGCGCTATGGCGTCGTCGAGTTCGACGCCGCGCAGAACGCGATCAGCATCGAGGAGAAGCCCGCCGTCCCCAAGAGCAACTACGCGGTGACCGGCCTGTACTTCTACGACAGCCAGGTCTGCGACATCGCCGCCGACATCAAGCCCTCGGCCCGCGGCGAGCTGGAGATCACCGAAGTCAACGCCCGCTACCTTGCGCAGCAGCAGCTCAGCGTGGAGATCATGGGCCGCGGCTACGCCTGGCTCGACACCGGCACCCACGACAGCCTGCTCGAAGCCGGCCAGTTCATCGCCACCCTGGAGAAGCGCCAGGGCCTGAAGGTCGCCTGCCCGGAGGAGATCGCCTACCGCAGCGGCTGGATCGATGCGGGGACGCTTGAACGCCTGGGCCAGGCCCTGAAGAAAAACGGTTATGGTCAGTACCTGCTGAAGATCCTCACGGAGAAGGTGTTCTGATGCAGATCACGCCCACGCGGCTGCCCGAAGTCCTGGTGATCGAGCCGAAGGTGTTCGGCGACGACCGCGGCTTCTTCACCGAAAGCTTCAACCAGCGCGCCTTCGACGCCGCGCTGGGCCGGCCGACGACCTTCGTGCAGGACAACCACTCGCGCTCGGTGCGCGGCGTGCTGCGCGGCCTGCACTACCAGCTCGACCCGCATGCCCAGGGCAAGCTGGTGCGGGTGGTGGCCGGCAAAGTCTTCGACGTGGCGGTGGACATGCGGCGCAGCAGCCCGCGCTTCGGCCAGTGGGCCGGTTTCGAGCTGAGCGCCGAGAACCACCGCATGGCCTGGATCCCGCCAGGCTTCGCCCACGGCTTCCTGGTGCTCAGCGAAGTCGCCGACTTCCTCTACAAGACCACCGACTACTACGCCCCGGCCAGCGAGGGCGCTGTCCGCTGGGACGACCCGACGATCGGCATCGACTGGCCGGACCTCGGCGTGGCACCGACCCTCTCGCCCAAGGACCTGGCCGCCCCGCGGCTGGCCGACGCGAAGCATTTCGCCTGATCCGCGCGGCGGAGCCGCCCGCGGGCGGCAGGGCCGGTGGCAGGATGCGCGAGACTTCGGGCCCTGCCGCCCGGACGCCGCAGTCCGTGGCGTCCCGTTTCCTCCGCCCCACCGCCTCCACCGATGTCCACGCTCCCGATCTCGATCACCCCGGCGATCACCGTCGCCAACGATGCCCCCTTCGTGCTCTTCGGCGGCATCAATGTGCTGGAGTCGCGCGAACTGGCGCTGCAGGCGGCCGAGGCCTATGTGCAGGTCTGCGCCAGGCTGAAGATCCCCTACGTCTTCAAGGCCAGCTTCGACAAGGCCAACCGCTCGTCCATCCACTCCTACCGCGGCCCGGGCCTGGACGAGGGCCTGAAGATCCTGCAGGAGGTCAAGCAGACCTTCGGCGTGCCGGTGATCTCCGACGTGCACGAGCCCGGGCAGTGCGCCGCGGCGGCCGAGGTCATCGACGTGCTGCAGCTGCCGGCCTTCCTGGCGCGCCAGACCGACCTGGTCGTCGCCCTGGCCCGCACCGGCCGCGTCGTCAACATCAAGAAGCCGCAGTTCCTCAGCCCGCACCAGGTCGGCAACATCGTCGAGAAGTTCCGCGAGGCCGGCAACGACAAGCTCCTGCTCTGCGACCGCGGCACCTGCTTCGGCTACGACAACCTCGTGGTCGACATGCTGGGCTTCGACGTGATGAAGAAGGTCAGCGGCGGCCTGCCGGTGATCTTCGACGTGACCCACGCCCTGCAGCAGCGCGATCCGCTGGGTGCCGCCTCCGGCGGCCGCCGCCAGCAGGTGGCTGACCTCGCCCGGGCCGGCCTGGCGGTCGGCCTGGCCGGGCTCTTCCTGGAAGCCCACCCGGACCCCGCCCGGGCCAAGTGCGACGGCCCCAGCGCCCTGCCGCTGGACCGCCTCGCGCCCTTCCTCGCGCAGATGAAGGCGCTGGACACCCTGGTCAAGGGTTTCGAGCCGCTGCAGATCGACTGAGGGCCCGGGGGCGGCGCCGGCCGGCAGGCTGGGCCGCCGGCTCCGCTATCCTGACGGGTTGCACCGGCCTTGGCCGGGCCCGTGTTTCCGATTTGCGCCGATCGTCCGATGACTGCTGCCCTGACCCATTTGCAACGCCTCGAGGCCGAAAGCATCCACATCCTGCGGGAGGTGGTGGCCGAAGCCGACAAGCCGGTGATGCTGTATTCCATCGGCAAGGACAGCTCGGTGATGCTGCACCTGGCCAAGAAGGCCTTCTACCCGGCACCGCCGCCCTTCCCCCTGCTGCACGTGGACACGACCTGGAAGTTCCAGGCCATGTACGCCATGCGCGAGCGCATGGCGCGCGAGCTGGGCATGGAGCTGCTGGTGCACCAGAACCCCGAGGCCAAGGCCCTGGGGGTCAGCCCCTTCAGCCACGGCTCGCAGATCCACACCGACATGTGGAAGACCCAGGGCCTCAAGCAGGCCCTGGACCTGCACGGTTTCGATGCCGCCTTCGGCGGCGCGCGCCGCGACGAGGAGAAGAGCCGCGCCAAGGAACGCATCTTCAGCTTCCGCAGCGCCGAGCACCGCTGGGACCCCAAGAGCCAGCGCCCCGAGCTGTGGAAGCTCTACAACGCGCGCAAGCACAAGGGCGAGTCGATCCGCGTCTTCCCCATCTCCAACTGGACCGAGCTGGACATCTGGCAGTACATCCACCTGGAGAACATCCCCATCGTGCCGCTGTACTACGCGGCCGAGCGGCCGGTGGTGGAGCGTGACGGCACCCTGATCATGGTCGACGACGAGCGCATGCCGCTGCGCCCCGGCGAGAAGCCGCAGATGAAGAGCGTGCGCTTCCGCACCCTGGGCTGCTACCCGCTGACCGGCGCGGTCGAGTCGACCGCCACCACCCTGCCGCAGATCATCCAGGAGATGCTGCTGACCACCACCTCCGAGCGCCAGGGCCGCATGATCGACCACGACACCGCCGCCTCGATGGAAAAGAAGAAGCAAGAGGGGTACTTCTGACATGGCCCACGTTTCCGATCTCATCGCCCAGGACATCGACGCCTACCTGCAGCAGCACGAGCGCAAGAGCCTGCTGCGCTTCATCACCTGCGGCAGCGTCGACGACGGCAAGAGCACGCTGATCGGCCGCCTGCTCTATGAATCGAAGATGCTCTTCGAGGACCAGCTCGCCGCGATCGAAGCCGACTCGAAGAAGTGGGGCACCCAGGGCGAGAACATCGACTTCGCCCTGCTGGTCGACGGCCTGGCCGCCGAGCGCGAGCAGGGCATCACCATCGATGTGGCCTACCGCTTCTTCAGCACCGACCGGCGCAAGTTCATCGTCGCCGACACGCCGGGCCACGAGCAGTACACCCGCAACATGGTCACCGGCGCATCCACCGCCGACGTGGCCATCCTGCTGATCGACGCCCGTCGCGGCGTGCTCACCCAGACCCGCCGCCACGCGACGCTGGTCTCGCTGCTCGGCATCCGCCACATCGTGCTGGCCATCAACAAGATGGACCTGATGGGCAACGAGCAGGCCGTCTTCGACCGCATCGTGGCCGACTTCGGCGCCTTCGCGCAGCAGCTCGGCATGCAGGGCGTGACGCTGCACCCGATCCCGATGTCCGCCCTGGTCGGCGACAACATCACCGAGCGCAGCGCCCGCATGCCCTGGTACACGGGCCCAGCGCTGATGGAGTTCCTGGAGACGGTCGAGATCGACGACACCCGCCTGCAGCGCGGCCCCTTCCGCCTGCCGGTGCAGTGGGTCAACCGGCCGAACCTGGACTTCCGCGGCTTCGCCGGCCAGATCGCCGGCGGCGTGGTGCGCCCGGGCGACCGCGTGCGGGTGATGCCCTCCGGCAAGGAAAGCACGGTCGCCCGCATCGTGACCGCCGACGGCGACCTGCCCGAGGCCGTGGCCGGCCAGTCGGTGACGCTGACCCTGGCCGACGAGATCGACTGCTCGCGCGGCGACCTGCTCTGCGGCCCGGCGCAGCCGGCCTCGGCCGCCAGTCAGTTCGAGACCACCCTGGTCTGGATGCACGAAGAGCCCATGCGCCCGGGCCGCCGCTACCTGATGAAGCTGGGCACGGCCACCGTGCCGGCCACGGTCGGCGCCATCCGCCACCAGCTCAACGTGAACACTCTGGAGAAGCATCCGGCCGAGCAGCTCGAGCTCAACGGCATCGCGGTGTGCACGCTGACCCTGGACAAGGCCCTGCCCTTCGATCCCTATGCGGACAACCGGGACACCGGCGGCTTCATCCTGATCGACCGGCTCGGCAACCACACCGTCGGGGCCGGCATGCTGCTGCGTGCCCTGCAGGGGCCGCAGGCGGCCAGTGCGCCGGTGGATGCCGCCGCCCGGGCGGCGCTCAAGCAGCAGCAGGCGGCGGTGCTGGCCGTCCTCGGCGGGGATGCAGCCAAGCGCGCGGCGCTGCTGGACCGGGCCGAGCGCGAGCTGCATGCCGCCGGCCGCCACACCCTGCGCCTGGAGCGCAGCGCCCTGCCCGCCGGCCTGCAGGCCGAGCTGCCGGCCACCCTGGCCCTGCTGCGCGAGGCCGGGCTGATCGTGCTGATCGGCAGCGACACGGCCGAAGGCCTGGGCGAGGGCCTCACCCCGCTGCAGCTGCAGGCCACGGCCGGCGGCCTGGCGCTGCAGGCCGCAGGGGCCCAGCCCCTGAGCCTGCCGGACGGCGAGGACGCCGGCCCCGCGCTGCGCGCCTGGCTGCTCGCGCTGCTGGGCTAAGCCACGCGGCCCGCGGCCTGCGGCGGCGCGCCGCAGGCGGGCGCCGCGGCGCCAGCGGCCGGCCCCGTCCCGCGCGACGCCGGCCGGCCCGCCGGCTCAGTGGCGCGCCGGCCGGTACTCCGGGATGACGCGGGCCAGCAGGGCCCGCACCTCGGCCGGGGTGGCGCTGTCGCGGCCCCGGATCCAGTCGAGCAGGGCCGGTGCCGCCTCGGCCGGCGGCGCGATGCGCGCCACCAGCAGGCGTTCGATGACGGTGGGCAGGGTCGCGTCGGCGTCGGCCAGCAGCTCCTCGTAGAGCTTCTCGCCAGGTCGCAGGCCGCTGAAGGCGATCGGGATCTCCTCCAGGCTGTGGCCGGCCAGGCGGATCATCTCGCGCGCCAGGTCGACGATCTTCACCGGCTCGCCCATGTCCAGCACATAGACGCGACCGCTCTCGCCGAGCACCGCCGCCTGCACCACCAGGCGCGCGGCCTCGGGAATGGTCATGAAGTAGCGGGTGATGTCCGGGTGGGTCACGGTGACCGGCCCGCCGCGCGCGATCTGCGCCTTGAACTTCGGGATCACGCTGCCGCTGCTGCCCAGCACATTGCCGAAGCGCACGGCCATGAAACGCGTGCCCGGCTCCGTGGCGGCCAGGTGGGCCAGCACGATCTCGGCCGCGCGCTTGCTGGCGCCCATCACATTGCTGGGGTTCACCGCCTTGTCGGTGCTGATCAGCACGAAGCGCTCGACGCCCTGCTCGGCCGAGACCCGGCCGGCCTGCCAGGTGCCCAGGGTGTTGTTGCGCAGGGCCTGCCAGGCGTTGGCCTCCTCCATCAGCGGCACATGCTTGTAGGCCGCGGCATGGAAGACGATCTGCGGCTGGCGCGCGGCCCACAGGCGGCGCAGGCCGTCGAGATCGCGCACGTCGCCGATCAGGGGCTCCACCGCCAGGTGCGGGAAGCGCTCGGCCAGCTCCTCGCTGATCGCGTAGAGGTTGAACTCGCTGAGCTCCAGCAGCAGCAGCCGGGCCGGGCCGTAGCGGGCCAGCTGGCGGCACAGCTCGCTGCCGATCGAGCCCCCGGCCCCGGTGACCAGCACCACCTTGCCGCCCACGCCCTCGGCGATACCGGCCTCATCGAGCAGCACCGGCTCGCGGCCCAGCAGGTCCTCGGGCTCGATGTCGCGCACGCGGCTGAGGGCGGCCCCCTCGCGCAGCTCGGCCTCGCTGGGCACGGTCAGCACCGGCAGGCCGACGGCCGCGGCCTGCTCGAAGACCCTGCGGCGGATCTCGCGGCGCAGCGAGGGCATGGCCACGATCACGTGGGTGGCCCCGTGCAGCTCGGCCAGGGCGCGCAGGCGGTCCAGGCGGCCCAGCACCGGCACGCTGCCGACCCGGCGGCCCTGCTTGCCTTCGTCGTCGTCGAGCAGGCCGAGCACCGTCCAGCCCTGGTGCTGGATGCCGGCGATCAGCAGCCGCGCGGCATCGCCGGCCCCCAGCACGATCGCGCGCCGCGCGGCCCCGCCGCGGCCGCTGAGGCGCATGCGCAGGTGCTCGTAGAACATGCGGTAGGCGATGCGCACGCCGGCCAGGCCGAACAGCGTCATCAGCGGGTGCAGGGCCAGCACCGCACGCGGGGTGGCGTAGAGCCCGGCCATCTGCACCGCGCTGGCCGAGACCGCGCCGGCCACCAGGCAGACCAGGGCCAGGCGCTGCACCTCGCCGAAGCCGATGAAGCGCCACACCGCCCGCGGCACCCCGAAGGCCACGCCGGCAGCGGCATAGACGATGACGATGCCCAGCAGCACCAGCGGGTCGTAGGACGGCCGCAGCGCGAACCAGTCCTCGAAGCCCAGGCGGAACAGGTAGGTGGCCTGCCAGGTCAAGGCGACCACCAGCGCGTCGATCAGCAGCGAGAGCGCGGTGCGGGCCGGCCGCAGCCGGCTCAGCAGCGCCTCGACGCGCAGGGCCCAGCCGCCGGCGGGCTCGGCCAGGGGGGCGGCGGGGGGGAGCGGGCGACGCATCACGGAGGCTTTCAGGGCGCAGGCGGCCGGGGGCCCGCCGCGCCCAGCAGGGCCGACAGGGTCTGCAGGATCAGGCCGAGGTCGGTGCGCAGGCTGGCGCGCTCGGCATAGCCCAGGGCCAGGGCCAGCTTGCGCGGCAGCACCGTCTCGACATAGCAGCGCTCGGGGTCGGCGGCACTGGCCAGCAGGGCGGCCTCGTCGCGGAAGGCGAGCGAGGCCGGGTCGGTCAGGCCCGGCCGCAGGGCCAGCAGGCGGGCCGTGGCGGCCTCGCCGATCAGGCGCGGGTAGTGCGCCACATAGCGCGGCAGCTCGGGGCGCGGCCCGACCAGGCTCATCGTGCCCTGCAGCACGTCGATGAGCTGCGGCAGCTCGTCGAGCTTGTGGCGCCGCAGCCAGGCGCCGACGCGGGTGATGCGCGCATCCGCCCCCACGGTGATGCCCGGCCCGCGCCGCTCGGCGTCCCTCACCATGGTGCGGAACTTGTGGATGCGGAACAGCCGGCCGTGGCGGCCGACGCGCGGCTGGCGGAAGAAGACGGGCCCCGGCGAATCCAGGCGCACCGCCAGGGCGATGGCCGCCATCGGCAGGGCCAGCAGCAGCAGGCCCAGGCCGGCCGCGAGCAGGTCGAAGAGGCGCTTGGCCGGCATGGGCAGCGGCGGGCGAAAGGCGCAGAGGGCAGCGCGCGGGAACGGCGGGCGGCGCGGCGGCCTCAGGCCGCGCCGAGCACGTCCCGCACGGCCGCGATCACGCGCTCGACCTGCTCGTCGCGCATGGCGCTGAACAGCGGCAGGCTGAGCATGCGCTCGTAGGCGCGCTGGCTGTGCGGGAAGTCGGCCGCGCGCAGGCCGTAGCGCTCGCGCCAGTAGGGGTGCAGGTGCAGGGGGATGTAGTGCACGCTGCAGCCGATGCGGCGGGCGTAGAGCTGCTCGATGAAGGCATCGCGGTCGCCGGTGTCGCCGCCCGCGCCGGGCCGGCCGGCGCCCAGGGCCGGCGCCTCGTCGGCCAGGCGCAGCACGTAGAGGTGCCAGGCATGCAGATCGTCCGGCGCGGTGCCTCCCGCGGCGCCGGGCCGCGGCGGCAGGATCACCGGCAGGTCGGCGAAGGCCGCGTCGTAGCGCGCGGCGATCGCGGCGCGGCGCTGGCGGAAGGCCTCGGCCTGCCGCAGCTGCTGCAGGCCCAGGGCCGCGGCAATGTCGGTCAGGTTGACCTTGAAGCCGGGCGCCACGACCTCGTAGTACCAGCTCGGCGCCTGGGCGGTGAAGCGGTCGAAGGCATCGCGGCTGATGCCGTGCAGGCGCATCACCTTGGCGCGCTCGGCCAGGGCCGGGTCGCGGGTGACGAGCATGCCGCCCTCGCCGGTGGTGATGGTCTTGTTGGCGTAAAAGCTGAAGACGGTGGCGTCGCTGCCCAGCGTGCCCACCCGTGCGCCGCCGCAGCTGGTAGGCAGGGCGTGGGCCGCGTCCTCCACCACCTTCAGGCCGTGGCGGCGGGCCAGGGCCAGCAGCGCCTCCATGGGCGCGGCCAGGCCGGCGTAGTGCACCGGCACGATGGCCTTGCTGCGCGGGGTAATCGCCGCTTCAACCGCCGCCGGGTCGATGCAGAGCGTGGCCGGGTCGATGTCGACCAGCACCACGTCCGCGCCCAGGTAGCGCACCACCTCGGCCGTGGCCGTGAAGGTGTGGGTGGTGGTGATGACCTCGTCGCCCGGGCCGATGCCCAGGGCCTCCAGCGCCAGGTGCAGGCCGGCGGTGGCGGAATTCACCGCGATGGCCTGCAGCGCCGGGTCGCCGCCCAGGAAGGCGACGAAGTCCTGCTCGAAGCGACGCGCCTTGGGCCCGGTCGTCACCCAGCCCGAGCGCAGGGTGTCGACGACTTCGGCGATCTCCGCCTCGCCGATCTCCGGCAGGGCGAAGGGGACGAAGGGCGGCAAGTCCGCGGCGCGTTCGCTCATCGGCAGGCGTCGGGCATCAGGCGCGCTGCGGCGCCGGGCGGCCGATGGCGTGGTACTCGATGCCACGCTGGGCCATGTCGGCCGGCTCGAAGAGATTGCGGCCGTCGAAGACCAGCGGCTGCTTGAGCTGGGCGCGGATCGCGTCGAAATCCGGGCTGCGGAATTCCTTCCACTCGGTGACGATCAGCAGCGCGTCGGCGCCCGGCAGGGTCTCGGGCGCGCTGGCGGCGTAGCGCAGGCCCGCCTGGCCGGCCATGACGCGCTGGGCTTCCTCCATGGCCACCGGGTCGTAGGCCACCACCTCGGCGCCGCGGGCCGTCAGCTCGGCCACCATGACGCGGCTGGGCGCCTCGCGCATGTCGTCGGTGCCGGGCTTGAAGGCCAGGCCCCACATCGCGAAGCGGCGGCCGGACAGGTCGGCGCCGAAACGCGCCACCACCTTCTCGACCAGCACCTGCTTCTGGCGCTCGTTGGCGGCTTCCACCGCCTCGAGCACGCCCAGGTTCAGGCCGACCTCGGCGCCGCTGCGCACCAGGGCCTTGACGTCCTTGGGGAAGCAGGAGCCGCCGTAGCCCGCGCCGGGGTAGAGGAACTGGGTGCCGATGCGCGGGTCGCTGCCGATGCCCTGGCGCACCCACTCGATGTCGGCGCCCACGCGCTCGGCCAGGCGCGACAGCTCGTTCATGAAGCTGATGCGGGTGGCCAGCATGGCGTTGGCGGCGTACTTGGTGAACTCGGCGCTGCGCAGGTCCATCACCAGCAGGCGGTCGCGGTTGCGCACGAAGGGCGCGTAGATCGAGCGCATCAGCAGGATGGCACGCTCGTCCTCGGCGCCGACGATGATGCGGTCGGGCCGCATGAAGTCCTCGACCGCCGCGCCTTCCTTGAGGAACTCGGGGTTGGACACCACCGAGAACTCCATCGTCTCGCCACGCGCCGCCAGGGCCTCGGCCACCGCCGCGCGCACCTTGTCGGCCGTGCCCACCGGCACCGTGCTCTTGTCGACGATGACCTTGTAGTCGGTCATGCGCTCGCCGATGGCGCGCGCGGCGGCCAGCACGTACTTCAGGTCGGCCGAACCGTCCTCGTCGGGCGGCGTGCCCACCGCGATGAACTGCACCGTGCCATGGGCCACGGCGGCATCCACATCGGTCGTGAACTCGAGGCGGCCGCCCTTCACGTTGCGCTGCACCACCTCCAGCAGGCCGGGTTCATGGATGGGAATCCCGCCGGTGTTGAGGATTTCAATCTTCCGGGCGTCCAGATCCAGGCAAACCACGTGGTTGCCCATCTCGGCCAGACAGGCCCCAGTAACCAGACCGACATAACCGGTGCCGACGACAGTAATCTTCATGTGGGTTTCGTATGGTGGAAGTGGGAGCTGTCCGATGGGCGCGGACAGCCGGCGCCTGGGACTGTATCGCCATGCAAGGCCCGGGCCGATGTCGAGATGTCTCCGTTCCCCCGCAGGGCCGGCCGCTCCACCCACGCCAGCCGGTGCGTGCGCAGCAGCGGCAGGGCGTTGAACAGCGGCAGCAGCGGCGCCGGCAGGCGGCGCGCGAGGGGCGGCGCCAGCGTGACCCGGCGCACGCGCAGGCGGGCCTCGGGCCAGAGCTGGCGCAGCCGCGCCACCGGCACGCCACGCACATCCGGGTTGCGCGGGTTGTCGACGGCGAAGTCGTACCAGAGCACCGCCCCGCCCGGCCGCAGCCAGCGCCACATCGCATCGGCCAGGCGCTGCTGGAAGGCCGCATCGAGCAGGGAGCTGAACACGGTGGAAGCCAGCACCAGGTCCTGGCTGCCGGGCGCGAGGGGCGCGATGCAGGCGTCGCCCTCGATCACCGCCAGGCCGGCCGGCAGCAGCTCGCGTGCGGCGGCGGCGCGCTCGGGCAGCAGCTCCAGCCCGGTCAGGTGTTCGGGGCGCAGGCCCAGGCGCAGCAGCTCCAACAGATTGCCGCCGCCGCCGCAGCCCACCTCGGTCAGGCGCAGGGCGGGCAGATCGGCCCAGCGCGGGTCGCGCCGCGCGGCCGCGCGCAGCAGGCCGGCGAGCGCGCGCTGGCGCTCGTGCACGGCGTGCATCACCTCGGGGCGCAGCAGGCTGTAGCGCGGATCGGCCGACTCGCGCCGGGCGTAGCGCTCGGCGACGCGGACGGTCTCGGCGGAGGCGGGGGGCAGGCTCATGGGACGAAGGGGCAGGACGGGGGCGGCCGCGCGGCTCAGCGCGTCAGCCGGGTGGCCGAGGCGGCCGGGCCGCGGCGCAGCAGCACCGTCTCCAGCAGCGCCCGGCCGAAGCCCCCGCCGTAGCTGAGGTGCATGCAGGCGAAGGCCCAGGCGATGCCGAGCCAGGCTGCCGGCTCGCGCCAGGGCCGGGCCTCGGCCGCCGCCGCCGCCAGCGCCAGCGCGGCATACAGCCCGGCCAGGCCCGCCGCCACGCCGCCGGCCCGCGGCCACCACGGCGCCAGCAGCGCCCCGCCCAGCAGCGTGGCAACGAAGCCGAAGGGCACCAGATGCCGTGCCGAGGCCGGCAGGCGGTGCTTGCGGATCACCGGCACCTTCCAGTAGCCGTACTGGTAGAACTGCCGCGCCAGGGCGCCGAAGGAAGCCCGCGGCGTGTACCAGCTGCGGATCGCCGCGCTCTGCCAGACCGTGCCGCCGCTGCGGTGGATGCGCAGGTTCAGCTCGTCGTCCTGGTTGCGGACCAGGGCCGGATCGAAGCCGCCCAGCCGCAGCAGCTCGGCCCGCCACCAGGCGCCCAGGTAGACCGTGTCGACCGGCCCGGACCAGCCCTCGCGCCGCGACGCCGCGCCACCCGAGCCGAAGCGGCTCTCGAAGGCCCGCGCGATCGCCGCCTGCCGCGCGCTGCGCGCCGGCCCCGGCCGCCAGGCGCCGCCGACGCAGCTCGCGCCCGTGGTCTGCAGCGCGTGCACGCAGGCGGCCACGTAGTCCTCGGCATAGACCGTGTGCACGTCCATGCGCACGATCACCTCGCCCCGCGCCTGGGCGATCGCGTGGTTCAGCGCGGTCGGCGTGATGCGCTCGGGGTTGTCGACCACGCGCAGCCGCGGCTCGACCGCCGCGCGGGCGTCCAGCCGCGCCCGCGTGCCGTCGTCGCTGGCCCCGTCGGCCAGCACGATCTCCAGCGCCAGGCCCGGCGGCAGGCGCTGGGCCAGCGCCGAGTCGAGGAAGGCTTCGACATGGTCCCGCTCGTTGCGGCAGGGGACGATGAGGGAGACGGTGCGGACCGGCGGGTTCATCGGGGAGCCTGGGCCGCCTCGGCGGCGGTGCGGCGGATCAGGGCCGACCAGCGCGCAAGGTGCTGCTCGGGCGAGAAGTGCGTCTGCTGGCGACGCAGGGCCGCCTGCGCCATGCGGGCACGGCGGGCCGGATCGCGCAGCAGCGCCAGCAGGGCCTCGGCCAACGCCGGCACGTCACCGGGCGGGACCAGCAGGCCGGTCGAGGGCGCCAGGATCTCGGCCGGCCCGGTGGGACAGTCGAAGGCGACGGCCGGCAGGCCCAGGGCCTGGGCCTCCAGCAGGGCCAAGGGCAGGCCTTCGTAGCGCGAGGGCAGCACGAACACGGCCGCCGCGTGGTAATGGGCCGCCATGTCGCGTGCCGCCGGCACCCAGCGCAGGCTGGCGTCCAGGCCGAGCTGGCGGGCCTGGGCCTGCAGCGCCGGGGTCAGGGGTCCCTCCCCGACCAGGGTGAGGCGCGCCTCGGGCAGCTCCGGCAGCACCCGGGCCCAGGCGTCCAGCAGCAGGTCCAGGCCCTTCTGCGCCACATGGCGACCGACGGCCAGTACGGTCGGGGCCTGGGGCAGCGCCGGCCGGACGGCCTGCAGGGCCGAGGCGTTCGGGATCACGACGGTCCTCGGGTTTAGCGCGGCGAAGCGAGGCGCATCGGCCTCGGTCAGGCTGACGACCCCGGCCAGCTGCGGGTAGTAGCGGCGCCGCAGCAGCTGCCAGGGCCGCGAGCGGGCCGCGAAATGGTTGTGGTCGCAGACCAGGGTGCGGGCGCGCAGCCGGGCAGGCAGGGCGGGCAGCACCGCGCAGGCCGTGGTCAGGCCGTTGAGCAGCAGCACGTCCGGCCGGACCATGCGCACCACCGCCGCCAGGCTGCGGCCGATGCGCCACTGGCGCCGCACGATGGTCAGCAGGCCGTCCCCCTCGGGCGGGGCCGGCTCTCGCGGCCCGTGGACCAGGTCCACCGTGGCCGGCAGCGGGTAGGCCAGCGCCTCGCGCGGCGTGGCCACGCTGCCGACGGCCAGCCGCAGCCCGCCTTCGGCCTGCAGGGCGGACGCCAGCTGGCAGACGAAGCGCTCCACGCCGCCGGCGAGGTCCAGGCGCTCGCAGAGCAGCAGCACGCGAGGCGGGGCAGCAGGGCTCATCGGCGGGTCAGGGCCTCGACATCGACCGCCTGGTAGTCGGGCGCCGGCAGGCTCAGGCCGCTGCGGCTCAGGGCCTGAGCCCGGGCCCGCAGGGCGCGGGCGGCGGGCAGCAGGCCCAGGCGATCAAGGCGGCCCTGCCAGGGGCTGGGCCGCGCCGTGCCCGGGGGCGGGCCCGGGCTCAGCCATTCGCTCTCCGCGTAGTCGGACTGCTGCGGCGCGGGCAGCTCGCCCGGCTCGCGCAGCTTGCGGGCCAGCACCAGCAGGTAGGCCTCGTGGGCGTTGCACAGGTTGACGCGGCGGCGCAGCGTGATCGGGTTGGCGACGGCCCACCAGCGGCGCGGATCGGCCTTGAGCGCGAAGTACAGGCCGCGCAGTTCGAAGCCGCGCTCGGGCCGGTAGAGGTTGAAGAAGAGCTCGGGCGAGAACTGGTAGAAGCCGTGCCCCGACAAGTTGTTGGCCGGCAGGGCGTGCAGCAGGTGGCCGCCGACCTTGCAGCGGTCGACCAGGCTGCGCCAGGCGGTCGGGAAGTTGAAGACATGCTCCAGGCAGCCGAAGTCGAGCACCGCGTCGTAGTGCGGTGCCGCCTGCGGCGGCCAGGGCAGGTTCAGGTCGTGGACCCAGCGGGCCTGCTCGTAGTCGGAGGCGTCGACGGCATCGGGCCGCTCGCAGCCGAACCAGGCCTGCAGCATCGGTTCGAAGTAGGCGCCGGACGCCAGGGCCTGCGGCGGGAGCTCCGGCAGCCCGCGGCGCCGGCGGAAGCGCTGCAGGTCCGGCGCATCGACGAAGAGGGCCTGGCGGCCGACGGCCAGGGTGTCGCGGAAGCTGACGCCGAGGTCGGCCGCGTGGGCTAGGAAGTTCAGGTTGTGGAGGTCGATACCCATCGGCGGAGCTCTCAGGCGGGGTCGGGCGCACGGCGGCCCAGGGCCAGGCCGGCCAGTGCGATCAGGATGACGAGCAGCTCGACGGCGACCGCCACCCAGGCCAGGGCCCGGGCGCCGTCGCCGGCCCAGCCCCAGGCGCCGGCCAGGCCGAGCAGGCCGCCGAGCATCACGCAGGCGCGGTAGGCCCGGTCGTGACGGGCACTGCCCAGCATGGCGTAGCCGAGGAACTTCCAGCCCAGCAGGAGGGGCAGCAGCAGGCCGAGCACGGCCAGCACCGGCCCCAGGTCCGGCGGCAGCGCGGTCAGCCGCGGCGCCAGCAGCGGCCACAGCAGCCAGGCCGCGGCCCAGAGCGCGGCACCGGCCAGCAGGCCGAGCGCGGCCGAGCGCCGGGCCAGCCGCCAGGCGGCACGCGGGGCCCGGGCGAAGTGCTGCACCAGGCGCGGATAGACCAGCTGGTAGACCGGGTCGGCCGCCGCCAGCAGGGCGCGGACGATGCGGTCGGCCAGGTAGTACACGCCCAGCTCGGCCACCGCCATGCGGGCCGAGGCCAGCGCCGGCAGGGCGAAGGAGTAGAGCGCCCCCATCAGCGAGACCGGCAGCATGGTCCAGCCCAGCCGCAGGCCGGGCCCCAGCGCGTGGCCTTGCAGCAGGCCGCCCGCCGGCGCCAGCTCGCGCCACACGCGCCGCCAGCCCAGCACGGCCAGCAGGCCCATCGCCAGGACCTGCAGCGCCAGGTAAGCCGCCACGCTGCCGGCCAGGCCCCAGGCCAGGGGCAGCCACAGGGCGTAGACGCCAAGCTCGATGCATGCCCAGCGGCCCAGCTGCTGGGTGGCCTGCCAGTACCAGGTGGCGGGCCAGCCGAGGGCGCAGGCCAGGGCGGCCATGAGGGCCAGCTCCAGCCCCGAGGGCGCCTGCCCCTGCACCGGCAGCCAGGCCCCCAGGGCGGCCACCAGGGCGACGGCCAGCAGGCTCAGCAGCAGGCGCGCACTGGCGATCTGCTGGGCCAGGAGGCGGCGGCGGTCCGCATCGGCCTGCACGGCATGGCGGGTGGCCGCGGCGAGAAAGCCCCCCTCGACCAGCAGCGCGAGCAGGCCGGCCCAGACGAGCAGCAGGCTCAGGCGGCCGAAGGCCTCGGGCCCGAGCCGCAGGGCCATGACCGGCAGGAGCAGCAGCGGCGCGGCCAGCCGCAGGCCGGCCGCGGCATAGACCGCGGGCAGCGTGCGCGCGAGGGCAGCGCTCACGCGCAGGCCGGCTTGACCATCAGCCGCGCCGTGTAGTCGACGCGGTGGAGGTAGACGCCGGGCGGCGCGTCAGCAAAGTACTCGTCCACCGCCTGGCGCGCGCCCTGCCAGTGCCCGTAGTCGTCGATGATCATCACGCCATGCGGCTGCAGGCGCGGGTAGAGGTGCTCCAGCTCGTGGCGGGTGGAGCTGTACCAGTCGGTGTCCAGCCGCAGCAGGGCGATGCGCTCGGGCACGGTGGCGGGCACGGTGTCCTCGACCTTGCCGCGGACGAAGTGGAGGCGGTCGCGCGGATAGCCAGTCGACCAGAGGTTGGCCTGCACGTCCTCCAGGCTGGCCTCGCACCAGACGCCCTCGCCCGCCGGCGTGCGGTCGAGCTGGGCCTGCGCGCTCTCGCCGCTGTGGCTGCGGTCCTCGTCCGTCGGCTCGCTCATGCCCTCGAAGGTGTCGTAGAGGTAGAGGTGGCGGGTGGTGTCGCCGCGGGCCATCAGGGCCAGGGCCACGGCCATCATGCTGCCACCGCGCCAGACGCCGCACTCGACGATGTCGCCCGGGATGCGGTGGCGCACCAGGTGATCGACCGCACCGAGCAGGCTGGCCCGGCGTTCAGGGCTGGTCAGGGTGTAGGGGCGGACGCGGGCGTCGAGCGCGCGGTCGGCTTCGGACAGGTCGACGAGCAGGGCGGCGTCATGGGCGCCCGCGCGCTGCAGCGTCCAGCCGGTCTGCGCGAGCAGGCGTCGAAGGGCCGATTTCACGAGGCGCATGGGGAGGATTCCGAAGGTTGGGGAAGCAGGCCGTGGGCCTCGGCCCATGGAGCGAGGCAGCGGTCCCAGTGATGGCGCTGCTGGGCGGCGGCCAGGGCCTCGGCCAGGCGGTCCGGATCGCGGGCCAGCCTGTCGAGCGCCTCGACCACGGCCTCGGCCGAGCGCTCGCGCAGCCGCAGCGCGTCCAGCCCGGACTCGCGCAGGAAGGCGCCGAGGTCGCCCACGTCGCTGCAGAGGAAGGTGCAGCCCCGGTGCAGCAGGGTGTAGAGCGCCCCCGACTGTGAGGCCGCGCGGTAGGGCAGCAGGAAGACGACCGGCCGGGCCAGCAGGGCATCGAGCGCGGCCGGGTCGAGGTAGTCGTCGCGGATGTGCACACGCCGCGCCGCCAGGTCGGCACGCAGGGGCGCAAGGGCCGGATCCCAGGCCCCGACGATCTCCAGCGGCAGGCCCCGCAGGGCGGGATGCACGGCCAGGTCGAGGAAGAGGTCGACGCCCTTGTAGCCCTTGACCGTGCCCCAGAACACCAGGGCCTCGGGCGGCACGGGCACCTTCGGCCGGCGCGGGGCCTGGCCGGGATGCACGGGCAGCAGGCCGTGGGGCAGCACGCTGGAGCGGGCACGGTGGCGCGATCCGTAGCGGGCCAGGAAGTCATCGCGGGTGGCCTCGCTGACGAAGACCAGCCGCCCGGCCAGGGCCGCCAGCCAGGCCGTGGGGCGGTGGCGGCGCCCGGCATGGCCGTGCGGTACGGCGTTGTGCACGGTGTAGACCAGGCGCCGGCGCAGCGGGAAGAGCAACAGCAGCTCCAGCGGCCAGAGCACGCTGAACTGCAGGTTGATCGCGTCGTAGCGGCGCCCCCGCCACAGCAGGGTCAGCAGCAGGCGCAGGTAGCCCAGCACGCCGCGCGGACGGCTGCAGACGCTGCCAGAGACGGCGTCGATGACCGTCGTCAGCCCCTCGTGGCGCTGCAGGTCGGCCAGGAACTCGGTGTTGTAGCGGGTGCGCGATCCGTAGAAGTCCAGGGCCACGCCGCGCCGCAGCAGGCCCGTGGCCAGGGCGTGGTCGTAGGGCAGGACGAAGGAGGCCCCGTCGACGAGGGCAAGCCGCGCCATGGGCTCAGTGCGCCAGCCAGTAGCGGCGCGACAGGGTGTACTGCGGCTCGGCGCGGCGCGGGCCAAGGTCGCGCGCCGGGTTGCCGCCGACCACGCGCATGGGCGGCACGCTCCGGGTGACCACCGCACCGGCCATCACCACCGCGCCGCGCCCGAGGTGCACGCCGGGCATGACCATCGCCCCCGCGAAGATGACCACGTGGTCGTCGATCTGCACCGGCCGCCCGAGGGCGCGGAAATCCGGGGCATGGACGTCGTGGCCCAGGGTGTAGATGCGGCTGTCGTGCGCGATCGAGACGTTGGCCCCGATGCGCAGCCCGGCGCGGTTGTCGAGGTAGACCCCGCGGTTGACCAGGGTGTGCGGACCAATCTGGAGCCGCCCGACGTGGAAAAAGCGCACACCGCCCTGCACGGTGGCCGTGCGGTCGATGCGCAGGCCCGCCAGGCGGTACAGCAGCGGCCGCAGCGCGAAGGGCAGCAGACCGTGGATCCGGTTCAGCGCCGCCAGGCCGAGGTGGTATGCCTGGGCGCGGACATGCTCGTGCCAGGAAGCCATGGAGACAGCGCGTGGGTGGGGAAAAACAGCCCGTGAGTATTGCGCATCCGGCCCGGTCGCCCCGGGCCGCGGCGGGCCCGGGCCGCCGAGTTCCTAAAATCCCGGGATGAGCCAATCCGCCCCCCCGATCCAGACCCCCGCCGACGAGAACCAGCTGATCGCCGAGCGCCGCGAAAAACTTGCGGCGCTGCGGGCCCAGGGCATCGCCTTCCCGAACGACTTCAAGCCCAGCCATGCGGCCGGCGAGCTGCACGCCGGCCATGCCGAGGTCAGCGGCGAGGCGCTGGAGGCTGCGCCCTACGCGGTGGCGATCGCCGGCCGGATGATGCTCAAGCGGGTGATGGGCAAGGCCTGCTTCGCCACGCTGCAGGACGGCTCGGCCGGCCCGACCGGCGGCCGCATCCAGATCTACGTGACCCAGGATGCGGTGGGGGCCGAGACGCTGGCCGCCTTCAAGCACTGGGACCTGGGCGATATCCTGGCCTGCGAGGGCACGCTGTTCCGCACCAAGACCGGCGAGCTGACGGTCAAGGCCACGGCCGTGCGCCTGCTGGTCAAGAGCCTGCGGCCGCTGCCGGACA
Source organism: uncultured Rubrivivax sp. (assembly GCA_964433315.1). GTDB lineage: Bacteria > Pseudomonadota > Gammaproteobacteria > Burkholderiales > Burkholderiaceae_C > Aquariibacter. The sequence goes on from CAYSQO010000003.1 coordinate 73,221, forward strand.
AGTTCCACGGCATGACGGACCAGGAGCAGAAGTACCGCCAGCGCTACGTGGACCTGATCACCGACGCCGAGGCGCGTGCGCGCTTCACCGCCCGCAGCAAGGCGGTCTCGGCGATCCGCAGCTTCATGGTGGACCACGCCTTCCTGGAGGTGGAGACGCCGATGCTCCACCCCATTCCGGGCGGTGCCAACGCCAAGCCCTTCGTCACGCACCACAACGCGCTGGACCAGCAGATGTACCTGCGGATCGCGCCGGAGCTGTACCTGAAGCGGCTGATCGTGGGCGGCTTCGATCGGGTCTTCGAGATCAACCGCAACTTCCGCAACGAGGGGATCAGCGTCCGCCACAACCCCGAGTTCACGATGATGGAGTTCTACGCGGCCTACTGGGATCACCGCGACCTGATGGACTTCACCGAGCAGGTGCTGCGCCACGCCGCGCGCAGCGCGGTGGGCACCGAGGTGCTGAGCTACGCGGGCCGCACGGTGGACCTGTCGCAGCCCTTTGCCCGCCTGACCATCCGCGAGGCCATCCTGGCCCACACCGACGCGGGCGAGCGGGTGGACGATGCCGACTGGCTGCGCGGCGAGCTGCAGCGCCTGGGCCTGAGCGAGGCCAAGCACCGCCTGTCGACCAAGAGCCTGGCGGCGCTGCAGGTGGCCTACTTTGAGGAGGGGGTGGAGGACAAGCTCTGGCAGCCGACCTTCATCATGGAGCACCCGACCGAGATCTCGCCCCTGGCCCGCGCCAGCGACACGCGGCCCGAGGTGACCGAGCGCTTCGAGCTCTACATCACCGGCCGCGAGATGGCCAACGGCTTCTCCGAGCTGAACGACGCCGAAGAGCAGGCAGCGCGCTTCCAGGGCCAGGTGGAAGCCAAGGATGCGGGCGACGACGAGGCCATGTTCTTCGACGCCGACTACGTGCGGGCGCTGGAGTACGGCATGCCCCCGACCGGCGGCTGCGGCATCGGCATCGACCGGGTGATGATGCTGCTGACCGATTCGCCCAGCATCCGCGACGTGCTGCTCTTCCCGGCCCTGCGCCGGGAACAGGCCTGAGGCCGGCTGCCGCCGCGACGTGAGCGCCGCCGAAGCGGCCAACACGGCCGACGGCGCCCCGCCCCCGCGGCTGGCCGGGCTGCCGGCCATCGAGGCGGCGATCTGGCAGCAGCTCGCGCGCGCCACCCAGGACCGCCACCACGCCTGGCGCACGCCGGCCCTGGCGACGGTGGATGCCGAGGGCCTGCCCGAGGCGCGCACCGTGGTGCTGCGCGAGGTGGACGCGGCGCAGCGGCGGCTGTGGATCTACAGCGATGCCCGGGCCGCCAAGGTCGCCCAGCTGCAGCGCCAGCCGCAGGCCACGCTGCTGGCCTGGTCACCGCGCCTGCACTGGCAGCTTCGCCTGCGGCTGCGGGTGACGCTGCATACGGGCGGCCTGGCGCTGAGCTCGCGCTGGGCGCGGGTGAAGCTCTCGCCCAGCGTGGGCGACTACCTGTCCGCCCGCGCGCCGGGGGCGCCGCTGGCCGATCCGGTGCCCCCGCCGCCGGCCGCGGAACGCGCGCACTTCGCCGCGCTCGAAGCCGAGGTGCTGCAGATCGACTGGCTGGAGCTGCACCGCGACGGCCACCGCCGTGCCCGCTTCGATGGGCACGGTGCCTGCTGGCTGCAGCCCTGATCCGCCGCCCGCCGTCCCGCGGGCCGGCAGTCCCTCCCCTCCGGACCCGACCCGATGCTCCCCGCCGCCAGCACGCCACCGCCCCACCCCACCCTGTCCGACGATCTGCGCCGCGTGCAGGCCCGAGCCGCCGGGGGGCCGATGACGGTGGCGGGCCTGGTCGAGGTGCTGCGCGACCGCGGCTTCAACATCCTGATCATCTTCATGGCCCTGCCCTTCTGCCAGCCGGTGACGCCGCCGGGGCTGTCCACGCCCTTCGGCCTGGTCATGCTGCTGCTGAGCCTGCGCATCGCGCTGCGCCAGCCGCCCTGGCTGCCGGCGCGGCTGATGCGGGTCGAGGTGGGCCCGGCGACGCTGGACAAGGTCCTCCAGATCGGCCTGAAGATCGCCGGCTGGCTGGAAAAGCTGGTGCATCCGCGGCTGGGCGGCCTGGTGCGGCCGCCGCTGATGCAGCGGCTCAATGGCCTGGCGCTGGGGGTCAGTGCCGCGGTGTTCATGCTGCCGCTGCCGATCCCGCTGTCCAACACCTTCCCGGCCTGGGCCATCCTGCTGATCGCGCTGGGCATGATCGAGGGGGACGGCGCGGCGGTGATCGCGGGCTATGTCGTCTCGCTGGTGGGCATGGTCTACATCGGCACGGTCTTCTGGCTGGGTGCCGAGGGGCTGAGCCGGCTCGTCGGCTGAGCCCGGCCGCCCATCGGCGGGTCGGCCCCCCGACAACCTAGGCATTTTTATGCCTAGGTTTTCAGTCTGAAAAAGCCAAAGAAGATGTCTCGTCCTGCATCAAGCCGCGCCGAGGCGCGGGCAGGACAGCGTCCCACATCGACGCAAGGCCGCAGCGCTTGCGCTCGACAGCCAGCCCAGGAGGGCGCCAGGCGGTCCGAAGCGGTGCGGCTCCGCAGGGTATGCCCTAGTCGGAAGGCCATCGCGCCACGATGGCACGGTCAATGCGCTCAGGAACTGGGAGACCGGCGGCCGCCAAGCCGCTTATGTGGTCGCTCACACCCTGATTTCATGCTCTGGAGACGCGCATGCTCTACGCCTACCCCAACACCCCCGGCGCCAAGGTCGAATACAAGGCCCAGTACGACAACTTCATCGGTGGCCAGTGGAAGGCCCCGCTGAGCGGCCAGTACTTCGACGTGATCACCCCGATCACCGGCAAGCCCTACACCAAGGTGGCCCGCTCGGCCTCGGCCGACGTGGAACTGGCGCTGGACGCCGCCCACGCCGCCGCCGACAAGTGGGGCAAGACGGCACCGGCCGTGCGCGCCAACATCCTGCTGCAGATCGCCGACCGCATCGACGCGAACCTGGAGAAGCTGGCCTACGCCGAGACCGTCGACAACGGCAAGCCCATCCGTGAAACGCTGAATGCGGACATCCCGCTGTCGGCCGACCACTTCCGCTACTTCGCCGGCTGCCTGCGCGCCCAGGAAGGCTCGATCAGCGAGATCGACGAGACCACGATCGCCTACCACTTCCACGAGCCCCTGGGCGTGGTCGGTCAGATCATCCCCTGGAACTTCCCCATCCTGATGGCGGCGTGGAAGCTGGCCCCGGCCCTGGCCGCCGGCAACTGCGTGGTGCTCAAGCCGGCCGAGTCGACCCCGATCTCGATCCTGATCCTGGCCGAGCTGATCGCCGACCTGCTGCCCGCCGGCGTGCTGAACATCGTCAACGGCTACGGCCGCGAAGCCGGCCACCCGCTGGCCACCAGCACCCGCATCGCCAAGATCGCCTTCACCGGCTCGACCTCGACCGGCCGCCTGATCGGCCAGGCCGCGGCGAACAACCTGATCCCGGCGACCCTGGAGCTGGGCGGCAAGTCGCCCAACATCTTCTTCCCGGACGTGGCCTCGGCCGACGACGGCTTCCTGGATAAGGCCATCGAAGGCCTGGTGCTGTTCGCCTTCAACCAGGGCGAGGTCTGCACCTGCCCGTCGCGCGCGATCATCCACGAATCGATCTATGACGAGTTCATGGCCCGCTGCGTGGACCGCATCAAGGCCATCAAGCAGGGCAACCCGCTGGACACCGACACCATGATCGGCGCCCAGGCTTCGCAGGAACAGGTCACCAAGATCAGCTCCTACCTGCAACTCGGCCGCGAAGAAGGCGCCGAGCTGCTGGTCGGCGGCAACCGCAAGATCCTGGGTGGCGAACTCGAAGGCGGCTACTACATCGAGCCGACCGTCTTCAAGGGCCACAACAAGATGCGGATCTTCCAGGAAGAGATCTTCGGCCCCGTGCTGGCCGTGACCACCTTCAAGACCGAGGCCGAAGCCGTCGAGATCGGCAACGACACGCTGTACGGCCTGGGCGCTGGCGTCTGGAGCCGCAACGGCAACGTCGCCTACCGCATGGGTCGCGCCCTGAAGGCCGGCCGCGTGTGGACCAACTGCTACCACGCCTACCCGGCCCACGCGGCCTTCGGTGGCTACAAGCAGTCGGGCATCGGCCGCGAAACCCACAAGATGATGCTGGACCACTACCAGCAGACCAAGAACCTGCTGGTCAGCACCAGCGAAAGCAAGCTCGGCTTCTTCTGATCGACGAAGTAGGCCTCAGCACTTGACCACGAACGGGGGCCTTCAAGCCCCCGTTTGCATTCCCAGAAGGAGAACATCATGGTCGACAAGGTGATTGCCACCCAGGCGACGATCGATTTGATTGGCGTGCTCAAGCAGAAGTACGGCCCGAACCTGATCTTTCACCAGTCGGGCGGCTGCTGCGACAACAGCGCGGCCAACTGCTATCTCGAAGGCGAGGTCATGATCGGCCCGGCCGACGTGAAGCTCGGCGAGATCGGCGGCCTGCCCTTCTACATCGGGGCGCAGCAGTACGAGTACTGGAAGCACACCCAGCTCATCATCGACGTGGTCGAAGGGGGCCACGGCGGCACCTTCTCGCTCGAAGGTCCGGAGGGCAAGGCCTTCCTGACGCGCTCGCGCCTCTTCACCGAGGACGAGACGATGGTCCTGAGCCTGGCCGGTCGCCTGTGAGCGACAGCCGCCCCGGACGGGGCGGCTACCATGCGGCCCGCGTCGCCCCGATGGCGAAACAGGCAGACGCAGCGGACTTGAGTCATTGAGCACCCGGCGCGGAAACGGCCGGCGTGAATCCCGTCAAATTCGGCGAACCCCCTGCCCGGCCCCGGCCGGTGCGAGGCAACGCCGAGCCAAGCCGTCTCCCGCCCCGGAGCCGGAAGGTGTAGAGAGCGGACGGCGGGCACCTGCACCGGCCTGGCGGCCGGCATGGTGAAGGCGCGCTCCAGACCCCGAACCGCGGCCCCGGCCGCAGGCGGCGAAAGCCGTGGGGGTACGAAAATCCGCCGGACCTTGACCGGTCCGTCCCGGTTCGAACCCGGGTCGGGGCACCACCCTGCCGGCCCGCGGCGCGGCCGCCGGCCGCGCGCCCGCGGTGCACCGCACCGGCATGAAGCCCGCGGGCAGCCAGCCATTCCGACGGCCCGGCGGCTTGATGGTCGCTTGATCGGACGGGCACAGGCCATGCACCCTGCAGCGCATGCCCTCCGTCCCCAGCCTCCCGTGAACCCCGCCCTGCATCCCCCGCTGCTCGAAGCCCCTCCGGCCCGACCGGTGCTGCCGGCCGACCTGGCCGAGGCGCTGGCCCGCGGCGGGCCGCAGATGCCCATGGCCGCCCTGCACCGCCGAGGGCCGCTGCACTGGTGGGACGAGGCCTTCGGGGGCTGCTGGCTGCTGAGCAGCCATGCGGAGGTCGAGGCCGCCCTGCGCGACCCCCGCCTGTCTGTGGCACGGGTGGCGGGCTGGGGCCAGCTGGCCGCCCGCTTCGGCCTGCTCGACCCCCAAGCCGTGACGGGGCCGGCGGACAGCCCGCGCTTCCAGCGCCTGCTGGCCCGGGCCCTGCTGTTCGTCGACGACCCCGACCACCGCCGCCTGCGGCCGCTGATGCAGGCCGGCTTCGGCCCCGCGGCGCTTCAGGCCCTGCGGCCGGCGATCGAGGCCCGGCTCCAGGGGCTGCTGGCACCCCTGTCGACGACGCAGCCCTTCGACTTCATCGAGGCGGTGGCGCGGCCGCTGCCGGCGGGCGTGATCGGCCGCATGCTCGGCGTGCCCGAAGCCCAGCTGCCGCGCTTCGCCGCCGGGGCCGGCGACCTGGCCGACCTGCTGGCCACGCTGGATCCGCGGCCCGCGCAGCTGCGTCGGGCGCAGCGGCGCCTGCTGATCCTGGCGGGCCTGTTCGAGCCGCTGATCGCCGCGCGCCGCGCCGCCCCGCCCCCCCCGGCCGG